>DBXB01000046.1:50985-51245 GCA_002309155.1 Bacteroidales bacterium UBA1223 | reverse complement strand
GTATCGACCTGAGTACAACCGTTGGCGTCGAGATGTGAGAAGGTGTAGTTGCCACTTGTGGTGTAGGCGGTGTTATTCCAGGTGTAAGATTCGCAAGCGGTCTCTGTCGTTGCTGTGTGTACTGGGTTGTTGATGGTCAGGTGGAGTGTGTCAACCTGTGTACAACCGTTGGCGTCAAGGTGTGAGAAAGTGTAGTTGCCACTGGTAGTGTAGGTAGTATTATTCCATGTATAGGATTCGCAAGCGGTCTCTGTCGTTGC
>DBXB01000046.1:0-50976 GCA_002309155.1 Bacteroidales bacterium UBA1223 | reverse complement strand
GCTGTGTGTACTGGGTTGTTGATGGTTAGATGCAATGTAACAATACTGTCACATCCATTCAAGGTAGGCAGAGTATCTGTTACAACACATGAAGAACTGTAAACATTCCCATTCCATGAATAGCTCTCACAAACCACAACAGTATCATGATTATTAATCACAGGACAGGGAATAACCGCAAATACAGGATACCCACCGTTTACATTTGCCGAGTCCTCAGCCCAATGACGGTAGATACCCGCCGTGTCATTGGCATCAACCCAGGCGTTGAGAACTGAGAGTAAGGTTAAACAACTTGAACCATCAATAGTTATTGTATTATTCAAGACACCTGTGATGCTGAAAGATGAAGTATCACTAATAGTGTTTGTATACATTTCATAAATATTCTGATCTCCTAACAGCGGACATTGACTCTCGTCATGAAGACCATATAAATAACTGCAGGTGATGTCACTACATAGGAATCCAATTAGCCTTCCCTTGGAACCTTCGCTGTTCACAACGGAACCTACCGAATAACTATTCTTTGCAAGACATCTGGCTGCCCACCCAATTAAACCGCCTGTATTTTCGGAAACGGAGTATACATTACATGATGAATAACAATTGATAACCGTATCGTTAGCACTATTACTCAACATACCGAATAAACCACCAACAGACTTTTCACCGTATACGTTCCCCGAAGACGAACAATTGATAAATGTTTTATCTCCACAATTATTGGCTTGACCCAGAATGGCTCCCACATAATGGTTGCCTTCGACAAAAACATTTACCGAATGACAGTTGTCGAATAAAACCATCGGCGCAATCTCAGGAGTGTTGTAACTAATATAGAAACCGAGAAATCCACCGACACTAGAACCACCATTAATATGGCCGTTTTCTAATGTGATATTATAAAACTTTTTGTCCAGCGAATATGTATGCTGATACACGTATCCAAACAGGCCTACATTATCACGATTCTCATTAATATACATGTTACTAATGACGTGATTGTTGCCATTGAATACCCCCTGAAATGTATAGTCATAGTCATAACCCATAGGCATCCATTTGTATCGACCAAGGTCTATGTCAGCAACCAGATTAACTGTTTTACCTAAATAGGTTTTATGATTTTGATTATGCAATCCATTTATCAAGCAGGACAGCCAGGCGAGACCTTCCGCTGATGTGATGGTTACATTACCGTTGGTATCTTCAATATATCCCTCTGGTTGAGATGTTACAATATCTGTCCAATAGGGCTTATCAAAAGTAATCTGCACAATATTCCCCCACCCACTATGATTTGTTTCGCTACAATAGCGCTGCACACCAACATTATATGTCCGACCAAGTGTTATATTGATAATATCAATCACATTGGTATCCGTTTCTATGTATAATGCGGTATTATCTAGAGAATCCACCTCCCAAAATTTAACCTTCCAGTTTGTCGTTTGATTATCGCTGTCCCAAGCTACACGTATCGCATAGCTAGAATCTCTTTCCACGTTGACAGCAGTCATGTTGCTGACGTTAGAACATGTAATAACATGATTTCCTCCTAATAGTGGGAATCCATTATTGAGACCTAAACTATCGGCCTGCCACACTTTCCAATTGCTATCATTCTCAAATTCAACTTTTTTATTGAGTACAGCAAGTAGGTTCCTGTAGCCAACACCATCAAAATAAACGTTGTCATTTAGTAAAAGTGTTTCACGATTAAAGCGTAGCGTGTCGCTTGAACTACCATTTATATTTGAAATATCTCCCACCAAAGGAATGTCATCATCAGCCACATAGCAATTATGAATATCTCCACGACTCATGGAACCGCAGATGCTACCCACTAAACCGGTCAATGCATTGACGTTAACTGAGGTATAACTGTTGATTATTGAGGTTCCACTTCCCATCAGTGTTCCAATCAAACCTCCTACCGTAGGTGCTGCTGACAATAAATTTCCTGTTGTATAGCAGTTAATTATATCTGTTTCTTCCATTATTCCAACCAATTCTCCATCGGAAAAAATGGATGGTTGAGAATATGACTGTGTTATCACACCATTATTAACACCACAGTTCACTATTGCTGCACAGAAAGTTCTTCCTGCTATAACACCAGTACCTGCGAAGTAATATGTTATGGAACCAGTATTATCGGGAGGTGTTCCCATCCCATTCAAGATTCTAATATATGGATTTTGAAATATCAGGTTGCTTATCGTACGGCGATCGGTACCGGTATATCCGCGGTAAAACCTAAAAAATCCCCAACCGGAATTCTCACTATTTTCTCCTTCTTCCACAATTGTCATATTTGAGATTGTATGGCCATTCCCATTAAACTGTCCATAGCATTCAGGAATGGGTTTCCATAAATATCCACTTAAATCAATGTCAGAAGCAAGATTGACCGTTGTATGTGCTATTGATTGAGAACTCCCTTGTTCAATCACCTGTTTTGCCCACCAAGCAAGAGCCTCTGCAGAAGAAATTGTTATAGGATACTGTCCATTGTTGTCTAATTCCCCTATCACATACCCTTCCGGCTGTGCAGTCACAATATCAATCCAATAGTGCGCTTTTGTCATTATCTTCACAGGACCAAACCATGCCCCCCCACATTGCGGCCTTATGTAGAAATCATATCTTTCCAATTCAGCCAAACCACTAACAGTAAAGGAAGAGTCATTGGTTGTTACTGTTGTCCCTTCTCCCAACGGATAACCGTCAACGCCATATTCTATTTGCCAACCGATGGCTGAACCATTCTCGCTCCATGACAATACCACAGTGGTTGTATCTACATTTACTCCTATGTTTGAAATCATTCGACAACCGTTATCTGGGCTGATGCACAGTTTAAATCCAGAGTAAAATAGAGCGCCAGAATAATCGACTGACACCCAACTAGAGGACGAAACTATTGGACTTAAGTTATTGGTGCTACTCGCATTTAAAGACCTTATTTCATCACCAGCAGATATATAGAGATTTTGTCCGTCATAATAAACAATATCCACAACAAGATGAACGGTGTCGTTAGCAGAAACAAAATTTATGTTATTACTGCAAGTGTTTGAATAGTTTGTTCCCGTATAGGCATTATGCCCCAGCAGGTGGTAGAATTCCAATGGCTCGTCGACGATAAAAGTGCTTGTGCCTGCCATCTGGCCGAGGATGACATTACCAGTACTGTCGGGAAAGATGCCTAGGAGTGCGGACTGGTCGCTATTGAAAGCCATACCCGCAGGATTTACTGCGCTAGTTACATACCATCCATCAGCATACCCACCCCAACCAAAATTGAAATGGAAATAATTGCTGTCCTTGTAACCATCACAAACAAAAGAGTGACCGCCTGCGTCTCCTTGACCGCTGTACATCACTGGGCGACCATCGGCAATATCGGCTCTGAGCATATTCTCCCAGTTATTATCAGTAAAAAACATTTTCTCGGCAAAGCTGAGGTCGGGACTGAGGCGGAAGAAGTTAATCAATCCGGCACGGGCATCGACATCATAGCTGCTACTCTCATTAGGACCATACCCCATATTGGCGGCTACACCGCAGTCTCGCATAAGGGTAGCAACGGCTTGCACCTCCTGCAGGGTGCTGGTGGAGGTGAGAGCAGTGGGCATGTTGGCATAGTCGTAGGTGGTACTGTCATAGTTGACGGTGAGGGTGCCATAGTTGCTTTGGTAACTATGGATACCACGACCGTGGACGGGGTAACCCCAGTAGTTGATTATCTGCGCCATGGCAGTTGCCACACAACCTGTGTAAGTATGACCTGCAGGTCCATTGGCGTCTTCTGGGCAGAGGGCATTGTAGTACTGGCCCTGGTCCCAAGTAGTAGTCAATAGAGGACCGACAGAGTCGGGAAGGGATGACGAAGGAGTTTGACACACTCCTCCACCCTGCGAGTCCCCCTCCCCTAACATAGGGGAGGATCCAGACAGGTATATACTCCATTCGGAGGCAATATCACGGTCGGGCGCTATGGCTTGCTGTCTGGCAGCCTCAATCTGCGAGGCAAGATCGTCGAGGAAGGCTGTAACCTGAGAAGGGAGAACCATCTGTTCGCCTCTCGACAATGCAGACGAGCCGTCTGCATTCCCAGTTGGCCAGGGGCGACTCATGCTATACCCCAACACTGGATGGGCAATGTCATCGGCGGCGACAAGGACGAAGGCACTACCACCAACATTTACAGCATAAATCGCTGGCGAGCCACTATTGGGCATAGTGTGAGTGTAAACAATGGCCGCACTACTGTCTGTTATCTTAACCTGCGACATAGCGAAATGCTTAGCTACCTGAATTGCCTTGTCAGGGTCGACAGGATTGGCCACAATAGAAAACGCCAACGAGAGCAATAATAAAAATGATAAGCTTCGTTTCATATTAAATAATATTTATTACAAACTAAAATAATATATTCGACAGTTCAAGCCAATTCAGCTAGTTTGATAGGTTATAATTGCGATATGTTTAAACAGTCGATATCCTTTGCTGGTCCTATAGTTTCCGCATGATGAAATCTGTCATCAGTTTGTAGAGGTTGAGGCGGGTGTTGCCTCCGTAGATGCTGTGGTTCTTGTTTGGGTAGACACGCATCTCGAATTGCTTGTCAGCTTTCTCGAGAGCTGTCGCCATATCGAGGGCATTCTGGAAATGGACATTGTCGTCGCCGGTGCCATGAACGAGCAGGTAATTGCCCTTGAGACGGTCGGCGAAATTGAGAGGCGAGTTGTCGTCATAGCCTGCGGGGTTGTCTTGCGGACGCTGCAGGAAACGCTCGGTATAGATATTATCGTAATAGCGCCATGTTGTAACAGGAGCCACAGCGATGGCACTCTTGAAGACATCGTTGCCCTTGAGGATGCAGAGCGAGGAGAGGTAGCCTCCGAAGCTCCAACCGAATATGCCTATACGTTTCTCGTCAATCCATGACTTGTTGCCAAACCATTTGGCAGCCTCGATAGCGTCAATACACTCATAGTGACCGAGGTTGCGGTATGTCATCTTCTTGAAGTCTGCTCCGCGACCACCAGTGCCACGTCCGTCAAAACAAGCGACGACATAGCCCTTCTGCGCCAGCATACGGAACCAGTAATAGTCGGAATAGCCATAGCTGTTATTGACCTGCTGGTTGCCAGGACCGCCATAGACATATATGAATAACGGATACTGCTTGTTCTCGTCGAAGTCGGCAGGCTTGATGATATAGTAGTTCAACTCTATACCCTCCGAGGTGGTTAGAGTGCCGAAAGTCTTCTTTTCTCCACCATACTCCGCCATAGTCTTACGCAGATCAACATTCTCCTGAAGCATCTTGACGAACTTACCCTTGCTGTCGTGAAGAGTGTAGACTGGAGGCATATTGGCATTGCTATAGACACAAATATAATACTTGCAACCCTCGCTGAAATGAGCGGTATAAGAACCCAGAACTACGCCAGACTCATCGACAGGGACCTCGACGTTGGTGTTGTCGAAATTTGCCACAATCATCTTCATATTGTAGTTCAGACAGGTTGTCTTGAGTTTCTTGCCACCGAACTCTGTCACAAAGAGACTCTTGTTGATGGCACCGTGCTGACGGCTGGTGTAGTAGACACGCTTGTTGGTTTCGTCGATGCCACAGACATCAACGACATCGTATTTACCAGAAGTAATTTGTCGTTTCAATTTACCATCCATTCCGTAGAGATAGACATGGTTGTAGCCATCCTTCTCGCTTGTGATTATGAACGACTTGCCGTCGGCGAGGAATTTCCATGTTTCGGGAACCTCGACATAAGCGTTGTCTGTCTCGGTATAGAGAGGTTTAAGGACACCTGTCGTGGCGTTGGCGAGGAGCAGTTCCATGCGGTTTTGCATACGGTTCATACGCATAAACGCAAGAACCTCGGGATTCTTGGTCCACTGCATGCGTGGCAGGTACTGGTCGTTCTCGCTACCCGTATTGAGGCGGATGGAATTGCCGTCGGCGAGATTGTAGATATAGATGTCGACAATGGAGTTATCCTCACCAGCCTTGGGATATTTATAGTTGTAATTCTCAGGATAGAGTCCACCCCATGTCTGCATCGTGAACTCCTTGACGTCGCTCTCATCAAAACGATAGTAGGCTATACGACGGGAGTCGGGGCTCCAGTAGAAGCCTTGAGTGATGGCAAACTCCTCCTCATAGACCCAATCGGTGGTACCATTGATTACATAGTTGAGACGACCGTCGTAAGTCACCTGATGCTCAGTCTGAGAATCCAAATCCATATAGAAGAGGTTGTTATCACGCACATAAGCCACCTTGGTCCCATCGGGAGACAGCGTGGTGAGTCGTTGCTTACCCTCCTGCGATATCTTGGTAAAGGTGCCATCGCCGACCTTGTAGATATAATAGTCAGACACTCCGCTGTGACGATATATGGGTTCAAAGCCGGAGCTGAGCAAGATGGTCTGCTCGTCAGAAGAGAAGGCGTAAGACTGGATGGGAGGCAGAGGCTTTGCCATCCTTGCCGAACCCGGGCCGTTGAAGGCGCATACCGTTTCCACCTTCTCGCCAGTAGTGTAGCTGTATTTCTCGATTCCTGTGCGGGTCAGCACACAATAGTGCTCACCGTCTTTCATCGATTCTATGGACTGTATGCCACGAGGAGCAAAGGTGCCTTTTGCCCAGATGTCTTCCAAAGTGATTTGTTTTGCCGACTGCGCAACGACGCAGTTTAGAGTTGCAACTAATGCAATCAAGAGAGTTATACGTTTCATATTATTAATAATTCATGTTGCAAATATACACTAAAAAAATGAATTACACCCTACAATCATAAGAATTATTGTCAAAAGAGGTGGCAGAATTATCATTTTACCTTATTATTCTACTATTTCTTAAGCACTCTACCAGAAGATTGATGCCGACGAGAACGTCGGCGGACCTGCGGCATAAAGCAATAAAAAGTGCCTTAAGTCGTTTTATTTATAAGAGACAACAAGTACTCATGAGCATATCCACCATACCCTTCCGCAAGACAAAATCATACAGCCCGTTAATAGCAGTATTGTTACTTGCGATGATACAAACATCGTGCCGAAACAATGCTGTAAATCCGCCAGAACCCTACGGAGCATGTCCGACAGAACAGCAGGTGGAGTGGCAGAGAATGGAGATGAACATGTTCTGCCATTTTGGTCCCAACACATTCACCGACAAAGAATGGGGAGATGGCACGGAAGCCGAATCGCTGTTCAATCCCTCAGCCCTCGACTGCAGGCAATGGGTAGACGTCGCCCTCAACGCTGGCATGAAAGGCATCATACTCACCGCCAAGCATCATGACGGGTTCTGTCTATGGCCATCCTCGCAGAGCAGTCACACAGTGGCTCAGAGTCCGTGGAGGGATGGTCAGGGCGACATATTAAAAGAGCTCCAAGATGCCTGCACGGGCAAGATTAAGATGGGTGTGTACATCTCACCGTGGGACCGCAACCATCCCGCTTACGGTACAGACGCCTATAATACAGTATTTGCAAGCACGCTGTATGAGGTGCACCGCAACTACGGACCACTGTTCGAGCAATGGTTTGACGGAGCCAACGGCGAAGGACCTAAAGGGAAACGCCAAGACTACGACTGGCAACTTTTCAACAGTACCGTACTCACGATAAATCCACAGGCTGTGATATTCAGCGACGTGGGACCAGGATGCCGCTGGGTGGGCAACGAAGATGGCTCCGCAGGCGAGACCTGCTGGTCGACCCTCAACGCCGACGGCCACACTCCCGGGGCAGGATCGCCGGGAACAGACAGACTCAACGAGGGTGACAAAAGAGGAACCTACTGGATTCCGGCAGAGACTGATGTCAGCATACGCAAAGGATGGTTCTGGCACGCCGAGGAACACCCGAAGAGCGTCGAAGAACTGTTGGATATCTATTACAAGAGCGTGGGTCGCAACTCATTACTGCTACTGAATGTGCCACCCGACAACAGAGGACTGATATCTGCCGAAGACTCGCTGAGACTGACCGAACTACGGAAGGTCTTGGACAACATCTTCGGCAATGATCTGGCGAAAGACGCCAAAGTTAGCGCCAGCAATGTACGAGGAGGAAAACACAACAGGACTTTCAGTGCCGACAACGTGATCGACACCAACTACGACAGCTACTGGAGCGTGGATGACAGCGTCACCTCCCCCACCCTGACGCTCAAATTCAAACACTCAACAACATTTAACAGGATACTCCTACAAGAATACATACCTCTCGGACAGCGAGTGGCGACGTTCCATGTAGAATACCTTAACGATGACGGCAAGTGGGAGACACTCACCCAAGCAACAACGATAGGTTACAAGCGAATACTCCTCGTTCCAAAGACGACGACCAGAGGATTGAAGATAGTTATTGACGAAGCTCTGGCTTGTCCCACGATAAACCGAGTAGGACTATTCATAGACCATCTGTCAACTACCGAAAATTAAGCCACTGCCGAGAAAAGGAACAACTCTTTGCAAAAATAAACGTACTTTTGCAAGTGCAACGACCAACAAAAGACTTTACAACGACAACTAAATCAATCAAAAAATAAACAAACCACAGATTATTCATAATTGAAATCACAAACAGGTTCATTAAAAATGAAAAGAATCATACTGGCTATCGCATTGCTTGCATCAACGATGGGACTTAGGGCTCAAGTCAACATCCAAGAACTCTACGACTTCAACAGAGACCACCTTACCACCACTTTGGAGATGTTCAAGGCCGACAAATGGGGAAGCACATTCTTCTTCACCGACATATACCACCCGTGGGATAAAGTAGCACCCACCGACTTCTATACAGAGATTTCGCGTAACCTGAATTTCTGGAAAGATAGCAAACTCGGCGCTCTCAGCCTTCATGTGGAATGGAACGGAGGTCTGGGAGAGAACTATCTGGTGAACAACGCATGGCTTTTCGGTGCCGATTATCTGTTACACAACGGAGATTTCAGCAACACCCTATCCCTCACACTTATGTACAAGCGGATATCTGGCCAGACCGACAACTGCCCCATTCAATTCACCTGCGCATGGGGAATGAGAGACCTCTTCAATGTCAAAGGACTTGAATTTAGCGGATTCCTAGACATCTGGGGAGAAGTTACAGAATGGAACATCGAGGACGACTCCCCGTCGGGGTATCATAATGAAACGACCAGCTGGGTAATCCTCAGCGAACCGCAGCTATGGTACAACATAGGCCAGCATTTTGGATGTGAACATCTTTCGATAGGTGGCGAGGTGGAGCTCGCCTACAATTTCTCAGGAGGATACAAGGCTCCCGCCTTTCTCGGTCCGACGGCGACATTCTCGAACCAGAACAAAGGTTTTACCGCAGCCCCATGCATCGGACTGAAGTGGATATTTTAAAACCTGCCACATACCAATAAACCAATGAAAAGACTGGTGATTCTCTCAACCCTGATTCTTGTCTGCATGCAACTGCAATGTCAGGTTATGGTTGACTCTATCTGGTGCAAAGAGGTCAAAAGCGTATACCTTACACGCAGTGACATAGAGCTTGAGCAGCCATTCATCAAGATGACCGGATTCGGAGAGTCGGCAGACCAACTGATGCTGAGATTCGACATCCTCAATCCGCAGCCGCAGAATTTGCGATACAGGATAGTCCACTGCGACCTGGACTGGAAAAAGGACCAGCTGAAAGACAACGAATACATCAACGGTTTCGCCGAAGGCGAGATAGAGAACCACCAATCGTCGTTCAACACCAAACAGGATTATGTAAACTACTACCAGCCCATCCCCGACGCTTGGAGTCATTTCTCGGCATCTGGGAACTACATCCTGGAGGTCTACCCCGCCGACAACCCCGACAGCACCATTCTCACCCGTCGCTTCTGGGTATTTGAGGACAATGTCGCCATCGAAAGCACCACAGGAAAAGTCTCGGGAGGTTTCGGCAATATCTGGAGAGACCAGGAGGTGAACATCAATGTCACGCCCCGTAAAAACAGTTTTCTGTCATTCACGTCAAGTTACTATCATGTCTTCGTCCAGCAGAACCGTCGCGAGGACCTGAAGCACCTGATGACCTCCAACGGCTATAGTGGCGAATCGATATCCTATCAATGGCAGTCTAGCAATGTCTTCCCGGGAGGCAATCATTTCCGTTATTTCGACCTGAGCAACCTGTGGGCGGCAATGTACCATGTACAGAGAATAGAGCAATGGGGTGGTGAGACCTTCGCATTCCTGGCACCCGACGAGGACAGGTCGCGAACCGTATACACCCAATACAACAGTCTGAACGGTGGCATGAAGACCAACATCAGGGAACACAACAATCCGCAGACGGAGGCCGACTATGTGTGGGTGACCTTCAGCTTACCCTTGGAGAGACCTTATCTTAACGGCAACATCTATATTGTGGGGGACCTGACGCAGTGGAGACTCGACGAGGAGAGTCGCATGGAATGGAATGCACAGTACAAGACCTATACCAAACGGATGCTTCTGAAGCAAGGCTACTACTCCTACCAACTACTATTCCTTCCAACAGGAGAGAGAGAAGCTTTGACCGCCACCATAGAGGGTGACCACTATGCGATGACCAACAACTACACCATTTATGTTTATTATCGCGCCCCTGGCGCACGATACGACCGGCTGGTAGGACTCCGTCAGATAGTGTTCACTCCTTAATCTCAGAAATCTGAAGCCGGCAACGGAGCACATTCTCCGTAGACTTACTGACGGCGCACCTTGCAGAAGCCCTTATCCCGACAACCCACAAAATCTCATTATTGGCGTCACAAAGGATCCAAACTTTCTCTTTCTCAGCCCTGTTCATCTTCATGTCGGAGAAAAGGTCGCTGAGAAGACGGGAACCTTTCATGCCAAAGGGAGTGAAACGGTCGCCATCATGCCAATGACGCAGAAGCAGAGGATACTCAAGTTTGTCGTTGTCAAACCAGGCTTCATCTTTACCAAGCTTTATCGGTTTGCCATCGGTGGCGACGATATCGAACATCAGTGCCACAGGCTTCTCGATTGAGGTGGTTCCCTTTGTGATAACATATTCCTCAGGTTCATCCTCTTTATTCGGAAGAATGAAGAGTCGTTCCCTGTCTTTAAGCAACCTATGTGTGGGAGAGAAGAACTGCTTGCCACTCTGAGCGTCGAGCGAAGATATTATGTCGTTGACAACCGATGAGGAAAAACCAAAAGGACGCAATAGTTCGAAGAGATATGTTCGCAGAGGTGAGAGACTGCGCAGTGATGCGATATCAATCTCGTAGCCATCGTCAGCAGGTTGCAGGAGCCTATTCGCCACCTCGTCGACAGCATCCCTGTAAATACCGCAGGCTTCATCAAGATTCCTCATATTATCCTGCATAGTAGCATCAAACGAGGGGGAAATTTCACGTATCACGGGGAGCAACGTATGGCGTATACGGTTGCGCAAATACAACGTCTGCGCATTTGTATAATCCTCAACGAATGAGAGACCTCTTTCCGCAATATAGTCATCGATATCCTTGCGGCTGAACGGCAACATAGGACGTATGATAGCGCCATTGCGGCGAGGTATTCCACGGAGTCCAGCGATACCCGTGCCCCGTATCAAGTTTATGAAGAAAGTCTCGATGGCATCGTCGGCATGGTGTGCCGTAGCAATGAGGTCGTAACCTTCTTGCGCCCTCACCTCTTCAAAGAAAGCGTAGCGCAACTCACGGGCCGCCTCCTCAACAGAGAGGCCGTGCTCGGTGGCATATTCTACGGTATCGAAATTTGCGATATAGAAAGGAAGTTGCAAGTCGACCGCCAGTCGACAGACAAAAGCCTCGTCCCTGTCGCAATCCCCCGGTCGGAGGTTAAAATTGCAGTGTGCCAAACCGCATCGGTAACCAGCACGTATCATCAAGTCGGCCATCGCCACAGAGTCGCGGCCACCGCTAACAGCAAGGAGCACCTGCTGCCCGTGGGCTATCAGGTGCTCCTTAGCAATATGTTCGACGAAACGGTTCAGCACGGCTGAAAGCGATTCTTTAGTGTCGAAAGTCTTATCAGCGTTTTAGTACCATTCTACGCATCAGACGGGTACCGTCGACCTCAATACCGTAGTAATAGACTCCCGTAGAGAGATCGGTATCGCTGAAGTTGATAGAGTGTTCTCCGCCGTTGTAGAAGTCCTCGCTCTGGTATACGAGTCGACCGAGACCATCCATGACGAAGAATCTGACATTAGCTGACGTCGGCAGAGTGAAATCGATACGAGTGGAGTTGTTGAACGGGTTAGGATAATTCTGTTGCAGAATCATGCCATTGTACTCGCTTACAAGCGGCACTCCCTCGAAGTAGTTAACCACATCGACCACCGAAGTCTGGTCGTTGTCATTCAAGTGGTCAGAAGTGATCTGAAGCTTGCCGGATCCCACATAAGTTCTAGTCGGACTCTTGGGAACTGTCTTGTTGAATTCAAATGTGGCTATCTCGCCTGGCATGATACTACGCAGGAAGGATGTCTTGATAGTCTTTCCGTTGACAGTAGCGGTAAGTTGCAGATACTGGTCAGCACGGGTATTGATATTGCCGACATTTTCCACCTCCATACGGACACGGCAGGAGTCGTAGCGATTCTCTTCGACGATTACACGTACAGCACGCAGGTCGGTAATCTGATCCACAATATTGGTGGTAGTGTCGTTGGTGTTGTCGTTATCTTCATCGCAATGGACATAAGCCGTGACGACATTGTAGTACTCGTCATGGTTGGGGAATACCTCGGGGAAGAGATAAGTCAGGGTACTCAATGCCGGAAGCGGGGTGTTGGCGTGGTACACATGCTCAATTCTTGTAGAAGTGTCGTTATAGTACCACAGACCAATCTTGAAGTCGTTGGCGGCACGTGCGCCTATGTTGTCGATGATGACCTGGAATTTGACCTCGGCGGAGTTGGTCTTGTCAACGATAACACCACGTGCCGAGAGGTCGGTGATAGCCGACAGACCGATGAAGTTCTTGAAGATAGTGTCATTGTAGAGATAGTCGTCGTTATTCATCGAGACATAAGCCCTGATATTCATCATACCCATAGAAGCCCTGAATTTCTGCTGGAATGAGTAGTTGAAATATTCGAAGGATTCAAGGTCATGACCTATGGAGTTGACGAAATTGATATTCTCAGTCACGGTGAAAGACTCATTATAGATGTATGTCACCGTTGCACTCTGGGCAGGAGCCTGGCCAAAGTTACGCAGACGGACGGTAACTGTGATAGAGTCGCCGGCGATAGTCCTGTCGAGAGGACTGACGAACGACACCATACCCATATCGTTGTCGAGAGGTGAGAGATAGAAGTCTGAGCAGACAGAGTCGTTGTCGGGATAGAGGTCCATATTGACTGTGGTGTAAGCACAGATCTGGAAAGTATCCGGGAAGTCGTTCATAACCGTAAACGGTGCCGAGAACTCAAAGATATCAGTTGAACCTGGCATCAGACCCTGCTCATTGGTATAAGTGCCTACCTTAGCCAGGTTGACACCATAAGGCAAGTAAGCGAGGTCAATAGAGTAGAGAGTGTCGAGACCGTAGTTCTTGATGACCACACGAGGATTGATAGTCTGACCGAATTTAGGATGAGTAGGATAAGTAATAGCAATGACACCGACATCGAGTCCACGGCGAGCCCTACCCACCACAAAGTTGTCGATGGCCACACCGTCGCATGCCGGAGACTCGTGTTCTGCCAGATAAACCAACCTCAACTGTAGACGCTGCTGGAAATCGGAAGCGATCTTAGACAGCGGGAAGCGACACAGCGAGTAGCTGTAACCTGGGGAGACGGTATCCCACTGCATACCCGTGGTATACCACAAGGTGTCGTTGGAATTACCTATAGCTGTCCAGCGTCCAAGATAGTCGCAGAACTCAATTCTGGCGAGATGGCCGTGTGCCATATCGCGGGCCACCCAGAGTTCAAGGGTGTCAGGACGTATTGTGGCGATATCGAAGATGGGAGTGTAGGCATAACTTACGTTACCCGTGCTATAGACATTGACAAGGCCTGACACGTTAGTTGTCAGTATACATGAGTCACTGACACAAGCCATGATATTCGGTTTCCTTGACTTGCCTATCTGCCACAGGTTCTGGGTGAATGGAGAGTAACCACGAGGTATGAACCACTGCGTGACACGTTCAAAGTCATCAGAGAAGACGAGAGTCTTAATAGGAGCCCTGTAGTACTGATACAGGATAGTGTCGTTGATGGCATTGGTGTCACCCAAAGTGGAGACAGCGATAACAACATCGGTAACGCCCTCGGCGAAGACACGTGCTGGGAGATCAATCACGGCACTCTGACCGGCATCGAGGCTGCCAGTCCACTGGAGAGAACCAACAACGGTGTTCTCGTGTGGATTGGTGAACGAATAGTCAATCTGGGCGGCATTGATGGTCTGAAGACCCTTGTTGGCAATCTGGAATGTTACCGTCACTGCGGTGTCGGCATTATATCCAGTA
The DNA here is from genome assembly GCA_002309155.1 of Bacteroidales bacterium UBA1223. Lineage (GTDB taxonomy): Bacteria > Bacteroidota > Bacteroidia > Bacteroidales > P3 > Colimorpha. The sequence continues at coordinate 36,433 of DBXB01000046.1, read as the reverse complement.
TGTCCACCTATATGCTGATTGTTAGGTGACACAATACGAGACGCACAGAGGTCAATGTCGACAGGATGGTCCTCGACATAGAGCAGGTAATCGTGGATACATCCAAACTGGAATCCACCATCGGGTTCACACGGTTTGCTAGTATTCTGCTGAGCGATAATACGCATACGCATATAACCGGTGCGTACCTCAGGAGGCAGTGAGAATAGGAATCTATCTGGAATACCACTCGTGATGGTATCACTGTAAAGCAGTTCAGAAAGAGGATAGACAGCTATCGAGTCAGGATTATAGTTGAACTCACCGTCACGGTTAATGTCGACCCATACAGAGAGCCATCCTTTGGTCGTATAGTCGTTGGACCTGTCACTGTTTCTACATTCGACAATCATAGTGTCGACTGTGCTCTTGACAACATGGAGAGCTCTCAGTTCACCGATACTCTGGGCATTGGTAGTTCCGCCATAATCGGGCAACGGAGTCTGTATTGTGAGAGGTGTGGAGATAACGCCGTTCTGGCTACCAGCATTGGTAAAATTGATGTAGTTGTGACCAGCGGGGTTAATCCTGTTATCTAACGAAGACCATGCCACACGGGTGATATCAAAACCTACCTTGTCTTCGACACTCGGCTCGATGTATAGATTATCAGGGATAGCATAGAACAATGACTCCTCACGCAACGTATCGTTGAGACGGACATTCTCATTAGGCATATCTGTCCACACTCTCAGGTAATAAACCTCGTTGGCGCCCCATGTCGGGATGTTAATCAGAGAGTCGAAGCGGAACACATACTCAGAATCGGGGGCAATCGATGCCGTGCAGACTTCTGTAACCTCTTGAAGGAGGACGTGGTTTTTATTGTAGAACTGATAAACAACGGGGATGTTAGTCATGGTCTGCGAGCCATAGTTGATGAGGCGCAACTTGACTGAATCCTGTGTCATGTATACACGCGTACCCACCGGTTCCTCAACTCCGAGCACAGCCATATCGACAGGCACTCGCGGATTAAGGTAGACGCTGACCGGACTGTAGTAGCTGGTACATCCTGCCTGACTTACGCATGCCAGGAAGTATGTAGAGTCGTGGAAATACTGAGGAGTCTCCCACCAGCAAGAACGATTGTAGTTGTTAGCCGTAAAGAACGGACTATCGGTGGAGTCGCGGTACCACATGATATTACGATGGATAGCGGCACCCGTCGGCGGAATATCGGTCTGCGATGCAAATATAGTATCCCATGTAGCGTAAGGAATATGGAGGTCGATACCTACAGGTGAGCTCGGCGTATATTTCGATGCCTGGGTTGTATAACTGGAGGTATCGTTGGAGGGTTTCCAGTCATATTGGAATTTGACCCATGCACGGGCACGCACCTGAATATCTTTGGCATTGTTGGTAGGATAGAGATTGGCTGTCTGGTTAAGGTCGAGAGTCACTGACGCATTAGGTTCTACGTCAACCGGCAATGTCAGAGTCTCTTCCCACTGAACAGGCAATGTCGGAACAACTATACCTGTAGTCTGCAGAATAACCTGGAATCCTACCGGCACCTGCCATCCTGCAGGGAATGTCTTACGTCCATTATTTGTGAGGACAACGCTCACTTGCGTGTTCTGCATACGACAGCTATTGCTTTCGTCATGGATGACAGCCGACTGAGCGCGGAAATTATAGGCGGGGTCAAGGAACATTGGTTTCTCGAGATAATTGTTCTCGGGCACCGAGTCGTTTGCCAACGGGAAGTATACTGCCACAACCTGGCTGTCATACACACCGAGAGGCATCACTATGTAGTTAGAGTCTCGCCTACTGTCTTGAGGCAGCATCTCATCGAAATAACGAGTTGAGGAATGCAAGTCGGGACGACCCTTTACTTCAGCCCACCAGCTGAGGTTGCTCTCGGTGGATGTTCCGTCGTTGGTGAATGACACCACAACCCAGAGAGTGTCGCCTTCAATATTGTCGGTGAAGTGGTCGATACCCACAACCTGAAGCTGCGGTTTGTGAATCTCCATGATAGCGATATTGTGATTCTTACGCTGGAACTCATGGGCACCCATACACGGGTTAGGAATCTGAGGACGTATAGAATCATCTATATCGAGAGGCACCTCGGTATTGTATTGAGCACGTTCGCAGAAGGTACCAATGGAGAGATGGAGGTCGGTATTGGATCTGAAATAAGGTTTCTCGTTCATAGAGTTGTTATCCATGCCATTGGTGGCACGCATCTCAGTCAACGAGTAGCACTCAGTAGCGCCCCATGTGCAGATTCTTTCACTTCTCTCGACCCAATAATCATTGTAGTTGATATTCTCGACATTTGCCGCATTCTGAACATAAATCGGGTAACCACCGCTAAGATTCGACAGAATATTGTTCATAATGCTGACATTAGAACTCGTGGTACCCACATGCATTGCCTTGGTATTGAAACCGGCAGTTCCGTTGGTGTTGATATAAACCTGCGACGTATTGTAGTATGCATTGAGGAAAGTACTACTGTCAATCATGATACCAGCCGTGGTGGTACCGCCCGAGCCCACCATGGCGCACATGTTGTTGGACACATGGCTGCGCATTGCTGAGGAACCATTGACATTAATAATTTTAATACCCTGTTTCACACCGGCGAAATTATCCGCCAGCACTATGTTGTTGCGTTCCACCGTCACAGGACCATTATGTTCAGCAATAAAGACTCCGGTGAAGGCTCTATTACCACTTGGAGAAGCCGTATTGATGTTATTAGCAACGACATAGACGTCATCGACCTTCCTGAGATATAGAGCGGTATTGGTGAAACTTCTGATTTGGTTCTTGGTGATGTATACTCCGTCGGAAGCGCCGTCACGAGTGACGATACTGCGGATAGCATAGTAGCCACTGTCGATTATGGAGGTGTCTACATACAGGGCATGGACTCCTTCGCCAATCACAATACCGTTGGCGTTATTGTTATTCACAGTACCCTTAACGGCTATGCGTACATGGCTGAACCTGACATCTGATGAACTGTCGATAGCGATGACATTATTGTAGTTGCCTGTACCTCGGCTGTTAAAGGTCATATTTCTGAACCTTATATATTCGGCTCCAGATATCTTGATGACGTGGTTGGTTGCCGCAACAGGAGCGTAACGCAGAACGACATTGCCCACATCGGTCGGGTCGCCAGTGAAGGTAACAGTGTTGACATTCGAAACACCATCGACCTTACCTAGTGTGAGTTGTTCAACATATGTTCCATTCTGGACTGCAAAGACTACAGGACCGTCAACGCCGGCGTTCATCAATGTATCAATAGCGGCGGTGAAGTTCTGATAGATACCTGTATTGCCGATAGGATATGTACCCGCACAGAAGCGGACATTGATAATGCGAGAGATTGTGTCGTTGGAACGCACCGTATCGTCGACTTGATTGACGGCAAGACGTAAGGAGTGACGGCCAGGAGTGAAGAGGTATTTTGCGACAGTGATCACCACAGTTGAATCGGATGCAACGGTAGTATTACCATTATATACGCCATGGTAGCTGTCAATCCAATAATCGATAGTGAACGTGTTGAACGATTGCACACCATAGTTGTGCAGACTCACATTGAGACTGGTCGAGTCGCAGGAGGTGAATCCAGAACCTGAACCTGTGCCCATACCACCGCCCATATCTTCGGGCCAACCGAGAGCGGCATCACTTGGAGGAACATTGACCACAGTGACATAAACAGGTTTCGAGGGACCTTCGCAGCCATAATCAACAAATCCGAAAATAATATCCGGACGGTTTCCACTACGGCTACCATTTCCTGTAAAGTCAACAACACTGGATGTGTTGTCATTCTTGAAAAGAACCTTGTTGGCTCCAGCGGCGGTGTAGCGAGTCCTTGCGCCTTGCGTGATGTTGTTACTGATGGATCGTGTAATCTGAACCACGATATTGTCAGTACCATTCCAATGGAAAGGAACATCGAGGTTGTGGGTTATCCAGCCCTTGGCACTGTTGGAGAGTGTCAGTGAGCTGACTGAATAGACTTGCGATACAGGCAGCCAGTTGTTGTTGGAGGTGAAGGTATTCTGACTCGTTGTACCCATGGAGATAACATAATCGGTAAGAGTGTATTGTCCCACTGCAGCGATGATAGTGTCGAGATAAAATGACAAGGTCTGAATGGGACCGGCACCATGACCCGCATTAATGAGGTCACTAGCCAGGAAGAGGTACTGTTCCTTTACATATTTTTTATTGGGGTTGTATGGTGACGGGTAGTTGTTCGCCGGCGAAAGCGATGCCAGTGTACCCACATGTATATTACCAATACTTGCACCGAAGGAGGTCACATAGAATGTGTCGTCCTCGTAGAAATTACATTTATGGAAGACATTGCATGTATCCAGCGGGTTCATATTGCGGTCATACCAAGCCAGCGAGTCGGTGGGAGGAGTAACCGACTGGAGGGCGATACATCCGTCATACTGCACAGTGTCATAAGAATCGACATTGGGCAGACCAGGCATATAGAGAGAAGTGATTGAGAGATTAATAGTATCGTTGAAACCGGTATTGTCGACATCCACTTTCTCAACCCAAATCTTGATGTCGAAATCCACCGAAGCCGAAGCGACAGTGAAATCGACCAGAGAGTCAAAAGTATAGGAGATTGTGGAACTTGCGGGAACTCCTGTAGCCAAGGTGTCGCACCCTGTCTGCATTGTCAGCGCCTGACCTGCATACTGAGGATGTCCGTCAATACGGTAGTGGAACACCAACTGACCACTTGGATAGGCACCGCGGTTATGGACCTGGAATGTCAGAGGAGATTGACCGAGACCGCAACCACCTTCGATATTCAGGTTATCGAGTGCCATATCAACATTGGGAAGATTAATCAGATGGACTCTGACGGAAGCAGGGTCACCGTAGCAACCGTTATCATGATAACGGATGAGATTGTTGTTAGGTGTTCCAAGCGTCATCTTATGGCTCTCATCAGCTCTCTGCCATAATAGATAGGAATAAATCAAGTTGTTGGGATTTGTCGGCCATCCTGTACGATAGACACCGGCGGTGGGTATTGAGTCAGGGAGAGAGATACCGCCACCTTGCCATACCGTGGCAGGGACTTGGCGGTTGACCCAGTTGTTATGAGTGGTGATATCGTTGAAAGCCACAGCATCCTCGATATGGCCGTTGTGACGGTATATCAAACCGAAATTCTGATTCTGGTTAGCATTGTATGTAACTGTACCCAGAGTTTTGGTAGAGTCAACATTGTTGATACCCGCACGATACTGAAGGACCAGACTCTGACCAGGTTGAATCGTCACATTCGGGAAAGCGTAAATTTTATTATTCAGTGTAGAGTTGTAACCGACAGTGATTAAGGAGTCGCCCAGGAGGTTAGCGGGATAGTCACCGACATTGGTGAGCTCGACGGCAAAAGCCGTGGCACTGTTCATCCAGAGAGGCATCGGGTAGGTCACACCCGGCATGTTCTGCTTTATCTGGACCTCCGTAATTTTCACAAGATCAAAGTCACGTTTCTGACGGATATAGAAAATGGTGTCATAATAGAGCGGACTTGTCACCAAAGTGTTTCCACGCCATATATGGTCGGTGCTTTGGGGAGTCAGATACCAGTATACCTCCGAATGATGAGCGGTACTTGCGGTATAGACATTCGAGTACCATGTCTGTAGACCGCTAGTTGCCGTAATAGTGGCTGGGGTACCGTAGTCTGAGGTGACGCTAATGCTGTCGGGGGCAGGAGCATGATAACGGGAAGTGACAGTCATCGAAGAGGTGTCGTTCGCCGGGTTGGGGTCAATAGAACTTGTAAGCCATACATACAGATGGTAAGTTGTGTCGTTCATACCATTGGTGGCATACGGCAGAGTCTGACCAGTATGGAAGATGATGGTATCCAGAGCAGGTATGACACGGTTGATTATAATATTGCCCGAGAATCCCGGAGTCATCACTCCCGGAGTGGTAGTTCTTGAATAAGCAAGTTGAACCGACGTGCTACTTGTGGAGGGGTCGAATGCGTTGACACCACTGTTTTTCAGGACAACAGTAATGGGGGCATTCTGTGGAGCTTCACAGTAGACATCGAAAGGCTCGATGAATTCGATGATTTCAAAGTCGTAAGGCAGTGCCGAGAACTCGAAAGCTCCAACGCAGGGATTCGTCGCATCACGGACAGTACCAAACATATCGTTGGTAACCTCGGGGATAGGAACTGCGTGATTTTTGACATTCTGACTGTATGAGCGGAGGTCTGTGATAGTGCTGTTCAAGAAAGCGGGATTGACATTCTGAGAGTTGCCATCCATGGAGCAATGAGTGGTCCAGTTGGCAAATGTCAGGCAGTTGATACCGTTGTACTTGTTCAGCATCGGTCCGCGTGAATAATATATATTGTAACCAATATAATTAGAGGCTCCCTCTGTGGGAATATAGTTGAACGCAAAGTTCACCGTGTCAAAACATGCGACGATATTGTTATAGAAGTGACTGTTGCTGAGCACACCACCACCAAATGTGGCGGCGGCTATACCATTGCGAGAAGGAGCAGTCATCTTGATGGAGTTGAACACGACCTTGGCATAGTCGGCAGTGATGATGTTCAGCGGTGTGGTTAGCATGTTCGACTGACCATCATCAGCACAGACAAGCATATTGTTGGCGATGACAGCATAATTTGATGCAGTTCCGAAGAAATTTGTAGCACCTATACAAGAAGCACCCGAAGTAACATATACGGTATTTCGTGTCACCCTTGAACCGCCGTCGCAATCCTGCAGAAGCAGCACATAGCTTGAATTTGCATAGACATTGTTAAATGTATTGCTATCGACGACAGGATCCACCTGATTACGTATCACGGCGCCGTTGGTACCTTGCGATGCGAAGAAGTTACCCAAGACGGAGTTTCCGTGAGCCTTGTTGTCTTGTGCAGGACCTACGAGACTAAGTCCCACATTACCTCTATTGAAGTGACATCCCCTAATCACAAGGGAGTCGGCACCACCTGAGTATAACAGAGCCGATGCCGCCATATAAGACTCACTCATGCCACCACCAACAACTTCGGTGAAATTACAGTCGATAAACTGACATCCCACACTGTTGGTACCCATACGGACCAGATAGGTGGCAGGATTGCTCACACAATTTGACAAGAAATTGATATCCTTAAAGCGAATAAATCTGGCCTGCTGCAAATTGACCAAAGAGTTGACTAAAGCAGTATCAGCCATTGCGGAGACGAAAGTCACGGCCGCACTCGACAACGGCTCAAATTGGACATAGTTGGAAGCCGAGACACCAGGTATCGTCGGGAAGGTATGTGGTGTATAATAGCCTGGGGCCAGTTTGACGGTAAGGGGACCATCGACACCGCACTGGCTGAGAGCGTATAGCAGCTGTCCCAGAGTTTGGTAATCGGGAGTTGAACCTCCCACGACACGGACTCCGCTCATAGGACCGTTACATGTGATGAAGCGAGTCCAGAGAGTGTCGTTGAACGGTTCATGGTCACGGTAGCGGACACCTGCCGTGAGCACCGAGTCGTCAACCCAAGCCAGCATCTCATGATAGCCGGCATTGTAGGTCTGGGTTGTATTGATAGTGACGTTTATAGTGGCATTAGGAGCTAGGGTGCCACTCCAATCAAAATACTGGTGAGCTCCGTTATCGACACTGTAGTAGATACGGACTCCATTGATTGGCTGAGCTCCATAGTTCTTGAGAGTCACCACGACATCGTTATTACCCACAGCGTTGGCGGGAGTAGTGTCGTTGGGGTGAATAAATCCGCTGATTCCGCAGTCATAGAGGAGCGGCTGATTTTTGTTGACTTTGAGGGTAAAGTTGGGACGGACTGCAGTGTATTCACCGTTATCGAAGAATGCGGAGTTGAACACATCGAAACCGTAAGAGGCGTTATATCCTCGATGCAAAGAACCCGTCGTGACACTGTTGGCGACGGCATTGAAAGTACGCACCGACACTGCGGCGGGGTCACCGACGAGGTTGTCACAATAGACTACGAAAGCCAATCCCTTGCCTGCATAGAAGAACGTATCCTGCAGGTTGATGGTTCCATAAGTGTTAGCATTCTGTGTAATCACAAGTGACGAGTCGTAGACCGTCTTCATGAATTCAGAATAGAAATCGAAATCTGTGTTGTAAGCAAAATCCGCATTCACATTACACATCTTCAACACAAACCGGTTATGCATAGAGTTTGCCACATTGGAAGCCACAGGAAAACGTATCTGCGTTATGGCTCCAGGTTTGTAAGTGGCAGCCAATTCAGCACTGTCATAGACTATCTGACATTTGAAGTCTCCCATGTTGGAGAATGGCAAGATGGTTGACGGCGTTCCCGATGTAGCTGCCATCGGAGAGTTTTGATCGTATCCTCGCACACACCTATATTCCATCCAAGACGATACATCCGCAGGGAAGTTAGTCTGGTTGTGGTTAACAGAATTATCTTTACCAACAACACGCCATTTTACGATAGTATCATATCCGCAGAATGGAATAAAAAACTCATACCTTCCTGGTACACTGGCCACCGGCGACAAAGGTGCTTTCCTTATGGTGTCGGCAAGTCCGAGACTGTACTGAATGTACACCGAATCGTTACACATACCTTGAGTTAACGGGGTATAGAAGTCAGCGGCGATATGGGCACCACGGCTGTTAGGATGCAACGTCAAGTCAGGATAGTCAACCATATTGATAACAGGCAGCAACATCGAGTTAGGGCTGCACTGCACCTTTACGTTGTCGAGATACCAACCTGCATTGGTGGCACCGGCGGCAGTTCTGGGTTTCAAATGGAATCGGATAAGCAGTTTTCTATTCTGAAGAGGCGCCTGACTCAAACGTAGAGCCAGTTTGAAACGCTCGCGCTTCCACCAGGTATTATTCATGTTAGCGCCACGCCAGATGGGATATGAACGCTGGGTGAAAGTAGAGTTTCCGACGAAACCTTCACTACCGCCACCCCACGAATTATCGTAATAGTCTGAACCGTTCAATGTAGTCCAGTTTGCCTCGTCTATACGCTTGACATCGATAATTGCGACAGAGTTGGTAGCCGCTGTCGTCTGTGGGTCTACATCACAGATATGCATGAATTCCAGATAGAAGAACTGGAACGAGCCGTTATCGGTGAAATCGATAGTGTCGAGCATTATTATCGCTTCCTGCGACGTATGCTGCAGTTTCAGAGAACGGCTTCCCGTTGATGCCACATTCGTGACAGGAGCGACACTACCTTGGACAACAGTGTAAGAACTTGTCTCACCCGAAGACTCAAATCCCTGTTCATACTTTGTCACAATCTGTGCATTGACATTAAATGCCAAAAACAGGGAAATCAGTCCAAAAAGTAATAACCTTTTATTCATATTAATAATTTTATATTTTATTCAATAACACTATATTACATACCAAAAACCCGACCATTTACAGTCGTTTTTCAGTATGGTATTAACGTACAAATTTACACAAAAAAGTCAAAACAACATTCTTTTTATATTTTTTTTATATATATACGAGTCTCCTCAGCACATATATCAATAATAAACAACATTATAGCATAGGGGCAAATAAGAAAAGGAGCACTTTACCATAAAGTGTGCTCCCACATACAAAAAAGACAAGGTAAAAATGTTAATTTTTCAAAAAAAAATCAACTTTAACTTTAATCTTAACTTTAATTACAGATAGAAAAAAACTTAAGGACCTTAAAGAATCTAGGTGCTCTAGAAAACCTAGAAAACCTAGAAAATCTAGAAGCTCTAGAAAAACTAGAAAAACTAGAAAAACTAGAAAAACTAGAAACTCTAGAAAAACTCTTTAAACTTTAAACTCTAAACTTTAAACTCTAAACTTTAAACTTTAAACTCTAAACTCTAAACTTTACCCTTTACCCCTTCCTCTGCCTCAGAACTTCGTACATAAAAATTCCGGCGGCGACAGAGACATTCAAGGACTGTACATCGCCACAGATAGGCAGGCGAGCCCGCACATCCGACAACTTGAGCAAATCAGCCGAAATGCCAGTGTCTTCGGATCCCATAATCAGCAATGTGGGACGTTTAAAATCGACCTCAAGATAATCAACAGAGCCTTTTTCAGTGGCGGCACAAACCTGAAGACCAGACTGACGGGCAAGATTGAGGACTGTCTTGAAATTAGACTCACGGCAAAGAGGCACACGCAGCAACGCTCCCGAGGAGCTTTTAATAGCATCCTCATTTATCTGTGCACTGCCACGATCAGGCACAATAACGGCATCGGCCCCCGCACATTCCGCAGTACGGACAATCGCACCCATATTTCTGACATCGGTTATATGGTCAAGGAGCACGAAAAATGACGTTTTACCTGAATCTACAACTTTCTGCAACATGGAAGCGAAGTCATGATAAACCACTGGTGAGATAGTCGCCACCACCCCCTGGTGATTGCTGTCGGTCATACGATTCAGTTTCTCAACGGGAACATACTGAAAGGGAAGACCCATCTCACGAATCTTTGATTTTAACTCCTGCATCAACTTCCCATCCAGATTACTTTGAATCAGTATCTTATCAATAGACTTACCAGAATCCACCGCCTCCATAACAGGACGGATGCCACAGACAATCTGCAATTTTACATTATCGTGATGTTTCACGTGAAACGACTGGTTCTCATTCATTTCATTTTTGCGAGCAGAGGATGGTTTTCTGCCTCCGTTGCGACTTCCTTTATCAACTATCATGACATATTAGGTTTAGCCTATCACACCACCGTCCTTTATTGTAATCATACGGTCGGACATCTCGGCAAGTTCAGTGTTATGGGTTACAATGACAAAAGTCTGACGGTATTTATCACGCAGACTGAAGAATAGTTCATGAAGTTCCTTGGCATGGGCAGAGTCGAGGTTGCCCGACGGCTCGTCGGCGAGTACAACAGCAGGCTGGTTGATGAGCGCTCTGGCGACAGCCACACGCTGCTGTTCACCGCCCGACAATGCGGCAGGTTTATGCGATGCTCTATCCCTCAGATTGAGAAAATCGAGCAATGACAAAGCCTTGGCAGAGGCTTCATCCATCGACATACCTGCAATCATTGCCGGCATACATACGTTTTCCAAGGCACTGAATTCTGGCAAAAGGTTATGGAATTGGAACACAAAGCCGATATTGCTGTTGCGGAACCGTGCCAGAGACTTGCCGTCAAGTTTAGTCACATCGGTGTCCTTAATCCTCACCACACCACTATCAGCGGTATCGAGAGTACCAATAATCTGTAGCAAGGTGGTCTTTCCAGCACCAGAAGCTCCCACAATGCTCACCACTTCACCCTCGGCAACCTTGAGACTTACGTCCTTGAGCACCTGCAGGGACCCGTAGGACTTATATAGATGTTCTACATTAATCATACCCGCTTGCCGTTTACAAACATTTGCCACACCTTGTTTTCGCCATAAGCATAGGGCATATACTCATAGCTGGACATGGGCTTGGTGATGTAGAAGTTTGCCTTCTTGCCAACAGCGATGCTACCCACTTCGTCGCTCACACCCATAGCGTAAGCAGTGTTGAGGGTTGTGGCGTTGATAGCCTCTTCGGGTGTCAGCCGGTAACGTATGCACGCCATCGATAGGATAAGTTGCATATTGCCTGAAGGCGAGGTGCCGGGATTATAATCTGACGCCATAGCCACAGGCAAACCAGCGTCAATCATCTTGCGAGCCGGCGAGAGAGGCAGGTTGAGGAAGAAGGCACAGCCGGGCAGGATGGTAGGCATGGTATCACTGCCTTTCAGACACTCTATCTCTGCGTCACCCATCTGCTCAAGGTGGTCAACAGATATGGCTCCGTATTTCACACCGACCTGCACACCGCCCGAGACAGCCATCTCGTTGGCGTGTATCTTCGGTCGCATACCGTATTTGATACCTGCCTCAAGGATACGGGCAGTATCCTCGACGGTGAAGAATCCCTGGTCGCAGAAAACATCGATAAAGTCGGCCAAACCCTCAGCGGCGACCAGCGGTATCATCTCGTTGATGACCAAGTCGACATAGTCCTCATGGTGTCCGCGATATTCCATCGGGATGCCGTGAGCCCCAAGGAAGTTCGACTTGATGGTCATGGGAGAATTATCCTTGAGGCGGCGGATGACACGCAGGAGTTTCAACTCACTCTCCGTGGTCAAACCATAGCCACTCTTAATCTCTATGGCACCCGTGCCCATACGCATCACCTCCTCGAGACGTTGCAACGCCATGTCGTAGAGTTCGTCCTCCGAAGCCGCGGCTGTGGCTTTGGCTGAATTCAGGATACCTCCTCCCCTCTTGGCTATTTCCTCATAACTGAGACCACGAATCTTGTCGACAAACTCATGCTCACGCGAGTTGGCATAGACTATGTGCGTATGCGAGTCGCAGAAAGCGGGGAAAACCATCCGACCAGTAGCGTCCACCACGTGGTCGAATTGGGAATTGAGAATTGCAGATTGAAAATTCTCAGTGTCCTTCATCTTCCCGAAGGCCTTAATCTTGCCATCTTCGACAATCAAATAGGCATCCTTGATTGTCTCCATCCGCGCCATCTCCTTGCCTTGTTTGCGGATATTTGGGTCGGTTTCTACTCCGACTAATTCCTTGATATTTTTTATAAGAGTCTTCATGATTTTTAACTTCTTGGTTCTAGATTTTCTAGGCAATCTAGATATTCTAGAATTTCTAGAGCTATTTTAAAACAGCACACTCTGGTTTCCACCAGTACGTATTTTGCCCAGATGCTGATAAGCCAGCTGCGTCACCTCACGTCCTCGGGGTGTACGCATGATATAACCCTCCTGGATAAGGAAGGGTTCATAGACCTCCTCGATTGTTCCTGCCTCTTCAGCGACTGCTGTAGCAATGGTATTAAGTCCCACGGGACCGCCATGGAATTTCTCGATAATAGTCGACAGAATACGTATATCCATCTCGTCCAAACCATTGCGGTCAACATTGAGAGCCTGCAACGCATAGCGGGCTATATCCAGTGTGATGGTACCGTCACCTTTCACCTGAGCGAAGTCACGCACACGTCTAAGGAGCAGGTTAGCTATACGAGGGGTACCGCGACTGCGCCGCGCTATCTCCACCGCCGACTCGCTGGTGATTTTGACACCAAGGAGAGCCGCCGAACGATTGATGATTTGTGTGAGAGTCGGCGCGTCATAGTATTGCAGACGGGCAGTAATGCCGAAACGGGCACGAAGAGGTGCCGTGAGCATACCTGAGCGAGTGGTGGCGCCTATGAGGGTGAAGGGTTTAAGGTTAAGTTGCACGCTGCGCGCCGCCGGTCCCGATTCTATCATAATGTCTATCTTGTAATCCTCCATGGCGGAATAGAGATATTCCTCAACTATGGGGGACAGACGATGTATCTCGTCAATAAAAAGGACATCGTTGGGGCCGAGCGAAGTAAGCAAACCTGCCAAGTCGCCAGGTTTGTCGAGCACCGGTCCTGAAGTCATCTTCATGTTAACGCCCAATTCATTGGCGATAATATGTGACAGCGTCGTCTTCCCCAGTCCCGGAGGTCCATGTAAGAGCACATGGTCAAGCGACTCACCACGGGTCTTCGCCGCCTGGACATATACCCGCAGGTTGTCAAGCACCTGCTGCTGTCCCGCGAAACTATCAAAAGCCTTGGGACGCAACGCCCTCTCGACCTCACGTTCCTTTGCGCTTTGACTGATTCCTGTTGGATCTAAATTGTCGTTCATCGATAGAAGGTTGGATTTGCAAAGATACAAAAAAAAGAGCATTCAACCCGACAAAGAATATTCAACAACAGGGAAACGAATGGCAATCAATACATTACAACAAAATAATAAATAATACAATAATTACTATAATAATTCGTTAACAATAATTAAATTAGAATAACAACACTTTTCAGTATGAAGTCTATCATCGTCGGCACCGACTTTTCCAAAGGATCCTATGTAGCCCTTGACATTGCTGTGGATATAGCCAACCAGTTCAAAACAGGCATACGTCTTTTGTGGATTAAGAAAGAGAAAAAACTTCTTTCCAATGACCAGATGGAGATTACATCGCATCTGGCAGAGGAAAAACTGCAGCAACTATGCGAGCAGAAACAACCTCAACTGAGACATGGCGAGATTTCATGGAGCATAATGAGTGGAAAGGTTGCGAGTTGCATTGCCGAGGAGGCACGCAAAGAGGACTCCCCAATGGTAGTCATCGGAACCAACGGTGCGTCAGGCTTCGAAAAATACTGGATGGGCAGCACGGCAGTACGCATCGTTCAGGAAGCGCCCTGCCCCACATTGACCATTCGTGAAGGATTCAATTTCCATAAAAAACTCGACAACATCGTGGTGCCAATCCGCATCAACGCCAACTCCAGACAGAAAGTGAATCCGGCGGCACAGATGGCTAAGATATTCGGCTCACAGGTTCATATCCTCGGACTCATTGAGACAGCACAGGATGCCATGACCTTGCGCACATATTTGAAACAGGTGGAGGAATTCTTCTCGAGAGAAGGCATCCCCTACCATAGTTGCGGACGACGCTATGAGAACTACTCCAAGACTGTATTGGACTATGCTTCGAGCATCAATGCCGACCTTGTGGTTATCAACACTGAACAGGACAGACTGTTGGCACGCCTGTTCCTCGGCACCAACGCACAACAGATTGTCCATAATTCCCAGATACCCGTCCTATGCATCCATCCCGAAGACATAGGCGATATTGCACGTTAAGATGTACGACGTAATCATTGTTGGCGCCGGTGCCGCCGGCATGATGGCAACATTGTTCGCCGGTCGCCGAGGTCGACGTGTGCTGTTGATTGAGAAGATGGAACAACCGGGACTGAAACTGCGAATCACCGGCAAAGGCAGATGCAACCTCACCAACACCTCTCCCCTGAAGGACTTCCTCAACCATGTAGGGTCTGACCCTCGTTTCCTCCGCAACTCCGCAGTCACGTTCTTCAACAATGAGTTAATGGGACTCTTCGAGGAACTGGGCGTGCCACTTGTGGTGGAAAGGGGTAGCAGGGTGTATCCCAAAAGTGGCAAATCGCTCGACATCTTCCTTGCTCTGATACAGACATTGGAACAGATGCCCAATGTTGAGATTCTTAAGAAGAACCGTGTGGCGTCGCTGATAACCGAAGAGGGTCAGGCATGTGGCGTGACAATGGCTGACGGAAGCCGGCATCGTGCCTCATCTGTGGTCCTCGCCACAGGAGGCATGAGCTATCCGTTGACAGGTTCGACAGGCGACGGATACAGAATGGCCGAAGAGGTCGGACACACAATTAAAGATCGTTTCCCCGCACTTGTCGCCCTTCACTGCGACCTGGACATTCCGCAGGAGTTGGTTAATTTCAGCCTGCGAAATGTCAAACTATCTCTCACCCACACCAACGGCAAGAAAATCTGTGAACATTTCGGCGAGATGTCGTTTACCGAAAATGGCATCAACGGTCCAATAGTCCTTTCGGCAAGTCGTAATGCCACCGGATTTCTAAACAAAGGAATCGAAATAATAGCGCATCTGGATTTCAAACCCGCCGTCGAAGCTGACGAACTCGACAAGCGGCTCATCGCCGACCTCAACAGCAACGGCACACGTATTTTTAATGACGCACTGCGGTTATGGATGCCCGCCGAGCTCATCCCCCTCGCTCTGCCACAGATGCATATAGAGTATTACAAGAGACTTAACCAGATTAACTCTGCCGAGCGAAAACGCCTGCTACATTTCCTGAAGGATTTCTCGTTCCCACTCACCGGTACGGGCAACTTTGAAGAGGCCATTGTAACACAAGGAGGCGTCGACCTGAAAGAGGTAAACCCCAAGACCATGGAGTCAAAATTGGTCAAAGGACTGTATCTGATCGGGGAAGTATTGGACCTCGACGCTGACACTGGCGGATACAACTTACAAATAGCCTTTACTACGGGACACGCCGCGGGATGCTACTGCTAAGAAGTCACAATGACTCGCTATCTGTTCTCGAATTCCTCAAGAGCTATCGTCGCCTCTTCCCATTCTCCCATACGTAATTCCAACTCGTCTTTCAGTTGCTGATATTCGGCATAAAAGGCAACATCTGTCGATTCCTGTCCACCATCCGCCAACTGAGCTTCTTTCTCGGCGATTTTAGATTCCAGCACATTTATCTCTCCCTCAATTTTCTCCACATTGACTCGCAATTTGCGAAGCTCACGCTCACGCTCCTTCGACTGCTGGTAGTTAAGTTTATTTTGCGACACCTGTTGAGGCTGACTTGCGGCGACACGTTTCTGAACCTCCAAGTCCTTGAGGTGATCCAGGCGGCGGTATTCCAGAAATTCGAAGATATCACCCTTGAATTCGTGCACGGCACCGTCACGAAACTCAAAGAGCGAATCAGTCAATCCCTGCAGAAAGTCTCGGTCATGAGACACCACAATCAAGGTACCTTCATACTGAATGAGGGCGTTCTTCAGAATATCCTTTGAATCCATGTCGAGGTGATTGGTCGGCTCATCCAACACCAAGAGATTGCATGGCGTCAATAACAGTTTAGCCAATGCCAGACGAGCCTTCTCTCCTCCCGACAACACCTTAACTTTCTTATCGATATCGTCATTGTCGAACAAGAAGGAGCCAAGGATACTGCGTATCTTCGGACGGATATCACCCACAGCCGCCTCGTCAATGGTCTCGAAGACGGTCTTCTCCCCGTCAAGCATCGCCGCCTGATTCTGGGCGTAATACCCTATCTGGACTTGATGGCCAAGCCTGAATGAACCCGTATAGTCGTTGATTTCGCCGACTATAATCTTAGCCAAGGTGGACTTACCCTCACCGTTGCGACCAACGAAAGCCAATCTGCTGCCACTGGTGACCAGGAAATCGACCTTGTCGAAGACCTGGTTGTCTCCATAGGCTTTGCCTAAGTTATTTGCTTCAAGGACAATTTTTCCACTATGAGGTGCCGGCGGGAATCGGAAGCGTATGCTCTCAGTGGAGACTTCATCGACCACTATCTCATCCATCTTCTCAAGCATCTTCACACGTGACTGGACCTGTTTGGATTTCGTCGCCTTGTAGCGGAATCTTTCAATGAAGGACTCGATCTGCGCCACCTGCCGTTGCTGGTTGGTGAGCTGAGCCATCTGCGAGGCTCTACGAGCCTGCATCTGTTCCACGTATTCAGAATAGGGAACGTGGTAGTCATATATCTTACCAGCAGTAATCTCTATGGTCCTTTTAGTGATATGGTCGAGGAAGGTACGGTCATGCGAGACGAGTACCACGGCGCCAAAATAGGTGGAGAGATAATTCTCCAGCCATTGTATAGACTCTATATCAAGATGATTGGTGGGCTCGTCAAGGAGAAGTATATCGGGGTTGCGCAACAATAGTTTGGCAAGTTCGACACGCATCTGCCACCCCCCGCTGAACTCTGCCACCAGTCTGTCAAAATCATCATGACGGAATCCCAATCCGAGTAGAACTTTCTCCGCCATCTCCCTGCGGTTAGAGCCACCCAGCATAGATATGCGCTCTGTCACCTCATGGAGTTGGGATAGCAGACGCCCATATTCTTGCGAATCATAATCGGTGCGAGTCGCCACATCCTGAGAAAGAGTCTCCTGACGGCGTTCCAATTCAACGATCTCCTCAAAAGCCGTCATCGTCTCTTGAATAACGGTACCCACAGTGTCTGGAATCATCTCCTGTGGGAGATAACCCACTGTCTGTCCTGTCGCAATGATGACTGTACCCGTCTCGGGTTCCTGCTGACGACAAAGGATTTTAAGCAATGTCGACTTCCCTGCCCCGTTCTTACCCACAAGTCCGATACGGTCTCGGTCATTGATATTGAACGTGACATTGTCAAAAAGAGTAACTCCAGTGAACTGGACAGAGAGGTTATTTACAGAAATCACGGTATGTGAATAGTGAATAGAAAAAGGCGAACTATCAGGTTCGCCTTATTTTTTATTTCTTCCGCATACTATGCAGAAAAATCTAATTAGTGGAGTTCGAACTGAACGGGGAGAGTGTACTCGGTACGAACAGGCTTACCGCTCTGCTTGCCGGGTTTCCATTTTGGCATGGCGTTGACAACACGGAGAGCCTCCTTGCCGCATCCACCACCAATCTCACGGAGGATGGATGCTCTGGTAACGCTACCGTCTTTCTCAACGACGAATTTGATAACCACCGTACCAGTAATGCTGTTTTCACGTGCCAGGTCAGGATACTGAATGTTTTTACCCAGATATTCATAGAGAGCGGCATCGCCACCAGGATAACTCGGGAATTCCTCGACGAAAACGAAGATTTCTTCTTCAGCCTCGTCTTCTTCCTCGACAGCCTGCGAGATTGCCACATCTTCCTGAGCTCTGTCAGCGGCGTCGCTGGCATCGACTATACCAAGCTCGTTCTCGATCTCAGCATCGTTGTCGACAACTTCGAGTTCAGTAGTAACCTCGGGCTCCGGCTGTTCGGGCTCCGGCTCAGGTTCCTGCTGTTGTTCTTCCTCAGTCTGGATGATTTCCTCCTCCATCTCGGTGCTCACCATCTGGGTGTTGAGACCGCTATCGGATTTATCAGTACTTCTGAGGTTGAAAGCCACAAGCACAAGGGCAAGGATAGTAACCAAACCTATTTCAAGATACAGTCCTTTCTTTTTTTCAAGGTCTGCCTGCTGTGATTTTTTTGCTTCCATATTATTAATTTTTATTTGTTTAACCCTAGTTTTACAGTTGTCAAAACATTTTGTTTTGCACTGCTAAATTACTATTTTTTTCGTAATTATCAACAATAATATGTAAAAAAAATCTTGCCAGACTCAAACAATAAACAAAAGAGACTGAAATTAAAGCAGATATTCGGAGCAATTATTTTTTATGCGCAACGCCTATTTTTTATGCGCAACACCATATCCGAAAAGTGCGAAATCGCCCTTAAGAGGGTCATCGGGAAAGACCGTAGCAAGGGTGGCAGTAAGATGGAGAGCCGCCGACATCGACGCTGTCGAACCCTTCAGCAACCCCAGTCTAACGGACTGCCGCATCACATGTGTGTCCATAGGCATCACCAACGTCCTGCGATCAATGAATCCTGCCCACAGACCCAAATCTACGGGCGAATTGTCACGAACCATCCAACGCAGGAACATGCAGAGACGCTTACAGGCAGATTTTGCATCATGAGGGACAACGGCGCTGGCGTCATGCTCGGCGAAAAAACGACAAAGAGCCTGAACCGCACCGAGTCCGTCGGAGGCATTATTCTGCACATAATTCCCCATAGTATCGTGTTCTGCGAGGAGTCTCCTGTATGCATCCAGGAGTTTCCGCATTGTTGACTTGGAATAGAGACGGTAAAAACAGCCGGAATCGTTCTCCATAAATCTGTCGGCATACTCGCCACTCCGTACCCAGCCATCGACGTCGCCCTCTGACCATTCCAGCAGTTTGCCAATCTTGGACATAAACTGTTCGCGACTGCCATAACTCAGACAGGACGCTAGGAACGCCATCGCCTCCTGGTTATCCACACCCGAGACCTGATGCATCCACCAAGACGGGTCGCCTTTAAGAAAAGCCTCATTCTCATATTGTTCAGCATAGAGACTCAACAACTCACGTGTCGTCTTGTCGACTTCAACTACCAAGTTCATGCTATTTCACTATGCGATAATAATTCTCCTTGCGTGGACGAGCAGGCGAAAGGGGTTTGGCAGGATAGCCCAGAGACAGAGCACCTACACCCATCAGTCCGTCGGGAAGTCCCAACTGCTTCATAAGCTCACCTCCCTCAGGAGTGTCAAACATCTCGCGCTCACGGTTTATCCAGCAGGCACCCAACCCTATAGCATGGGCGGCATTCATCATATTACCCAGCACCAGCGAACCGTCAGCCATACCATTAGCCCATTTGTCGGGACGTGAGGCAAAAACAAGGATTATTGTAGGGGCGTCATAGTAAGGGTTGCCTTCTTGTTGTGTGAATTGTTTGTTCATCCTCACCAATTGTGCGATAAGCTCAGGATTCTGCACTGCCACAATCCACGGGTCTTGATAGTTCATACCTGTAGGTGCGTATGTGCCGGCATCGAGCACGGCTTTTAGTTCCTCGTCGGTTATCTGCTCTTGTTTGAAGGAGCGCACACTGCGACGCTCACGCAACGATTTCAAAACGATATTGTCCATTGAGTCTAATAATTTTAGGTTCTTGTCAAAAGTCTTACCACATTCAACTACCGCAGCGAGTCTTCGATTATCATCTCATAGAGCTGACTTGTCGATATTCCCATGGCTCTGGCTTGTTTGGGGACAATACTTTCCGCACTTTGTCCAGGGATAGTGTTGACCTCAAGGAATGTGAGTTTGTTTGCGTCAGTATCACAGATATAATCAAAACGCACCACACCATGGCAGTCCAACAAATCGTAGAGTCGCGACGACACATCCTGAATCTCATCGGAAATCTCTTTCGACACTTCGGCGGGAGTCACCTCGTTGGAGAAGCCATCATATTTTGCGGCATAATCAAAGAATTCGTGGTCGCCGAGAGGGATGATTTCCGTAATAGGGAAGACAAATTTCTTACCATTTATCTTCATGACACCACAGTCAAACTCACGTCCGCCGACGAACTGTTCGACAAGCACTGCGGAGTCCTCAGTGAATGCCTCTTGAATAGCTGGCATAAGGGCGTCGGATGTCTTGACCTTGGTGGTTGCGACACTACTACCTCCTGAAGCCGGCTTTACAAACACTGGAAGCCCCAGACGGTCTATGATGGCGTCAGCGTCATAGGGTTGGTCTGAGTAGATCATCTCAGATTCCGCCACCCGCACCACATTGAAATTGCGCACCACAGCGTTGCAGTAGCCTTTGTTGAATGTCAGTGCCGAGGTATAAAAACCACAGGTGGTATACTTTATTCCCAAAAGATCGAAATAACCTTGCATGACGCCATTCTCCCCTGGATTACCATGAATGATGATAAACGCCAGATCAAAACGGACCTTTCTTCCATTGTCAGTGACAGTAAAATCGGCACGGTCCACAGCTCTGTGACTGCCATCATCGGCGAGCCAGTACCATTCATTGCGGTCAATAACGCCATCCTTCAACTCGCCAACGACAATCTTGAAGACATTGTATTTATTTTTGTCGAGAGATTCATACACCTGGCATCCGCTGTTGATGGAAATTTGGTGCTCCCCCGAGAAGCCACCCATTACCAAAGCTATATTCTTCATAAGGTCTAACTGTTTTTGATTATTATTTGCTATTTATGTTTATGTCTGTATCTTATCATTTCAATCTTCATGACTCATGCAACGGCCGGTGCGACAAACGGCGGTTCTCCTTCTCTATCGCATCGCAGTCTTTAATCGTCGCCTCTGTCATATAGGTCTGCATAAACCGTTGCCATATCACCTCCTCTGCCATTGCCGACGGATGGAGCAGGTCGTCGGCGTAGAAACGGTAGTCACGCAATTCGTCATTTATGATTTCGTATGAGGGGAAGTAGGCAACCTCTTGTGCCGGATAGTCTTTCATCAACTGCTCAATAGCCAGCAGTAACACCGCCTTGCCAAGTTGGTTTCCGTGGGCACCATAAGCGTTGTGGCGTACTGGACTGACAGTAAAGATAACCCTAATTCCTCTGGATATCAGTCTATCAATAACAGGTTTTAAAACCGTCACCACCTCTTCAACACTCGAGAGATGCTTCTCAAACGACGTTGCGGGAACTTTGTGGCAGTTGGCGACAACTCTCCCACCATATGTATAATACCATGCTGAACCAAGGGTAATGACAAGAGTGTTACACTGCTGAAGGAAGATGTTTGCCTGTCGCAGCGTTTTGTTGCATTCATCAATACATTGCTGACGACCCTTTCTCGAGAAAGAGCCGTGGTGAAGCCAAGAATGATAAAGACCGTCGTGCAACACGACATCACCCTCATCGATATACACCTCGTCAATGCAACGGTTCAGTGCGTCGGCAATTGAAAGCGGGTTGTACAGTATACCGAAAGGATTAATCATGACAGGGAACCGCATCGAATGCAACCGTTCTCCGATATTCTCGGTAAAACAGGATCCTATCAACATGATTCTGTCGCCATGTCCTATAGTGAAAGCCGAAGGCTCCACAACGACCGGTGTTGTCATCTTTATCGGCTTCATAATCGAGATTATTTACTGTTAAACGTAATCCTGTCCACCTCAGGCATCTGCTCAAGCAATGCGACAAACTTAGAGGGATCAACACTCATCTCAGGCGACGACATAAAGAGGTTCAAGTCATCCTCAAAATCATCGACAGTCACCGACAGTTGAGTCTTGCCTCTATTCTGATGCACCAATTTCTTTAACCTTGTACAGAATTCGTCATTAAGCAGGTTCAGATCGATATGGAAATTGATTGACTTGGTATAACGCTCCAACACCTCGCTTAGCGACATCATGTTTAATATCTTCAATTTGGGTTTGAGTTTAGTCTCCACGCCATCTTTCTTGATAGTGTACTGAGTCACCTCGGCCTGGACATACACGAAGAGACCCGGTTTGCAGAAGGACTCATACTTGAGACATTCGTCATTGAACAACATCAACTCGTATGAGCCGTCGTAATCCTCAATCACGAACGAGCCGTAGGGAGTGCCTCTGCGCTGGGATATGCCGAAGTTGGCGGCAGTCACTATCCCTCCAAATTTAACCTCACGTAGCGGCACCAGGGACTCCAAGTCGTTAAGCTGCGACACGTTGATATTCATGAAATACCTCATCTCATACTTGTAGTCGTTCAACGGGTGTCCGCTGATATAGAATCCTATGACCTCTTTCTCGTATTTGCACTGTTCAACACTCGACCAACGTTCGCAGTCAGGCAGAGGCGGATGGTCCTCGGATTTCAACTCTTCAGAGACGTCGAAGATGGACATCTGCGACATGCTGGCCGCCTCCTGCTTGCGCGCCTGCCAGCGTACCAGCTTCTCAAGATAGGTCGAGGCGCCCTCGGCATTGCTGTCTTTATAGAAGAACTGCGCACGATGAGTGCCTTTAAGCTGATCCATGGCACCCGACTTCACAAGGACTTCAAGATTCTTACGGTTGACGGTCTTAAGATCAATACGGTTGAGCAGGTCAAAGATATCCTCGAATTTGCCGTTTTTCTCACGTTCGACGATGATTGCATTGGCGGCTGCCTCTCCCATTCCCTTGATAGCACCAAGTCCGAAACGTATCTGCCCCTTATCGTTGACCGAGAAATCGATATCCGACTCATTGACGCAAGGTGCAAGAATCTCAATCTTATTCTTGCGACAGTCTTCCATCAACTCGGTCACACGTTTGATATCATTCAACGAAGAGGTCAGCACCGCCGCCATATATTCAGCAGGATAATGAGCTTTCAGATATGCCGTCTGGTAGGCGACCCATGAGTAGCATGTGGCATGAGACTTGTTGAAGGCGTAGGATGCGAACTTCTTCCAGTCTTCCCATATTTTCTGCAGCTTCTCCTTGGGATGACCATTTTTCTGACCGCCTTCATAGAAGAGTTTCTCCAACCTCATCATCTCACCTATCTTCTTCTTACCCATAGCCTTACGCAGCGAGTCACTCTGACCGCGGGTAAATCCCGCCAATTGTCGTGACAAGAGCATCACCTGCTCTTGATAGACAGTAATGCCATAGGTGTCTTTCAGATATTTCTCCATACATGGGATATCATACTCCACAGGCTTACGGCCCATCTTGCGGGCAATAAAGTCGGGTATATAGTCCATGGGCCCCGGACGGTAAAGGGCATTCATGGCTATAAGGTCCTCGAACGCATGAGGCTGCAGTTCCCTGAGATATTTCTGCATTCCTGCCGATTCAAACTGGAAGGTAGCTATCGTGTTTCCGTCGCAGAAAAGCTGGAAAGTCTTCTCATCGTCGATAGGAATATGGTCAATATCAATGTCGATTCCATGACTTTTCTTGATATTCCGCAACGCATCCTTGATGATGGTCAAGTTCTTCAGACCCAGGAAGTCCATCTTTATCAGTCCCACACTCTCAACAGCATGACCGTCATACTGTGTAACCAGCACATACTCATCGCTATCCTTATCCTTGACCGTACACATCGGGGCGTACTTAGTCAAATCGTCGGCGCCGATAATCACACCGCATGCATGAATACCTATCTGACGGTTGGTGTCCTCAAGCTCCTCGGCATAAGTAAGCACCTGCTTCAAATTATCATCGGGTCCCTCAATAATGGAATGCAATTCGGGCACATACTTGTAACAATTCTCGAGATTCACCTTGGGGGATTCGCCGTCTTCATTTTTTACATTATCCGGGAACCCTCTGTCGGGGATATAACTCTTTATCCTGTTCACCTCATTGAGAGGAACTCTCTGTATTCGTCCCACATCTGCTATGGCAGACTTACTTGCCATGGTGCCGTAAGTAATGATATGCGCTACCTTCTCCTTACCGTATTTCTGGGTAATCCACTCCAGAACCTTTCCTCGTCCGGCATCATCAAAGTCAACATCGATATCAGGCAGCGATATTCGGTCGGGGTTGAGGAAACGCTCAAAAAGAAGGTCATACTTGAGAGGGTCGACATCGGTAATCCACAGGCAATAAGCGACAACACTTCCAGCCGCAGAGCCTCGTCCGGGTCCTACACTGACTCCAAGTTCCTCGCGAGCGCCACGTATATAATCCGCCACTATCAGGAAGTACCCCGGGAAACCCATGGTCTTTATGGTGTGTAACTCGAAATTGATACGCTCTTTCTGCTCCTCGGTCAATTCATCACCATAGCGTTTGTGAGCTCCATCCCAGACCAACTTTGCGAGATAGTCCGCCTCAAATTTGATACGATACAACTTATCATAGCCACCCATGTTTTTGATTTTCTCTTCTGCGTCCTTCTGACTCATCACCATTTCGCCCTGTTCATTGCTGGTAAACTCAGCGAACAACTCTTCCTCCGTGATTCTGGAACGATACTCAGCCTCGTTGCCGAACTCTTCCGGGATGGGGAAAACCGGCATAATTGCAGGTGATTCGATAGAGAACGATTCCACCTTGTCGGTAATCTCACGGGTGTTTTCAAGGGCTTCAGGTACATCGGCAAAGATGGCGGCCATCTCGTCAGGCGACTTGAGCCATTCCTGCTTAGTGTAATGCAGTCGGTTAGGATCGTCAAAGTCCTTGTTTGTGCTGATACAGATAAGTCTGTCATGCGCCTCGCCATGTTCTTCCTCCACAAAATGCACGTCGTTGGTGGCGATCACTTTGATGTCATATTTTTTAGAGAATTCCAGCAGATATTTGTTCACTTCCTGCTGTTTCGGGTAGGTGTCGTATGCGGCATTGGGTTTGTCAGTCTTGTGTCTCTGCATCTCGAGATAGAAATCGTCGCCGAACAGATTTTTAAACCATCTCACCGACTCTTCAGCGCCCTCGATGTCGCCTTTCATGATTTTCTGAGGAATCTCACCTCCTATACATGCCGAACAACAGATAAGACCTTCGTGATATTGTTCCAACAGATCATGGTCGATACGGGGATTGTAAAACAGACCGTCGGTGAAAGCTATAGAGCTGAGTTTACACAGATTATGATAACCTTTAAGATTTTTGGCAAGGAGGATGAGATGGTATCCACTACGGTCTGTTATACGCTCACGCCCTGTTTCAGGGTCACGCTCCTTCACTGTCGGGTCTTTGTCATAGAGTGTCCGTCGGGCGCAGTATGCCTCAATACCAATAATAGGCTTGAAAAACTGTGTACGCAATTCCTCTATCTTGGCTCGCAACTTTGCAACCTTTTCCTCTATCGTACTGGTATCGTTGTCCTCTTCCTCAAATTTCGCCCTCAGTTTTTTCAACTCCTTTTCTTTGCCTCCAGCAGCCTCCAGTTGTTTTTGCCTGTCTTTCTGAATTTCTTCAGGCTTGTCGATAATTGAAATTCTCCGTTCAAGCGCCTTGATTTCATCTTTTACTTTACCGTTCTCCTTGCCTACAACATCAAACAACTCCTTGATACCAAACATGTTGCCATGGTCCGTAAGAGCCATAGCATACATCTTGTTTTTCTTGCATTTTTTAATCAAATCTGGCACTTTCGACATACCGTCAAGAATAGAATAGTGCGAGTGAACGTGTAAATGGGTGAAATAAGGCATAATAAACTATATTGGGAGATAACAATTGGATTTGTAAAATTACAACAAAAAAATCAACCAAAACCTAATTGTCGGACAATAGTTTTCAACACACCGCCCAAACTCCGATTGTTACAGACATTTCGGAACAGAAATGGTTTTGACATTCTCTTTTGCCTCTCTTTTTTGAAAAAAAATTTTCAGATTCGGAGTATTATGAGTATCTTTGCATAATTATTAATACATTTTATTATGAAAGATATTCTACCCGTAAACGGTCATTTCGTCTTGCCTGAGTTACGCTATGAAGCACTCGGCACAGTCATCAGCAAAGAGACTCTCTCGTTCCACCACGGCAAACATCTGAAAGCTTATGTCGACAATCTGAACAAACTGCTTGACGGCAGTGGACTTGAAGGCAAACCCCTGTCCGAAGTGGTGAAGAACTCCGAAGGAGGATTATTCAACAATGCCGGACAGTTATTGAACCATGCCATGTATTTTGAACAGTTCTCTCCCACCCCGCACCCCATGAGTGCCGATTTCAAAAAAACGATAGAGAGGGACTTTGGTTCTGTTGAATCGTTTATGAAGGAATTCGAACAGAAAGGAGCTACTCTTTTCGGCAGCGGCTGGGTATGGCTTAGTGCCGACAACAACGGAAAGTTGGTCATCACCCAACAGAAAAACGCCGAAAATCCGGTGACTATGGGACTGACACCTTTGCTGACTTTCGACGTATGGGAACATGCCTACTATCTTGACTACCAAAACCGCCGCGCCGATTACCTTGCGGCACTTTGGCCTGTTGTAGACTGGACTGAGGTGGAGAGCAGACTTTAAGTTACTATTCCTAGACACTTTATTGACTGGTGAATTGATAGAAGCCTTATGGCGATTAGACTGAAAAAGAGACTTTCTCTCACCACGCAAATAGCAATAGCCATGCTGCTCGCTGTTATTGCCGGCGTGTTACTTGCCGACTGTGCCGACTTCGTCAACAACTATATCAAGCCACTGGGAACCATCTTTCTGAATCTACTGAAATTCATTGTCGTGCCTCTGGTGCTGTTCTCCGTGATGGCTGGAATCCTCTCGATGAACGACATACGCAAGGTTGGCAGTCTAGGAATCCGCACCCTGCTCTATTTCATGGTGACAACTCTCTTCGCTGTGACTCTGGGACTGGTGTTGCCGACACTGCTGAAGGGCGTCATCCCGACCATGCATATCGACATGGAATCGGCGGGCACAGTCGAACCTCCCCATCTGTCAGTGATAGACCAGATTGTCGAGATGTTTCCCAGCAATCTCGTCGAACCTCTTGTCTCGATGAGGATGATGCCAGTCATCATAATTGCCCTGTTTTTCGGCATCGCCATGGTTCATGTGGGAGAGAAAGGCGAAGCGGCACGCAAACTCACCCTCAGTCTCAATGACGTGGTGGGCAAGGTGTTGAACTACATTATGGCACTGGCGCCAATAGGTGTGTTTTGCATGTTGACGCCCGTGGTGGTCGACAACGGTCCCGCAGTGTTGGGCTCCTATGCCGCTTTGCTGGGACTAGCCTATCTCTGCTTCATCATCCATGCCGGTGTAGTCTATTCATCGGCAGTGGCAGTGCTGGGCGGAATGTCT
This sequence comes from Bacteroidales bacterium UBA1223, assembly GCA_002309155.1. Lineage (GTDB taxonomy): Bacteria > Bacteroidota > Bacteroidia > Bacteroidales > P3 > Colimorpha. The sequence continues at coordinate 8,528 of DBXB01000046.1, read as the reverse complement.
CCTCTCAAATTCTTCAAAGGACTGCAGTCCGCCATGCTGTTTGCCTTCTCCAGCGACTCATCGGTCGCCACCCTGCCTTACACCATGGAGTGCACCGAGAAGATGGGTGTCAGCAAGAGCATCGGCCGTTTCGTACTCTCTCTTGGCGCCACCATCAATATGGACGGTGTGGCAATATATCTGGGTGTCGCATCCGTATTCATGGCAACCTGCTGTGGCATTGACCTCACGATGAGCCAGTATCTTGCCATAGCCTTCGCCTCCACAGTGGCATCCATTGGCACTCCGGGCATCCCTGGAGGCAGTCTGGCGCTGATGGCTATGGTCTTCGCATCTGCCGGCATACCTGTCGAGTGCGTCGCAGTAGCCGCCGGCATCGACCGCATCATCGACATGGGTCGCACTGTCATGTCAGTCACCGGCGACGCCTCCTGCTCTGTCGTGATGCAGAAAAGATTGGGGAAAAAGATTGAAACTATGGATACTGATGCATAAAGAATGATCAGATACTACGCAGAATACGACTCACCGCTCGGTAAGATATCGATAGTCAGCGACGGAAAGGAACTTAAGGAGTTGCGGTTTGTGGATGAATATGTGGGGCATTCTGACGAGCTTCCGATATTCGACACCACACGGCGCTGGTTGGACAGTTATTTCAGCGGAAAGATTCCCGACTTCACTCCGCCACTCGCCCCCTTCGGAACCTTATTCCATCGGCGGGTCTGGATTGAGCTACTCTCTATTCCTTACGGCAAGACCACTACATACGGAGACATCGCTAAACGCATCGGTTGCAAATCGGCACAAGCCGTCGGCAATGCCGTGCATAACAACCCCATCGCCATCATCATTCCATGCCACCGAGTGATTGGCGCCAACGGTCAACTGAGAGGTTACGCATACGGCATAGACCGCAAGCGACAACTCTTGCAGATAGAAAAACATCACGTTTAGTCTCTCCCCAGGATATCTCCTTCTATTTGTTCCGCACATCGTATATAACAAAAGAGCGTCGCACTGGCGACGCTCTTTTGTTTAAGTATATCAAGCGAAATTATTATTTCACCTTGAGAGCATTCTTGGGAGTAGGAGCCATTGTAGTGTTAGCAGCCTTGCCACTCTTTCCAACGATAACGTTGTCGAGTTTCATGACATATTCGTCGTAGGAATTGTGGTGACGGAAGCTGATGCAGTAGCCATTGCCTTTGTACTGGCTGAGGTCGATAGTACGGGTGGTGACATCAGTGCTGGGAACATCCTCTTCAAGAAGAGTAGCAACTGAAACGAAAGAACCGTTCTCCATATTACCAATCAATACACTGTAATGATCGAAATAATCATCAGCTGCAACGATGTCATAGGTCAACTTGGCACCATCCTCAATCCAAAGTTTCGGAGTGACGAGGTAGTTGTCGGGAGACAGAGCACCAATAACATTGTAATACGAGGCGGAATTAACTGTACCATCGGGCTCAGTCTGTCCACCGCTCTGGTTGTAATAGAAATTCTGCCATTTGTAACCGTCGCCGTCGGCGTCGATGTTGCCCCAGTTTGTGGGAACGCCATTATCAAATGTCTCGTTCAGGGTTGTGGGAAGGTTATCGGGGTTAACAACGTTGTTGCCGCCGTTGCCGCCGTTATCACCGTTACCTTCGTCATCATCACCGCAGCCAACCATGGCGGTCATGCCACAAACAAAGGCTGCCATTACTAATAATCTAAATACTTTTTTCATTTTGATAAAATTTACTTAGTGATAAAATGATTTTCAATTTGCAAATATAGGAATTTTTATTTTAACGCACAGCAATTCCCCCTATTATTTTTTTTACAATACACATATTTTATTATCTATCATTAATTTACCACAATACTCAAAACACAGTCTCATCTAAAATGACAAGTCTTAAGTCCTATAATCAGGTCAATCAGATTGGAAAATAAAACATAGCCACACCAAAATGACACGTTTATCTCTCTTAATAATCCTCCAACATTTTTCTGCAGTAGATTGTCAAAGAACACCATCACATCACATAGACAAATTTTGTCACCTCTAGAATATATGCTATCTTTGCAATTGAACAAAAGATACCACCTTTTGTACAATCTATTTATTTTCAACAGTTACTAATCAAAGAATGGCGCAAAACCAGATAGACATATCTTCATCTAAAATTTCGACAGGTGGTCTATAATAACATAATCTATAACATCCATATATGCTGACAGTACGACATTTGCGCCACTGGTATGAACCAAAGTTGCCACATGCGGTTTTTATAGACGGATTATATGCCGGCATGTTGCGCGACGACAAGATTCAGCTGGATGTCCCTCAAGGCAACTACGAACTGAGAGTGCAATTCGGCGGACGAATGCCAATCGGCAAGAGTGTCAAAAGTATCGATTTGTCGCTCTCGTCGACAGAAAGGATTGAGATTAACCGGACAGGGGATGTAATCTGCGACTTCCACGACCGCGAGCGGTTATGGAACATTCTCTTTGACATCGACCTCATTCTTTGGGTGGTGTCATGGTTTGTAGCCATGCCGAGTCTCTACAAGATAGTTTCCGACGCTTTTTTCATCATCTGGTTACTTCGTCTGCTGCTAATCAGAAAGAGATACTATAGACTGAAGGTTTACACAACCTCCGACCGCTAGGGTCCTTGCGAAGCTCTCTATATTGCTCATCACCATCATGGCGGAGAGTCTACGGTCTTTCTGACGTTGCTTAGATTCCATAAGAGCCGCCACACCGAGGGTTAGGCTGAGCGAGATGGTGGTACCGAGAATCATCATGAATACCTGTTTCCAGAATGAGAGATTGCCAGGGACATTGACACGTGGAGTTCTAATACTGAGTTTCATAATCTTGTTGATTAGTGGTTAACATGACGAGAAGCAATAGTATTTATTGTGCAATAATAATTGAACCACGACGTTATTATTTGAAGTTCATAATTATGAGTATGAAGAAACTTTCTATGAATATTTCGATAGCCAAAATAAAAATATTGCTATTTTCGGCAATTCTTGCCGTCGCCATGGGCGCCACGGCTCAGAACAACACTGCAAATGTCAAGGTGTCGAAACACCTGATGGAGATTGCCAAACAACAGTCCAACAAGGGAGACGTTACTCGTGTAGACGTGTTGGCAACGCTGACCGTGCGTTGCGACGCACAGGTTTTCTTCAACCGTCATGATTGCCGTCTTATTGACAGCATAGGGCGCATATACGTTGTCAACATCCCCCTCGGACAGGTTCTCACCCTGTCGGAGAACGACACCATTCAACGCCTTGAGGCGGAGAGGATGCCACGTCCAGCTATGGATGTGACGCCACAGCAGGTGAACGCCACGGGTGTATATACCGGCATGGGACTGCCACAGGCCTACACTGGCACCGGAGTTGCGGCAGGAGTGTTCGACTGCTACTTTGACTTCACACATCCCGCATTCCTCGACTCGAACGGAAACTCCCGCATACAATATTACTACGACTGTCACTGGCCAAACGGTGACGGCACATACGGCCATGCGCTACAGGACGCCGCCGAAATCGCCGCCCTTGAGCATTCGCAATACACCCGCAATGGCATCCACGGCACCCATGTGGCAGGCATAATGGCGGGTTCGGAGGTTGACGGATATCAGGGCATGGCACCCGACGCTGACATCTATATCGCCGACTTCAACTCCGACCGCGAGCAGTTCTCCAATCCCGACGCCAACACCTCGGCGACCGCCGTGCTGGGCTTCAAGCGCATATTCGACCAGGCTGACGCTGACGGAAAACCCTGCGTGGTCAACTTCAGCAGTGGCGAGAGCATCATCTTCACCTCACAGCGTGTGCTGGAAGGTGAGGCGATGCAGGCACTTACTGGTCCTGGTCACATCATCGTCTCGTCAGCCGGCAACGACGGCACCCGTGCCTGTTACCTTGAGAAAAGTGCCACCGACTTACAGGCCGGCACAGGCATCGAGAACGGTCTTTTCGGCGGACAGATTATCGACATCGACCTCGTCACTCCCGGCAACCAATATGTGCGTTTCGATTTCATGGGTATGGCGCTGACAGGTGGCGGCATTGAGGGAACCATCACATTCAACACCGACAGCATCGATGCCGAGGGCAGTCACTTCACCACCACGGTGAGTTTTGGAGAGGTGCAACTCGATGTGACACACAGCACCTACCAGGATCCTCGTGGCGACGTCTACCACATCCACGGCACAATGCCCAACCCCGTGTATCTGCTCCTCTGCGGCGCCGTTGTGCTACTTACTGGCGACAGTCCCGCCTGGATGTACAGCGACATTGCTTATAGCCCATTCCTGAATGTAGACGGCGTACAACAGTACAGCTTCGCACAGCCCGGCCATTCCATCACCTGGCCTGCGGTACTGCCCGGAATCATCGCCGCTGGTGCCACAGGATACAAAAACACGTTTGTCAATATCGACGGTTCGATAAACAACGACGTGGCTTCCTTTGCTCCTGACGCCTTGGGACAGAGAGCAAAATTCTCGTCCTGCGGACCCACCTTTGACGGACGCACCAAACCCGATGTCGTCGCTCCTGGCATGAACATCAATTCGGCATACAACAGCTTCTACAACGATTTCGATGGCATGAGGGGAAGCCTTACCCACGCAGTGAGTTCGGGAGGCAAGACCTACTACTACCTTGCCGAGTCTGGCACTTCTATGGCGGCGCCCGTGGTGGCTGGCGCCATCGCCTTGTGGCTACAGGCCAAGCCAGATCTCACACCTGAGCAAGCGTTAGAAGTAATACGTCTCACCTCTACGCACCCCGACGACACCATGACATACCCCAACAACGACTACGGCTACGGACAAATTGACGTCTACCGCGGACTCCTTGAGGTACTCAACCTTCCCGTCGCAATCCCCGAGCTGAGCCATGAGCAACCAAAGGGTGTCACTTTCCGTGTAGTAAACAAATATCTCTACGCCGACTTTGGCGATGTCGTTCCCAGACGTATGACCTTCAATATCTACTCCCTCGACGGACGTTGTGTACTCACCCAGAGCGGAGTGAATCCCGTCAATCTCTCGCGACTGAGAAACGGTGTCTACGCCGTCCAACTCATCACCGACAGCAAGAACACCACCGGATCAACACTGATACGACTACATTAGGAGTACGAGTCATCGTTTAACTCATAACAGAAAGCAGAGACCAACCGGTCTCTGCTTTCGTCATTTCTTTGTATCGATGTCTGGTGATTTCTGTCTATAGAATGTCCAGATGTCGCTGTGTCCATCACGATAGGTGAAACTCCATTTAAGTATCTCGTCGTTCAAGGTCTCTACCAGGAACTTATATTCGTAGTCGATGCCACGCTTGTAGGTGTCGGCAATTTTAAGAGCCATCTCAAGTTCGCGGTCGCCCTCCATCACTTCCATACGGAAATTCTCTTTGATGCCGGCGAAGAAGAGGCTCTCTCCCTCTAAGCGCCAGCGACTGGGACTGATATAGTTGAAGACCCATGTCGTAATCTCACCATCAGCGAGCGTAACGGTATACACCTGTCGTGCGGAGTCGAGAGCTGTACCATCTTTGTAAAAATCCATAGTGCCGGTCTCATGCACATCGAAATGATAGCTATCCATATCATACTCGAAAGCATGCTCGTAGGTGTAGTGACCCTCCACCTGCGCTCCGCAGTATGTATATTGTATACTGAAAATCAATAATATTAATGTAAAGAGAGCGTTTTTTTTCATACCTTGAATTATCTGAAATCGAATGCAAAGATACACATTTTTCACAGACAAGCAACATTTTAATGTCGCACAATCAATTCCGACCCCTTACGGATTTTGCTTATTTATGTATTTTTGCATTCTCGTTAATTAAGTTTGACATCAGTACAATATATTGATTGTTAGTTATCGCCGAGAAATTCTGCAAAGAATAACAGATGAATAATAGACTGCAAATCGAACTGTCGGGTCACTATGGATACAAGCGTATCGTGCGGTCGGTACTTCCGAGTATCGGCATGGTGATTGTTACGTCAATCTATTCGATTGTCGACGGTTTCTTTGTGGCCAATTTTGCCGGAAAGACAGGTTTTGCGGCTGTAAACCTCACATTCCCCGCCATTATGATGATTGGCTCGTTGGGATTGATGATTGGCACTGGTGGCGGCGCACTGGTTTCTAAAATCAAGGGCGAAGGGTATCCGCAGAAGGCAAATCGAGTCTTTACCATTCTGGTGCAGTTCTGTCTGGCTTTGGGCTTAGTGCTTGGAATCATTCTGGCAGTGATGGCGCCGACAGTGGCTCGCTGGCTGGGTGCCGACGAACCGATGATGGCTGAATGCGTGCAGTATATCCGTCTGAATATGATTGGCATGCCGGGATTTGTCCTTCAATGTGCGTTCCAGTCATTTTATATGGCCGCCGAACGTCCGCAACTGGGCACTCTGATGTCAATAGTGTCGGGAGTGACCAACATTGTGCTCGACGCAATACTGGTATGGGCTTTGGGTATGGGGGTCTCCGGAGCCGCTATAGCGACATCGGCGGGATGCCTTGTGGGTGGTTTCTTCCCGATTATCTATTTCTCCTCGCGTCACAACAAGGGATCGTTGCAAATCACCCCGACACGAATACTGTGGCCGTATGTCGGCAAAGCCTGCGTCAACGGTATGTCTGAGTATGTGAGCAGTATCGCCATGAACATCGTCACCATCTGCTACAACCTGCAGCTGATGCGATATCTGGGCGAGGACGGTGTCTCGGCATACGGCGTGGTGATGTATGTCGCATTCATCTTTGCCTCTGTATTCATCGGCTACAATATCGGCATCACTCCAATAATCGGATTTCACTATGGCGCCGGCGACTTGGGCGAACAGCGGTCGCTACTGCGTAAGTCGTTGACCATCATCGGTTGCCTTGGAGTGATCATGAGCCTCTCTGCCGAGCTGTTCGCCGGACCCTTGGCACGAATTTTCGTTGGACACGACGCAGATCTCACCGACATAACAATCAGGGCGATGCGCCTTTACATGCTGGCATTCCTCATCTCTGGATGGAATATGTTTGTCTCTGCTCTTTTCACCGGCCTCAACAATGGGGTTGTCAGCGCTGTCGCAGCCTTCACTCGCACACTGGTCTTCGAACTTGCCTGTGTGTGGATGCTCCCTACACTCTTCGGTATCGACGGCATCTGGCTCTCATGGCCCATCGCCGAAGTGTTGTCATTAATCCTCGCAGTATTCCTCATCTACCGTTTCGCCCCGCAGTTGGTTAAAAAAACACACCCTGATTCATGAAAGAACTGATACTCATACATGGGACAACTCTTGAAAAGGCGAAAAAGGCCTTGAAGGAAGCGGCAAAATGGATGAACAATGACGAACTCAGCATCACCTCGTTGCAGTTGTTCACCACCCGCGACGACAACACTTTTGCCGTCCGTCCCAACCGGATGTGCAACCCATGGCATTTCTCCATACTGTGCGACAACTTGCTATCAGCTTTCGAGAAAGACAAGAATGCCTATATCGAAGCCTGGTTCGTCCTAACGGTTGAATACACCATGGACGAAGTGCCCAAATACAAGAAGCTGTATCTTACATTCGACAAGGAAAAAGGCACAACAGACATCATCGACCCCAAAGGAAACCTCTATAAGATGTTCGAATATGAAATCGAGGATGATGTTGAGGGCATCCAAATCGAAATGGTAGGCACAGCCGACTACAAGCCTTATCCTAAGATGCGTTTTTCACCGCTTCCAAACGGAGAAGGTGTGTTTGCTGTGGGGACACAAAGTCGTAAAAGGAGACTGTCCAATATCTATCAGTGGTCGAGATTATCTGAAGTTTTACCTTCGATTATTGTGTTGATTATAGGTGTGTTGGCAATTTTCTCAATGGTTGCTATCTGGGATTTTAGCGAGACTTTGCTGCCGTTCTCCATCAACTTTTGGATGCCTTTTGCCGTTTTTGCGGTTATAGGATTCTTTTTGGCAGCCGCAAACATCATTCTCAAATTTTTAAACTTTTGGGGGCGATTCTTTCTCTGTACCCTTGCGACAGCATGGGTAGCAGGAATCATAATGGTTCTTATATTTTCTGTCAATCAGTGGTTTGAATCCTCCGAGCCAATCTATGGCAGCGGTGTGGTAAGGGAAATGGAAGCCCGTGGCAGTGACGAGTACAATTATAACTACAAGGTCGATGTCTTTGAACCAACTGAGGGCAAGCTGGATATCCGCATGTACCACGACGGCAGCTTTGCTGTCGGCGAGAACGTCAAGGTCGTCCTCCACAGAGGACTCTACGGTATGTATCACGCCGAAAAAATCGAACACCAATAAACCCAAGGTACATAGACACTCTCACCTACGATAACTTCAATTGGCAATGACTACAGAATTTTTAATCTTTTATCTCCTGATTGTCAACATAGCGACCTTCATCATTTATGGTCTCGACAAGTGGAAAGCCCGTCACGACCGCTGGCGAGTGCCTGAGTC
>DBXB01000061.1:6454-7083 GCA_002309155.1 Bacteroidales bacterium UBA1223 | reverse complement strand
GTCTTATTGCATAATGGGCGGCTCTGGCGAGCTGTGGAATACGCCACCGCACCTACCGACAAATGGGGATTGCGCTACAGCCCCTTCATGATGTCCGTTGATGCAAACAAAGATCTCCTTTGCGCCGACAACTGGCGATTTACCAACCATTTACCTTGCGACACACAATACTTGGACGGTCGCATGGGAGCCTGGATTGAAGGCAATGCCGTGGCTGCCCCTGACGGACAGATTCTCGATGTGCTCAGGGTAGATGTAGCAGCAGGCATGCCCGAATATGCCGCATGGATACGCATCTCACGCAATGGTAAGAAAGCCACCTTCGACACCACCGATTTTTACACCATGCCTGGCAGCGCAAAGAAATTCTCTATTCGCTACGATGCCAACAGCGAACGCTACCTGGCACTGGCCAGCATTGTCGGAAAAGACGAAGCCACACTGGACAAAAAGCCAGCCGGCATCCGCAACACACTGGCACTCATATCCTCCAAAGACCTCAAGGAATGGAGCATTGACCACATACTGTTACACCATCCCGATGTAAGCAAGCACGGCTTCCAATATGTGGACTGGCAATTCGATGGTAAAGACATTATCTTCGTATGCCGCACCGCCACCGATGACGA
>DBXB01000061.1:6128-6360 GCA_002309155.1 Bacteroidales bacterium UBA1223 | reverse complement strand
GATTAGCGTAAAAAAGACTGAAAGCCATTTTATATTTTTTGTATTTTTGCACCTTATTATAAATAATAGCAAACTGATAATTCTAAACAAAACAACCTATTCGAATGGAACGCAACTATAAGATTATCAACAATGTAATCGGATGGCTGATTGGCATTTTCGCTTCAGCCGTTTACATTATGACCGCCGAACCTACCGCTTCGTGGTGGGATTGTGGCGAATACATTTCCAC
>DBXB01000061.1:5783-6007 GCA_002309155.1 Bacteroidales bacterium UBA1223 | reverse complement strand
ATCATGTTCCTCTTCTGGACCATCACGATGCTGGGCCGCAAGCTGGTTGCCCGCATGGGCGGTATGACCACGCCTCGCATGATTGCCGTTTTCGGCTCCGCACTCGTCGGCTCACTGGCCTACACCTTCACCGATTCATTCTGGTTCTCAGCTGTTGAAGGCGAAGTATACGCCATGTCATCGTTCTTTACAGCCCTCGTATTCTGGTGCATCCTCAAATGGGA
>DBXB01000061.1:5086-5709 GCA_002309155.1 Bacteroidales bacterium UBA1223 | reverse complement strand
GTTCACCTGTTAAACCTGTTGACTTTGCCCGCCATCGTACTGGTTATCTACTTTAAACTGTCGAAGGAGGCAACCTACATGGGTGTTGTGCAAACCCTTGGTGTACTGTCGTTTATCGCCAGCTTCTTCTTCCCTGGCTGGTGGATGGTTTTCGTTTGGGTATTTATCACATTCCCCTGCATGTACTATTCCATCAAGAAAGGCACAATTCATTCGAAGGCCGAATGGGGCGTATTTCTCTCGCTTGTTTGCTCTTTCATTCTGTTAGGACTTATCCTTTATGGCATTATTCCTCAGATTGTTAACCTGGCAGGCAAATTCGAAATCTTCTTTGTCAATAACATACATCTGCCATTCAACTCGGGTACCATCATCTTCTTCCTGCTGCTGGCAGGCCTGATCACCTGGGGCCTTTGGTACGGTTTCAAGAAAGACAAGCCCATCCTTCGAACAACGGTATTCTCCTTCTTGTTCTTGCTGATTGGCTACTCCACTTTCTTCATTTTGGTTATCCGTTCGAACGCCAACCCCACCATCGACGAGAACAATCCCGAAGATGCAGTAGGTTTGCTGGCTTACCTCAACCGCGAACAGTACGGCAGCTACCCCATATTCTACGGCGA
>DBXB01000061.1:4495-5064 GCA_002309155.1 Bacteroidales bacterium UBA1223 | reverse complement strand
GACGATGCCAAGAAGCAATATGTCATTTCAGACCCGCGCACCAAACGCAAAGCACGCTTCGCCCCCGACCAAACCATGCTCTTCCCAAGAATGTGGGATGCAGGACATAAAGAATTGTATGTCAGCTGGCTAAGAAGCATTTACAACACCGATAGTCCGAAAGACAAAGAGAATCGACGCTTGCTTAAGCGGAATGGCATTCCCACCTGGCAGCAGAATCTCACTTTCATGCATACTTACCAGTTCTACTACATGTACTTACGTTATTTCATGTGGAACTTCTCAGGACGCCAGAATGACATCCAAGGTCGTGGCGGCAACTTGGAAGGCAACTGGATTTCAGGTATTCCCTTCATCGACGAGATGATGGTGGGCAACCAAAACAACCTGCCCGAATCGATGAAGAACCCCGGCCACAACAAGTACTACATGCTGCCATTGTTGCTGGGTCTCATCGGCGTAGTGTTCTATTCGCTGCGCGACACCAAGAACTCCTTCATCGTGTTACTGTTATTCGCCATGACCGGTTTGGCCATCGCCTTCTACCTTAACATGTACCCATTCCAGCC
>DBXB01000061.1:1321-4394 GCA_002309155.1 Bacteroidales bacterium UBA1223 | reverse complement strand
GCCATCATGGCTACCCTGCTGTGCTTGGGACTTGTTCCCGGCATCATGGCCTCCGAGAACTGGGACGACCACGACCGTTCGAACCGCTATACCGCGTTGGCTATCGCCAAGAACTACCTCGACTCGTGCGCTCCCAACGCCATCCTGTTCACGCTGGGCGACAATGATACTTTCCCCTTGTGGTACGCTCAAGAAGTGGAAGGCTACCGCACCGACGTCAGAGTTTGCAACCTCAGCCTGTTGAGCACCGGCTGGTACATCGACCAGATGAAGCGCAAAGCTTACAACTCGGAGCCACTGCCCATCTCAATGGAATGGAGCCAATACAAGGACGGCACCCGCGATGTGATTGCCCTTGAAGGCGGACACGACCAGTTCCTCAACATCAAAGATGTGGTGGAATACATCAAGCGGCCCGAATTTGACCAAAAACGCCAGTTGGTATTCATCTCCAATGCTCGCTACAGCGATGGCAAGTCCATCCCCGCCAGCTTCTCGCTGCCCGTTGACAAAGCCAAAGTACTGGCCAATGGTACTGTTGACAGCACACTGGCCGACCAGATTGTGGACCACCTCTCGTGGAACCTGCGCAGCGACAGAGGCGACGGTATCAACTATCTGTACAAAGCTTACCTCGTCATGATGGACATCCTGGCTAACAACAACTGGGAACGCCCCATCTATTACGCCAGCACCACCGGCTCTGAAGCATTCTTCGGTCTCGAATCCTACTTCCAACTGGAAGGTTTGGCTTACCGCCTCGTGCCTATCAAAACCGCATACCGCGGCGGCTACGAATCCGGACGCATCAACAACGACATTCTCTACAACAACCTGGTGAATGTGTTCAACGACCATAAGCGTGTTGACAGAATGAATAACCCTGACGCACCAGCACAAGAACCTTACGAATACGCATGGGGCGGCTTGAACGACCCGCGCGTTTATAACTGCGAAGACAACATGCGCCTCACAGGTCTGGTAAGAAGCATCTACATCCGACTGGCTAACAGTCTGCTGGCCGCAGGTGACACCATTAGAGCTGAGAAAACACTTGACCAATGCGACATCATCTTGAACGACAAGATTATGCCTTACAAGATGACCTACCAGATGAACTTCTCGTTGTTCTCACTTGATTTCATCAAAACTTACTTTGCATTGAACACTTCTACAGGTCGTGAGAAAGCTATCGAAAAGACCTCCAGATACTTGGATTACATTATTGAAGACTTCGCCTGGTATGAAAGCATCAGCGACCAGTCGCGCAAATGGCAGACCGAGAATATTCTCAACGAGTTTGTACTGACCAGCCAGTTATTGAAGCAAACGCCCCTCAATGATGCTGATTTAGCAGCTGTCAAAGAGAAAGTCAAAAAGATAAAATTTGACCAATGCGGTACTCAGGCTCTGGCTTTGTTATGTGCGGATGCTGACAATATTCTTAAGAATTTTGAGAACAAACAGAACGAATTGGCTCGCAAATTGAGCGAAATGAGAGACATTGCGACTTTATCGACGATGATAGGCAACCAGCAGATGGCAGAAAAGGCCAACGGCGCCCTTGATCACTATCTGCAAGTGCTTACCAGCATGGATCCTTACATAGGACAAGCTTTCAAGAATTTCCTTAATGGCGAACAATAAAAGAGACCACCATGTTTGACACACCTGTTTTATTAATCATCTACAACCGTATCACGGAGACGCACAACATCTTCCAGACCATACACGCTATCAAGCCGTCGAAATTTTATGTGGCTGCAGATGGTGCCAATCCGGACGTTCCCTATGACTATGGCACCTGTCTACGCACACGTGCCGTCATCATGCCCGAATGGCCGTGTCAACTCAAGTTAATGTTCAAAGAGGAACATCTTGGTAAGGCTCAAATGATTTTCCAAGCCATCAACTGGTTCTTTGAAAACGAACCCGAAGGCATTATCCTCTTTGACGACACCATGCCGCATCCCGACTTCTTCCCGTATTGCGAGCAACTACTTAACAAATACAGAGATAACAAGCAGATTGTGCATATTGGCGGATCCAACTTCCAACATGGCCGCAAGCGTGGCGACGCCTCCTACTACTTCTCGTGCTACGCCACTTCGTGGGGCTTTGCCACCTGGAAAGACCGTTGGGAAAACTTCGACCTCTCCATGGCCAATTTGAAAGACTTCAACTTCCCTGAAATTCTGACCCGCTACATGAAAAAGAGGGAAGAACGCAACTATTGGCTTCGCCGCGGCATTGCCTTGCAACGCTATCATTTTGACGACATTTGGGAATTCCAGTACAAGTTCCACCTGTGGAGCAAACAAGGGCTGTGCATTTCGCCGAATGTGAACCTGATTACCAATGTCGGCTTCAAAAAGAATAAGCGCAAAATTCGCAAGATGTCATTGCCAACCCATGCCATCATGCCACTATCTCATCCCGACGAGATAGAGCAAAACCGCAAAGCCGACCGCTTCGCTTTCCGCCATTACTTCAACAAAGCGCTGCGCATACTGTTTGCCAAGTGGTTCACCGAGACATTGTTAGGCGGCAAGGACAAGGACCAAACCTCTCAATCGAACGACAAGTAAGGCGTCAGTTTCTCCATCAGTTCGGGGTACGCATGGGTAACCCGCTGGAACTCTTCTGCCGATTTTATCGCTCCACTCTTCTGACGATAGTTCAGAATGGTCTTTACCAAATATGCATCAAAATAGGGATGACGAATCATCTCCTTGTACGTAGCCTTATTGATGGCAATTTTACGGATTAGCGAGCGATCGATAGTGAAATATTTCGCCAAAAAATCATCCTTCATATTTTGCAGGATATAGATCTCCCTAATTTGAGCGTAAGAAAAGAAGCCGCCTAATTTATTACGGTATTCCACCATCTTGGCTGCACGCTTACTGCCAAACTGTGGCACATTCATGATGGCGGAGGTATCGCAACGGTTCAACTCCACTTTCTGGATGGCATAACCCACCTGCCTCACCGGCTTTTGTTGAAGCGAATCACGTATGGAAACAGAAGCATGCATGGAATAAGTCGAGCTGTTGCGACCAGCATAGGATGT
>DBXB01000061.1:1031-1220 GCA_002309155.1 Bacteroidales bacterium UBA1223 | reverse complement strand
TTTCCGCATGGGAAGAGAACAAAAAGACCACGGCATACAATATTATTATCAATAACAACATTGCGAGGACCCCTCGGAACTCCCCCTTCGAAAATTTGCAAAACCTCATTAAACTATCCCAAACACGCATCCATTCCCACACTAAACAAACGTTGCTGAAAATATTTCGCACAAAAATATATCTTTATT
>DBXB01000061.1:323-974 GCA_002309155.1 Bacteroidales bacterium UBA1223 | reverse complement strand
ACACAGAGGCAAAGGAAAAAAACATTATTTTTGTCACATCATATTAGAATAACAACATTAAAACAAAAAAATATGAAAAGATTTTTACTTCTGATTGTATGCATGGGATTATTTTCCACGCTGATTAATGCACAGACGGTTCTCTACAAGGAGGACTTTGAATCGTTCAATGCGGGTGCTCGCATCGCCAAGACTGCTCAAAACAACGGCAATAACTACTGGACCACATGGTCGGGCCAACTGGGTGGAGCTGCTGACGCTGTCGTTACCACCGACAGAGCTCAAGAAGGCACCAAATGTATGAAGCTCACCTATGGTAATGACATGGTGATGCTGTTAGGCGACAAATATTCAGGAAAATATGAAATATCATTCTACTGCTACGTTCCCGCTGGTAAAGACGGTTATATGAACCTGTTACACATGTTTGCAGGTGCCAACTCGGANNAACCATGTGCTGCACATGAACTCCGTACTGGTTGGCGGCATTGAACAACTTTTTAATATGAAGACCGACACTTGGACCTTGTTTGACTTTGTAGTTGACTTGGATGACGACAGTTTCGTATTCTCGGTTGACAACGAGAAAGTGGCCACCATGGACTGGAGTTCAACCGCTTCCGACCTGCCTGGCATCAACAAACTGGGTGC
>DBXB01000061.1:0-209 GCA_002309155.1 Bacteroidales bacterium UBA1223 | reverse complement strand
TGTTCACCATCTATCCGCAAAGCGTAAAGCAGACCCTGCACGTAGGTGAAAAAGACAACCAGACGCTGACGCTGACCAACGTAGGAACTTACGAAGGTAACTGGAGTTCCTGGATTAAATATGATGTGACGGCAGAAGAAGACAGCGACTCTTACGAGCTGCGTTATGACCTCGACTATCCTGACACCATCCCCTTCGGCGTAAACGGC
>DBXB01000031.1:8459-21710 GCA_002309155.1 Bacteroidales bacterium UBA1223 | reverse complement strand
TAGCTCAGTTGGTAGAGCAACGCATTCGTAATGCGTAGGTCTGCGGTTCGAGTCCGCAAAGTGGCTCTGAAATTTGTTAACTAATCTATAGTTCAATTAATTAATTTATTAAGTAATGGTAAAACAATACGAAACCGTTTTCATTGTAACTCCCGTTTTGTCTGAAGATCAGATGAAGGAAACGGTAAAAAAGTACACTGACTTCCTCACCGAACGCGGTGCTGAGATTGTCCACACCAACAACTGGGGCATGCGCAAGTTAGCCTACCCTATCAAGAAAAAATCTTCAGGTTTTTATTATCTCATTGAGTTTAAGGCTGAAGGTAGCGTTATCGCTGACCTCGAGGTTGCCTATAAACGTGATGAGCGTCTCCTGCGTTTCCTCACTGTCTCGCTCGACAAGCACGCTATCGCTTACAATGAGAAAAAACGTGCTGCCCGTCAGCAGACTGTTCAGACCTCTGCAACTGAAGAACAGAATGCATAATTAATGTAGCACATCCGTTTAACAGATTAAAAATTTGAATCATGGCTAACGAAAGTGAAATCAGATATTTGACCCCAATAGCTGTTGAGACACAGCGCAAAAAATACTGCCGCTTCAAAAAACTCGGCATTAAATACATCGACTATAAGGACGCCGATTTTCTTCTGAAGTTTGTTAACGAGCAGGGTAAGATCCTTCCCCGTCGCATCACCGGTACTTCCAACAAGTATCAAAAGAAAGTTTCTCAGGCTATCAAGAGAGCTCGCCACTTGGCTCTGCTTCCCTATGTCGCCGATTGTTTAAAGTAATCAAAGGAGGAAGAACACATGGAAATCATACTGAAACAAGACGTAATCAACCTGGGATATAAGGACGATATCGTTACCGTAAAGAACGGTTACGCCAATAACTATCTCCTCCCTAAGGGTTTGGCAATCATAGCTACCCCCGCCAACAAGAAAATGCACGAGGAGACTCTCCGTCAGCGCGCTTTTAAAGAGGAAAAGATTCGCAAGGATGCTGAAACTCAGAAGGCTGCCCTCGATGGCAAATCAGTCCGCATCGCCATGAAGGTTGGTGAGAACGGTCAGCTCTTCGGCGCTGTCAACAACATCCAGATAGCTGATGCTCTGAAAGCTCAATACAATTATGACATCGAGCGCAAGACCATCGTCGTTGACGGTTCTAAGATCAAGTCGGTCGGTACTTATACCGCAATGGTGAACATCTATCGTGAAATCAAGGCTCAGCTTACCGTTGAGGTTGTCAGCGAGGATGCTACCGAAACTCCCGCCGAGGCTTAATTCGGCATTGTAACAGAAAAGTTTTCTTTTTCATAGTACAATTTTTAGGTTGGGTTCCCTGTCTCTGACAGGGAACTTTTTTTTTGTGTCAGTAATAATCATCATCATTATTCGTAGAACGTATTGTAAAACATTTTTCTTTATTGTGTGGCGAAAAACAAAAGTGATGTACAGAACGTGTTTTTATTTATAAAAATGCATTTTTATTCTGTTGAAAGCCAATTGTCTAAAATTAATTTGCAATTTTTTCGTTCTACTATGGTAGTTTTCGGACGTTTTTGCGACTAATAGACTGAAGCGCTTTTTGATGAAACATAACAATAGGCATATTGCATTTTTGGAGATGCTGCGTCGTTCCGACAGCACCATCTTTAAGATATGCCTTATGTTTACCGATCGTGACCCTGAAAACGTTAAGGATATGTATCAGGATATCGTATGCTCGTTGTGGGAGAGCTGGTCGCTTTTCCGGGGCCAGTGCAAGGAAAATACCTGGGTCTACAGCGTTGCTTTCAACACAGCGGTGTCGCACGTTCGTCATCGGTCTCTCTCGCCAATGATCCTCCCGCTCGACGACGACACTTACAGCAACCTTGTCGAAGAGAGTCGGAACGGCCTCATTGAACGGCTCTACGAACTCGTCGACCGCCTCTCGCCTCCCGACAAAGCCCTCCTGCTACTCTACCTCGACCGTGTCCCGGCGCGTGAGATGGGCCTGGCGCTTGGCATCACTGAAGCCGCCGTCAACCACCGTATCGAACGTATAAAAGACAAACTTAGAACCCTTAATAGTGAATTGTGAAGTTGTGAAATTGTGAAGTTGTGAAATTGTGAATTGATAATTATTATTATGAATCAAAAAGAAAAATTTTTGGATGAACTGATGGACGCTTGGCAGCGGCACAGCGACCGCATCGAGCAGATTGCCGTGCGGCACGACTTGTCGCATATCAAACTCGCACCGCGTCTGCTTGTCCTATCCTCTCGTCGCCGCCGGTTCCTCTCTTCTCTGGCGATGGCTCTCGTCTGCCTCGCTGCCATCGTCGGTATGGTTATTCTCCGCCGGTATTATATTTCAGACATCTTCGACCAGCTCTTCTTCGCCTTTCTCGCCCTGCTGTTGGTCGTGACTCTCATCCAGAGCCTTCGACAAATATTCTTTCTCCGCCGCCGACCCCAATTAAATTTTCAACTTTCAACTTTTAACTTTCAACTTTCAACTTTTTCCCGTGCCGCAGTCTTCGCGACTGTCGTGGTGATGTTTCTCTTTCTTGCTATCCCTGTGCAGAATGGTCGCGCTATGTCCCATGGCTCACCCTCGCACCGTAGCGCGGCTCTCACCAGTGTGTCATCTGTTCTATCCCATATTCAATGAGACAAAAAAAACTCATATTACCGTCCATCATCTTCCTCGCCATTATATTTGTGGCATTGGCTGTGAGGCTGTGGCCCCGCACCATCCCCTTCGACCAGTGCAGCGACCTCTACAAGCAATATGCCAATGTGGAGGGTATTGATGCCACGTTCATAAAAGACTATAAAGTCAACGACACCGTCTTTGTCGATGTCACCCTGTTGGAGGCTACAGATTCCGTTGGTTGGGTCACTCTCAAAAAAGATTTTGACGTACCCACCCATTCTCCATTTTTTCAACGGCAAATAAACGAAGGAAAAGATCTGATAGGCGTTAAAATTATTCCCAAATCCATTGCTGTTGATACCACCTCAAATGAATACCCCAATAATCTTCTTGCCATCTCCTGTTTGAATCATACATTAACAATTTTCCACATTAAGAATGACGTTGAAAAACATGCAGTAAAATACTATAACTTTGACAAGTCAACTAATCAATAAACATTATATTATGCGAAAAACAATTATCACCATTTCACTCTTTGCAGTGCTCGGAACACTGGCCGTCGGTTGCCAGAAAGAAAACATTATTGACGAGACTACCATCGTCGCTGAAAACGGCAAAGTTTACACCGTTATTTATACCGTTGACGGCGTTACCCACCAACTTACGCTTGTTGGTGACGATGCGTGGCACGACTTTTTGAATCGTATGTTCGCCCTGGCTGAAGAGGGGCACGTGGTCAGTTTCCGAAACGAAGAGGCGTCTTCTCGCGTTGTTCCCTCCAAAGATGTTGTCATCTTTTCCACAAAAGACCACGACAAGGCCTACGCCTGGGCAGACGCAATGAGTGAAGAAGGATACACTGTGACTATCAGCTATGACAGGGAAACTGGAGTATACACTTGCGAGGCTGTAAAATAATTCACAAACAACATGATAATCAAATTCCGCTACTAATAGGAGGACTTCGGTATCAGTAAAAACACTTCTTTTTGAAAAAACGGAGGCTAATCGAACTGTTATTCTTGGCAAAGTATTAAGGTTTAGGACCAAATCTCAGTTCTCGATGTTTGTTATTTTGATAAATAATACATATCTTTGCAAAATCAAATGTTGGTTTCTTATTTATCTCTGTTATTGGAAGTTGCTTGGGTCTAAGTGGCGTTTGTGATAGACTGTTGAAGATTTTTTTTGAAAAAATTTACTCCCCTTGTCACACAATTCAAAAATTTTTACGTCTAAAGGGGCAAAATGAAAAAATCTAAACCAGTGCAGTTATTTAGCGATTATCAAGACGGTAGTGTCGAAGACACGCTACAATGGGCATGATTTAACACTTGAGTAATATGAGTAAAATTGTAATTTACTGTATGATTGTGTTGTTTATGCAAGGCATCGGTGTCGAGGATGCGCTACAATTAACCGTTAAGTTTTCTTGTTAAACAACAATATAAAATCATCTTATAATAATCAATCAAAACAAACAATCATGAAAAGGAAAGTTATTATAATTCTTTTATTGTTAATCCCTTTCTTGAGGTCTGTCGCTCAAATATCAGAGATAGAGCAGATATATCGATCCTCAAATCATAATTACATACAATATACATCCATTGTGCGTAATTACGACAGCATATACAATGTACTGATGATGTATGGTTGGTATACAAATACAATGTATGACGACTCGATAAAAGCGCATTCATCATTTATGGTACAAAATACAAATACGGGATACATCGAACACATAGTGAATCTACCTAAAGGATATCAGGTCAACGATATCAGATTTGTCACTTTGCGGAAGATTGATGGCGAGACGACCGAGGACTTTTGCGTGTTCTGCGGCACAAGGACTCATTTGGATGACATTTTGTGTCTGCCCGCTCTTCCTGGTGAACCGACCCAATATGAATATGTATATTCAAAACACGGATTCGCCGGTTTCTTCTCAATGGAAGATGCATTAAACCCGACAACGTCTCACTCGGCAAAAGTGCGTGACGTTGAGCAAACGAGGGAGTTGTATAGAATGGTTTGCTATGCAGAACAGCAGGGACATTATTATCAGAACCAAACTTCTTTTTTAGATAATGCTGTCCTAGACATAATAGGGTTGGACGACACAGTGTACGTTCCTTCTTGTTTCTGCAGGGCCAAGTTTTATCCTGATTATAATGGGGGTGTGCTTTGGGACAATAACATGAGATATAACCTGAATGAGGTTTTGACAGATATTACATTGACAGATGATTATGTTGTCACCTCTTCAAATAGTACAACCGGAAATACCCAATGGCTGAGATATAGTGGAAAAGAAGACCATCATGTCCCTGGCGGATTGGAACTAAACGCCTATGTCAACTCGATTGATTTCACATCGCTAATATTGCATCTTGATTGTGACGTTTTATTGGATATAGATAAGATCAACAGGATTAATCCAGCCAAGATATGTCATGTGAGGGACAATGAAATAGAGATTTGTTATTATATGCTGGAACTGCGTAATTATGGAGGACTTCTTAATAGTCGATATAAATACCAAAACGGAACTCTGTTGTTTTTACAGGGCGCATACATGAAATGCTCACCTTTGGTAAAGGAACTAATCCACATGCCATCGAATAACGCTACAGCGGTTTTGTTAAATGAATCTTCTTCAGAAATGGTGTCAGTCTTATCATGGAATATAGACCAATATTGCACTTTCCCTGTGAGGCAGTTCATGGATAACGATATCAAAGCACAATCTGTAACACTTCAGAAAAGAAATGGGTTTGAACACCTGTACTGGAGTGGAATGGATATAAGCAACACCTATTCACCGATGTATCTCATGTCTCAAAGAGGCTCTTTGGGTGGCGGATATGAACAAACATGTCATTATGAGAATAAGAATGCGGCGATCCCCTTTACAATAAAACATAGTACAATGGAAAATTCACTGCCAATCCGTATCAGATATTCTTATGATTCCGTTACATATCCAGTCTTATACCTTCTTTTTACTCCTTTCGAGATAGAGAAGGAGTTCCCCTGCGTCAAGGAGTGATAGTTCGACAAGTAGATAATAATAATTATTGCAATTACAATAATAAAACTTTGAAAATATGGAAAGAGTATATAAAAGCATGATAATCTTCGTGATGATTTTTGTGAGCGGAGTGTCCTTTGCCTCTGGGTCAAGCCCGATGGATGTGGACGACACTATACCGGCGGATATACGGTATGGGAATTATTATTATACCAAATGGTTTGATGAATGCCCCAATTATTATCCCAATGGAGGAGTAGTGGACAGTTGCTTCTGCAAGTTGTTCGAATTATGGAATTTTTATGGAGATGCTTCCGTCGCCAAATGGGAGCATACAAACCAGCGGATGAGGGTGAAAGGTTTGGTTGCCATGGTTGACAGACTTACACCTCCCGACGCCGTCGATTCAAATCTGAAACTGCCTGAATACATGTATCTTTATCAGTTGGTGGGCAGGCATCACGCGCTCCTTTCTGATATAGAGGATGGACTCGACCTGGTGCTGCTCGATTCTGTGAGATGGGATACTGTCAGTGCCCCCCGAGTTATGGAGCTCCGCCGAGGATGGAACGGTGAATATACGCAGTACTGTTATCTATATGAGGCCTATTTTGAGCATCCTGTATATGTTGATTCGGATTTCTACATTTATGGCTCCACGAACAGCAATGTGTTTACGGAACCCGGCTCGCATATATGGAGATATTATAAGACTAGCTATGTCGACGTAATGAATTTTCCAGGATGGAACATGGGTTATATTTTTAACGATAAGGAGTGCGAGGAAAGTCACGCTTATGATAGCTTGATACACTATGAAAATATGAATCCGTGTAAACCGCAAGGAGGCTGGGTCGCCATTATTCACCAGATGATGCCCGAATTGGGTTGGATTACGCCATGGCCCGACAGTCCGTGGGGATACTATCTGCCCATCGTGGACCAGTGGAACCTGGATGCGGTGCCGGCCGACAGCGCTTTCGGTGAAGTGTTGGGTGGCGGGCGCTATCCAGACGGGACGTACGACACCATCTACGCCATGCCAGCCCCGGGCTGTTACTTCCATTCGTGGAATGATAGCGTCACCGATAATCCGAGGGTGATATACCTGACCAGCGACACCACGTTCGTCGCCATATTCTACGGCAACGAGATGTACACACTCGATGTGAGCTCATCGGACGAGACCATGGGTACAGTCACGGGAGGTGGCAGTTATCACGGAGCGACGGACAACCCCATCGCCGCGACCCCGAACTATGGATACCTGTTCGACCAATGGAACGACGGAGTGACCGACAACCCCCGCGTGGTGCATCTGGTGAGTGACACCTCCTTTGTCGCCTATTTTGTGGAGAAGCCGTATTATAACGTGCAGACCGCCACCAACAACGACGAATGGGGCACTGTGGAAGGCGGAGGCATCTATATGGACGGCGAGGAGGCGACACTCAATGTCACCACCGCGCCATTCTGTGTCTTCGAGGGCTGGGCGGATGGCGACTGGCACCTGCCTCGCTCGGTGACAGTGACGCAAGACACGCTGTTCACCGCCATCCTGTCGTTCGACTCGGCATGGGCGTCGGGAATCGAGAAAGTGGGTTCTCTGGACTTCACAGCCTCTCCCAACCCCACGACCGGACGCCTGACAATACGGATGGGTCAATCCGGCAAGTATGATATCACGGTATATGACATGGGCGGGAAGGTTATGGTGAGTGAGAGTGCGGAGACTGCCGAGACAGAGGTGGATGTCAGCGTTCTGCCTTCGGGGAAATACCTTCTGCTGGTACGCTCCAGGGATAAATACGGAATAAAGAAGATAGTGAAGAAATAAAGGGGGATAAAAGATGAGAAAGATATCATTGTTATTCGCTGCGCTATGTGTGTCGTTGACGCTGACGGCGAGGGATTTCGACGTGGTGTCGCCATCGGGCCACACACTGTACTGCGATGTTGTGGCTGGAGGAGCAAAAATCGTAGGCTGGGATTACCCCTCAGCCGACGCTGGACTGATTAATCTTGAGATTCCCTCACATGTCAATAACGGAAGCGCCAACTTGAACGTCGTCGCCATCGGCGACAGTGCGTTCGGGAATTGCAACAGACTGGTGTCTGTGGTGCTGCCAACCTCAATCAGAAGTATCGGCAGGGATGCTTTCAACAAATGCTATGGGATAGGAAGCATCCTGATTCCCGACAATGTCGAGACTATCGGTCAGGATGCGTTCGCATTTATCCCCAATGTCGAATACACGGGTTCGGCGCAGGGTGCGCCATGGGGCGCATTGGCGGTGAACGCATATCACGAGGGGCAGTATTACTATACGGATAACAGCAAGACGCATATCGTATGCTGCGAGCGTGATGCGGTCGAAGCCACCATTCCGCCGACAGTCACCACGATCGGAGATGCGGCGTTTGCCTGTTGTTTCAATATAACAACTATAAGAATTGACAGTACTGTCAATCATGTTGGTAGCGGTGTGTTTGGCAACTGCGCCAGCCTCGAGAGCGTATACTTTAATCCGCTTCTCTTGTCCGGGGGCGATCGTGCTTTTGCGGACTGTCCAAATTTGAGACAGGTGACTATAGGGGAGAAGGTTTCGGAAATTCCTTTAAAATTTTGTTATAATTGCAGTTCGTTGACAGAGATCAACATTCCCGACAATATTACGGTCGTTAACTCTGACGCCTTCGCAAGATGCACCTCGCTCGAATCCGCAGTGCTTGGCAATGGTCTCACACAGACAGCCATATCGATGTTCGAGGGTTGCACGGGTCTTAAGGAGGTAACCATGTCCGAGAATCTGCAGACGATACGCACGTACACATTTGAAGGCTGCTCCAGCCTTCGTGAAATCGTTATCCCTGTCAGCGTCAATTACATAAACGGCTATGCCTTTGCGGGATGTAGCGGCGTTACCAGAATCGTCTGTATGAGGGAGTTGGTTCCAGTTATGGGCGATAGGGCCTTTGACAGCATCGATTCAGGTATCGAGGTCTTTGTGCCTTGCGGAAAGGAGAGCGACTATAGTCAGGACGGCCAATGGCAACAGTTCGACAATATCATGGGCAAGAGCTATTACATGGTTGTTTCTGAGAACAATCCCCAATGGGGTCAGGCCGTCGTCAGCCAGCAGCCCACATGCGATGATAACACCGCAATAATAGAGGCCACACCCTGGGAGGGATGCCGTTTTGTGAGGTGGGATGACAATAATACGGATAATCCCCGCAGCTACAATTACAATGGGGTAGGATATGCCCATCGCCAAGCTATCTTTGAATGTGAGGTGGGTGTCGAGGAACCTTCGGAGTCGCTACTCGACAACCCTACCTATCTGTGTCCCAACCCCACGAAGGGCAAGGTCAGCATAGCCTCGTCGTTCGGGGTAAGGACTGTTGATCTCTTCACCCTCGACGGACAGATGGTGATGAGTCAGACCGTCAACGCTCTGTCAACGGAGCTGAATATAGAGTCGGTGCCCAAAGGCGCCTACGTGGTCCGCATAACAACCAACAAGGGAGTTGTCCACAAAAAACTTGTCAAGGAGTAAGGGTCATGAATAAAACAAGGTGAATTGCGGACACGCAATTCACCTTGTTTATTAATGGTTGGTAAGGAATCAATATTTATAGAAACCTTCTCCAGTCTTACGTCCCAGCAAGCCGGCACGAACCATCTTTCTGAGTAGGGGGTGGGGTCTGTATTTGGGATCGCCAAATTCTTTGTANNATGGCGAGGTTGACATCGTTGCCGATAAGGTCTGCCAAAGCCAGAGGACCCATGGGGTGGTTGGCGCCGAGCATCATGCATTTGTCTATGTCTTCGGCGCTGGCTATACCGTCGGCGAGAATACCTACAGCCTCGTTAATCATAGGTATAAGGATGCGGTTGACAACGAATCCGGGGGCTTCCTTCACCTCGACGGGTTGTTTGCCGATGCTGGTTGAGAGGTCTACAACACATTTGGTCACCTCGTCGCTGGTGAGCTGTCCGCGGATTACTTCGACTAATGCCATTCTGTCGGCGGGGTTGAAGAAGTGCATACCGATAAACTGAGTCGGACGGCTGGTGCAGGCTGCGATCTCGGTGATTGACAGTGAGCTGCTGTTGGTGGCGAAGATGGCTTCGGGTTTGCAGATCTTGTCAAGTTCCATGAAGACATCCTTCTTCAGCTGCATCTCTTCGACAGCTGCCTCAATTACAAGGTCTGCATCGGCGAAGGTGGCATAATCTGTTGTCGTGGTGATGTTGGCGAGGAGTGCGTCGACGGCTTCCTGAGTCATCTTGCCTTTCTCAACGAGTTTGCCATATCCTTTGGCGATTGAAGCCATAGCCTTATCGAGGCTAGCCTGAGTGCGGCTTTTCATAACAACGGGCATTTTAGCGGCAAAAGCTTTCACGATACCTTTTGCCATGGTGCCTGTTCCAATTACGTAGATTTTCATGATATATATGTTTTAAAGTTTTAAGTTTAAAAGTTTAAAAGTTTAATTGTCGATATGTTGATATGTTGATATGTTGATATGTTCGCTCCACAAGGTCGCGGGGCAAACCACGCTCATCAAGCTGACTCGCTACATTTAATCTATACTGCGGTGCTCGCAGGCTATGCCACGCGGGGCCAACCAGATAAGTTGATATGGATTTTCAATTCTCAATTTTCAATTTTTGAATTACTTTCCCTGAAACTCGCATTTGCCTTTGTTGAGAAATGCCGCCATTCCGTTTTTCTGGTCTTCGGTGGCGAAGCAGCGACCAAACATGCCACTCTCATAGATTATTGCCTCGTCGGCTTCCATGTCATACTCTGAATTGATGCAGAGTTTTGCTGCTTTTACGGCCAGAGGTGCGTTGGCGGCTATCTGGTTTGCAACCTCCATGACACGGTTCATCAGCTCGGACTGTGGCACCACCTCGTTGACGAGACCGATACGCAGGGCTTCGTCGGCTTTGATGGCTTTGCCTGTATAGATAAGCTGTTTTGCCATTCCCATACCCACCAGACGGGCAAGACGGACGGTGCCGCTGAAGCCTGGAATGATGCCGAGTCCCACCTCGGGCTGTCCGAAACGGGCGTTGTCGCTGCAGATGCGTATGTCGCACGCCATGGCTAGCTCGCATCCTCCACCGAGGGCAAATCCGTTAACCGCGGCGATGACTGGCACATGGAGGGTCTCAAGTTTACGGAAAACGGCGGCTCCACGTGCGCCAAAGGTGTTACCCTGAGCTACATTGAGGGTCGCCATCTCGCTGATGTCGGCGCCGGCAACGAAAGATTTCTCGCCGTCACCGGTAATTACCAGACAGCGATATTTGTTGCAGTCGAAATGGGTGAGGAAGTCATCCATCTCTTGAAGTATTGTTGTGTTTAGGGCATTCAGGGTCTTGGGAGCGGAAATGGTGAGGGTGCATACGGTACCATATTCGGCTGTTTTCAGAAATTGATAATCCATTTTTGTGTTGATATGATAGGTGTTGTAATTATTGATGAATTATATTTAGGAGTTGCAAAGATACTATTATTTTGTTGTATAACAAAATTTTTTTAGGCATTTTCTAGTTGTTTCTATATTTCTTTGTATTTTTGTGGTGTCGAATTAAAAGGACAATTCGATATAAAATGTTGTTAATTAGTCTGCCGACATAATTCGGCGGAATTTGTCTGCCCCAAAAGCCTAACACCTGATGGAAAAGCGAATAGGAACAATAACCATTTTAGTGACCGACCGTAGCCAGGCGTCACAGATCAATCCCATTATTTCGGACTACTCCGACATCATCCTCTGTCGGCAAGGTTTACCGTTTCAGCAACGTGCTGTGGCGGTGATATCTCTTATTGTCGAAGGTAGTGTCAACCGCATCAATGCCTTGACCGGCACCGTTGGCCGTATTCAAGGTGTGGAATGCAAGGCAGTGATGACCAAAAATTGTGAATCGTGACCTGTGACCCGTGATACGTGATACGATCGGGTCACCGGTCACCAATCACCGGTCACAAAAAATTGTCAATAATAATATCGAATCTATAAAACAAATAACAATTATGAAACATCAGAATTTCATTGACAGAGATAAGCTGTACGGGCTGCTTGACAACAATGCTCCCAGCGAGTCTCAGCTGAACGATATCCTTAACAAAGCCCGCAAACTCAAGGGTCTGAACCTCGAAGATGTCGCCAAACTGCTTTGCGTTGAGGACGAGGCGGGAATCCAGAAAATCCTCGACACGGCACATTACTGCAAGGAGGAGATCTACGGAAAGCGTCTGGTTCTCTTCGCCCCGATATATACGGGCAACGCCTGTGTGAACAACTGCGTTTACTGTGGTTTCCGACGTGACAACAAGGCGCTGAAACGCAAAATCTTGACTCTCGACGAGATAGAGACCGAGACTCTCCACCTGTTGCGTATGGGTCACAAGCGCGCCCTGCTCATCTGTGGCGAGAGTCCCCGCAACGATGCCAACTATATGGTCGAGGCTATCCGCCGTTGTTATGCCGCAAAGGACGAGAAAGGCAGCACCATCCGTCGAATCAACATCGAACTCGCCCCGATGAGTGTTGAGGACTTCGCCAAGCTCAAGGCCGAGAAAATCGGTACCTACGTCTGCTTCCAGGAAACCTACGACGAGGTGGAATACAAGAAATTCCATCCTGCCAACACCCCCAAGGGTGACTACCTGTATCGTCTCACCTGCATGGACAGAGCTATGGAGGGAGGTATCGATGACGTCGGACTCGGCGTGCTGTTCGGATTGGTCGACTATCGTTTCGAGATTCTTGCCATCATGGAACATGCCCGTCATCTTGAGGAAGATTTCGGATGTGGTCCCCACACCGTCAGCTTCCCCCGCATCGAGCCTGCCGAAGGCACTCCCTTCAGCTTACCTGAGAATATTCCGCATCCCGTAAGTGACAAGGATTTCATGAAGATTATCGCCATCATCCGTATCGCCATGCCTTATACTGGTATCATCATCTCTACCCGTGAGCGTCCCGAGATGCGTGACCAGCTGGTGAAATATGGTGTCAGTCAGATTAGCGCCGCCAGCGAGACAAATCCTGGAGGATATGACGAGGAGGGCGACAACACTCAGGCCAACCCCTACGAGAAGACCGGCAACACCGGCGCCCAGTTCACTCTCGGCGACCACCGTTCGCTCGACGAGGTTATCAGCATGATGATAGATGGAGGCTACATCCCCAGCTTCTGCACAGGTTGCTACCGCAAGGGTAGGGTAGGTGCCGACTTTATGGATCTTGCCAAGCCGGGTCTTATCAAGGAGTACTGCAAGCCCAACGCTATGTTCACCTTCCGTGAGTATCTTGAGGATTACGCAAGTCCGGCCACCAAGGAGAAAGGATTGCGTCTGCTCAAGGAACTGACACAGACATTCTCCAAAGAGGAACTGAAGAAAAGGGTAGAGGGCAACCTCTGCAAGATTGGTGAGGGTGAGCGCGACCTGTATTTCTAGGACAACAGAAAATCGTGACCGGTGACCTGTGAACCGTGACCTGTGACATAAAGGTTTTAAAGGTTTAAAAGGTTTAAAAG
>DBXB01000031.1:0-8450 GCA_002309155.1 Bacteroidales bacterium UBA1223 | reverse complement strand
TAAAATAAATCATTTGTCCCTTAACTTCCCTTAACTCCCCTTCTGCCTGCTTGCAGGCTTTGAGCACTGCTGAAAACAAATATATTTAGCGAAAAACTCCCCTTAACTTCCCCATCTAACTCCTGTCGCTCTCAATAAACTTCACTAATTCGTCCACTGCGTCTTTCTGGTCGATATTACGCTTGACCACCTCCTTGCCTTTGTAGAGGGTTATCTTGCCACGGCCGGAGCCGACGTATCCGTAGTCGGCGTCGGCCATCTCGCCGGGACCGTTGACGATGCATCCCATCACGCCAATCTTCACGCCCACAAGGTGCTTGGTCTTTTCTTTTATCTCGCGCAGGGCCGTCTGGATGTCATACAGCGTGCGGCCACAGGAGGGGCAGGCTATGTATTCAGGCTGCGTAATGCGTGCGCCGACAGCCTGCAGGATGTCGTAGGCGATAGGTATCTCCTTCTCAGGGTCCTCGGTAAGGGAGACACGTACTGTGTCGCCGATGCCGTCTATCAGTAGCGCACCGATGCCGGCGGCGCTCTTGAGGCGACCCTGCATACCGTCGCCAGCCTCGGTGACGCCCAGGTGAATTGGGTAGTCCATGCCCATCTCATGCATCTTCTTGACGAAGAGTCTGGTGCTGTCAACCATGACCTTGACATTGGAGGCCTTCATCGAGAAGACTAGGTCGT
Organism: Bacteroidales bacterium UBA1223; assembly: GCA_002309155.1. Lineage (GTDB taxonomy): Bacteria > Bacteroidota > Bacteroidia > Bacteroidales > P3 > Colimorpha. Next base: position 7,763 of record DBXB01000031.1, on the reverse strand, counting down.
GAAAATCCTGCTGGCGACAGACCTCGGCAAATTCGATGGCTGACTGTGCCATGCCCTCGGGAGTGTTGCCGTAGCGACTCATGATGCGTTCCGACAGCGAGCCGTGGTTGGTGCCGATACGCATCGCCGTGTGGTGCGCCTTGCAGATGTCGATGAGCGACGCCATGCGTTCGCCTATCCGCTTCAGCTCGTCCTGATATTCCTGCTCGGTGAACTCCAGTTTGCCGGTGTTGCGGTCGGTGTAGTTGCCCGGGTTGACACGCACCTTCTCTACCAGCGTGGCGGCGACCTCGGCGGCATTGGGGTTGAAATGGATGTCGGCCACCAGTGGCACCTCACAGCCATGCTTCAGCAGTTCCTCCTTGATGCGGCCAAGGTTCTCGGCGGCTTTCACGTCTGGAGCGGTGATGCGTACCAGCTCACAGCCGGCCTCCACCATTCTCAGTGTTTGTTCCACGGTGGCCTTGGTGTCCATCGTGTCGGTATTCGTCATGCTCTGCACGCGTACGGGTGCTCCCCCGCCCAGCGTCAGATTCCCTATCTTGATTTGTCTGCTCATTGAGTCTGTTTTCTATGATTATTTTCAATGTGTCAAAGTTGACGAAGTCGACCTGTTTGCCATAAGTGGCGAGCATGGCCTGCGTCTCAGCTATTAATTATATCATATCCCTGCCACTATTCTGTCGCCCGAATACCAGCCGGTGCGAATCATCACAATCCGTCCGCCATCCACAACCAGTTCGACTCCTGCATATTCTATGCGGGGGTAGTCGCGGTATTCATATTCGTATGGATTCTTTTGTCCGACCACCTTAAGATAGCCACCAGGCTGCTTCTCGGTGATGGACTCGGTGAAAAGGTCGGGTGCCACCAAGTAAATAACCTTGTAGCCATCCATGTTTGCGCTCGTCGGTAAGCTTAGACGAGCGGCGACATCGGCGATAGGCATACCTATGCGGATGCCAGCGAAGTCCACCAAGGTATCGGCGATGATGCCCCAGGTGTACTCCCATCCTCCTTTGGCTCCACAAGGTCTCCGGCCACAGTCTTCGTCGTCATACCATAAGAATTGCAGGGTGTCGTTTTCGCCTACAACCGTGTAAGTCTCGTTGCCACAGGTGCAAGTTCCTTCCACATGAGGATACATCTCATGGTCTGTCATCATTCGAAGCCCTGGTCGATTATATATCGAGTCTATCCATTGTTGGCTGACCCTCTCTGCAAGCGGTTGTCCGAAGAACAGCCCTTCTGGGTCGCATACTATCAACAGCGTGTCGCCTTTTGGCACTATGTCGTATATGCGGTTGTCTGTAACAGCGCTGTCGCTTGAATTCTCGTCACAGTTTCCGCTCTTGCAGGCGGTCAGAGCGGCAAGAGTCACCATGGCTAAGCATAGAGTTACGGTCTTGATTAGACTGCTCATAGAGTTATTGGTTTAGTATGTCGTAAGGCTGTCGGGATTGATTTTGGGAATGTTGAAATCCGCATAGTTCGGTTCCGATTGGTCGATGATAATCTCCTGCTGCCGTTTCTCCATGAATTCCATCAGCTCCTGTTCGGTGATGTCGACAGCCTTCATGTTTTTTCTGTTGTAGTAGCGCAGAGTCTCGGCATTGAAACGGGCCCACGAGCGAAGGCTGTGTATCATCAACAGTTTCTGCCGCATGCCAGGGTCTTAATCTCGGGAGGTGTGATGATGTCAAGAGTTTCCATGGTTGTGAATTGTGAATTGTGTGCTATGGCTGGCGAGCTTGATGAGCCAATTGTGAATTGTGACCCGATCGTATCACTGATCACCGTTCACCAGTCACGACAAGAATTATCTGAAATAGACTTCGGTGGCACCGACGCCGTATTTCGACATGGGAGCCTCGAAGAAATGGATGTTGTCGTACTGCTTCAGTTCCTTCATTATCTCGTCTTTGAGAATGCCTTTGCCTACGCCGTGGATGAAGGTGACCTTCTTCATCTTGTTGGCGAAGGCGTGGTTCATGCAGAGACGGAAGTAGTGCATCTGAATCTCGAAAGCCTCATGAGGCGTGAGATCTGCGGGACGTTCGCTGAGCATGTCGATGTGCAGGTCTACCTCTGCCTCGCCAGGAGCGGTCTGGTGCTGAAGAAGGATGTTGTCGGTGAGAGAATGGGTGTTCTGCTGCTGGACATTGGCAAGTTGTTTCTTGAGTTTGGCTATCTGGTCTTTCAGGTTGGCTATCTGGTTCTTCAGCTGTTTGATTTCCTCTTCGGGAGTCATGGGCACCGTTACCTTGGGTGTTGTTGTAGGTAATCCTGAGGGTAGGGGCGTTCCTTTACCTCTAAGGTGCTCTTCCATTGTTGCGTTGAACATCTTTGCGGCGCCCTGCTGGTCCGCCATGCGTATCAGCTCTTCGGGCTGCATAGGTATGTCGAAGCCGGAGTCGTCTTGCACAAAGATAAAGTCGTCAGTGACTTTGGTGACAATGCCGCCACCAGTTTGGTTGAGGAATTTAACTTTGTCGCCTGGTTCGAATTTTGATTTCATCAGTGGACTATTGATTTTTTTTTCTAAAAATAGCGTTTCTAATAAGTAATGAAGTTTAACGGGGCTGCCACGCACAAGGCTCCTCTGCGCTTTCGCCACACACAATCTCTGCCCGAATGTCCACTGGACATTCTCTGACTGGGGCTTGCACCGTTGAACATCTTTGCGGCGCCCAATGCCAAAAGCAAGAATTGTTTGGTAAATCTTTTCATGATATTTAGTGTTTTGTTGATACGTTGATACGTTGATAGGAACGCGGACGGCTCGTCCGCAAGATACGTTGATATGGGTAAATGTATTGTCCTTTAACTTCCCTTAACTTCCCTTAACTCCCTTTAACTTCCCTTAACATCTTAACACCTTAACAACTTAACACCTTAACACCTTAACACCTTAACTCCCCAAGGTCGATTCCGTCAAAATTCCCGCTACTCATCATCAGAATGACGTAAGGAGTGCTCTCCTCTTCGCATCTCTTGGCTTCAGCTTTAATTGTTTCTGCCATCAGTTGTGAGTTGTCGAAGACCGTGATGCTGTCGTTGCCGAAAGCCTCTTTGATTTGACTTTTATCGAGTTGCGGCAGTTTCTTCAGTTCGATGGCGTGAGGGTTAAAATAGACGAAGGGGATGTCGGCTTTATCCATACTTCCTCTATATTGTGTGAGGAATTCGGCGGTGAGGCTGCTGAAAGTGTGCAACTCCATGCAGGCTATCACCTTGCGATCGGGATATTGTTCCTTTACGGCACTCACTGTGGCACGGAGCTTTGACGGGGCATGGGCAAAGTCTTTATACAATGCTGCGTGGTCATTCTGCCACAGACATTCGAGTCGTTTCCCGGCTCCATGAAAGCTGGTTATGGCTTTATAGAAATCCTCGTCGCTGACGCCTATCTCGCGACAGGCGTATTGGGCGGCGGTAAGGTTGAGCATATTGTGGCGGCCGAAGATTTTTAATGGTGACCGGTGTCCGGTGACCTGTGATCCGTGATCCGTGAGTGGTGACTGGATGTAGGTGACCCCATCCACCACTTCATATTCGGGCACATCGTATGGCATTTTGGCGATGTCGGTTCGCTTGTTGGCGGCGACAACCTCGTGAACCACAGGGTCGTCATCGCAATAAATCAGTGTGCCACCCTCTTCAATGAGATCAATGTACTTGGCAAATTGCTCCTTGTAGATGTCGAAAGTGGGGAAGACGTTGATATGGTCCCACTCTATGCCGGTGATGATGGCGACGTTAGGCTTGTAGAGGTGGAATTTGGGTCTGCGGTCGATGGGCGATGTGAGGTATTCGTCGCCCTCGAGCACCATTATCTTGGCGCTGTCGCTCAACTTGACCATCACGTCGAAACCGTCAAGTTGCGCTCCAACCATATAGTCGGTATCGATATTGCAAAGACGCAGCACATGGAGTATCATCGCCGTGGTGGTCGTCTTGCCGTGCGAGCCACCCACCACGATGCGCAGCTTGTCCTTCGACTGTTCGTAAAGGTATTCGGGGTAGCTGTAAATCTTCAGTCCCAGCTCCTGGGCTTTGAGAAGTTCGGGATTGTCTATGCGTGCGTGCATGCCCAGAACCACGGCATCGAGGTCGGGCGTGATACGCTCTGGATGCCATCCTTCCTCTTTGGGCAACAGTCCTGCTTTCTCGAGTCGGCCACGTGCAGGGTCGAAAATCTCGTCATCGCTTCCTGTTATTGTATATCCTTTCTTGTGCAGAGCCAATGCCAGGTTGTGCATGGCGCTTCCGCCTATAGCTATAAAGTGTACTCTCATGGTTTAAGAGTTTAAAAGGTTTTAAGGGTTAAAAAGGTTAAAAGGGTTAAAAAGGTTTTAAAGGTTTAAAAGGTTAAAAGGGTTTTAAAAGTTTAAGAGTTTAATTGTTGATATGTTGATAGGAACGCGGACGGCTCGTCCGCATGATACGTTGACATGGGTTAAATGTATTGTCAATTCACAATTGGCTCATCAAGCTCGCCAGCCATAGCACACAATTCACAATTAAACAATTCTCTATTGCTTGATTGATGGTGCAAGTTGTTCTGCCGTCAATGTAAAGGTGTGCTTGGTGTAATATGCCGGGCAACCGTTTCGGGCAGTCTTCTCCTCGTATGTGTAATGTGAGGAGTTGAAATTGTATGGACTATCGTCTGACGTGGTGTCGGTGGCGTAGTAGGTTCTCAAAACGATGCTGTCTGTTGTCATGAAAACGACACTGTCGCCCCAGAAAAAAAACCGCATCCCTGATTCCGAAGACTCTTTGTTTGTGCAACCGATGCCACCGTCAAATGGGATCTTTACGATGTCGCCGTTTAGTACATTGCATGAGCCCTGCTGTTCGCAGTAGCGGTGGACACCGCCGTAGTCAATAATCAGGTCATATCCGCTCTGATTGACAATGTAGAGGTTGTCGTCGAACCCTGGGTCGCAGGCTGTCATGATGGCGAGAATGAAAATCGCCAGACAGTGTTTTATAATTCTCTCCATTATCATGTTGATAAGATTACTCTGTTGATAGGAACGCGGACGGCTCGTCCGCAAGATACGTTGATATGGGTTTAAAAGTTTAAAGGTTTCTAGAGTTTAAAAGTTCAAATCATTTGTCCATTCACAATTCACATCATTTGTCCCTTAACTTCCCTTAACTTCCCTTAGCTTCCCTTTACTCATTCATCTTTGTATCCTGCGGCGATTCTGGCACGTTTCCTCTCTATCTCGTCAAGAATGATTTTTCGTATGCGGAGATGTGAGGGCGTGATTTCAAGATACTCGTCGTCACGAATATACTCCATGGCCTCCTCAAGGCTGAACTTGATGGCTGGTGTGCATGTCGATTTCTCGTCGGCGCTCTTGGTACGCATATTGGTGAGGTTTTTGGAGGTGACGACATTGATGACGATGTCGTTGCCCGGACGCAGGCTTTCGCCGATGACCTCTCCGGCATACACTTGGTCTCCAGGTTCGATAAAGAAAGGTCCGCGGTCTTGCAACTTGCTGATGCTGTAGGCTGTCGCTTCGCCTGTCTCTTTGGCTATCAGTGCGCCGTATTTATGGTCGTCGATATCGCCTTTCCAAGGCTGGTATTCCAGGAAACGGCTGGCGATGACCGCTTCGCCGTTGGTGGCAGTGAGCAGTGTGTTGCGAAGACCGATGATGCCACGGCTGGGGATGGTGAAGTCAAGTTGTACACGGTCGCCTTTGGTGTCGATGGTGCCCACCTCTCCTTTACGACGTGTGACGACGTCAATCACCTTGCTTGAGAACTCTTCAGGGACCAGCACTGTAAGTTGCTCGATGGGCTCGCATTTTTGGCCATCAATCTCTTTGATGATGACTTTAGGTTGACCTACCTGAAGTTCGTACCCCTCACGACGCATGGTCTCTATCAGGATAGAGAGATGGAGTATGCCGCGACCGTAGACGAGCAGGGAGTCGGGCGACCCGGTCTCTTCGATACGCATGGCAAGGTTCTTCTCCAGTTCGTGGTACAGGCGCTCACGTATATGACGGCTGGTCACATATTTGCCCTCCTTGCCAAAGAATGGCGAGTTGTTGATGGTGAAGAGCATGCTCATGGTGGGCTCGTCGACCTTGATGGGGGGCAGGGGCTCGGGATTCTCGGCGTCGCAGATGGTGTCGCCAATCTCAAACATCACATTCTTGTCAAGGTCTAGCAATACAGCGCAGATCTCTCCGGCTTCGACAATGTTTTTTGTCCTCTCTTTGCCAAGTCCTTCGAAGGTGTAGAGCTCCTTGATTTTTGTTGATACGTTGATATGTTCGCTCGCAGTGCTCGCCTGATATGTTGTGGAATCCCTGTTGACTTTGGCAAGGATGACCGACTGTCCGGCTTGGAGGGTGCCTCTGTTCAGACGTCCCACGGCGATACGGCCAAGATAGCTGCTGTAGTCTAAAGAGGAAAGCATCATCTGGGTGTTTCCGCTCTCTACTCTAGGTTCGGGTATATACTTGATGATTAGGTCCATCAGATAACTGATGTCGTCGGTGGGGGTGTTCCAGTCGGGTCCCATCCATCCTTGTTTGGCACTGCCGTATGCTGTGGGGAAGTCAAGCTGGTCGTTGTTGGCGCCGAGGTTGAACATCAGATCGAAGACAGCCTCTTGTGTCTGTTCGGGGTCGCAGTTAGGTTTGTCGACCTTGTTGATTACGACTATGGGTTTTAGTCCCAGTTCTATAGCTTTCTGAAGAACGAATCTGGTCTGGGGCATGGGACCCTCGAAGGCGTCGACGACGAGCAGTACGCCGTCAGCCATATTAAGGACACGCTCTACCTCACCACCGAAGTCGCTGTGGCCCGGGGTGTCGATGATGTTGATTTTATAGTCACGATAGCGTACGCTGACGTTCTTGGAAAGGATGGTAATTCCACGTTCACGTTCCAGGTCGTTGTTGTCCAGAATTAGGTCGCCGGTCTCTTGGTTGTCGCGAAAGAGTTTTGCCTGGTGCAACATTCGGTCCACTAAAGTAGTCTTGCCGTGGTCGACATGTGCTATAATTGCTACATTGCGAATATTTTGCATTGTACAGTATTGTTTTATATATAAAATGCAAAAATACTCATTTAATTTAATAATTGGTTGCTCTATTTTGAAAAAATCTTCCGTTGCACTAGATTTGCGGTTCAAAAAAGATATCTGTGCTTTCTGTGCTTTCCGTGTGATATTAAAAATGAAAGATTTTTGATAAGATTTTCGGTAGATTTTGAGTCCGACAGGACGACCATCATCTAATCGCTTACAACCGTATCAGTTTCTTAGTCAGGATGCCGTTGCCACTGTTGACCCTGATGATGTAGAGGCCTGGGGAGAGTCTCCGCAGGTCTGCTGAGGCAATGTAGTCGTTTAGACCTGACTGCTCCGCGACAATGCGACCATAGGAGTCTGTTATCTGCCATCCGAGGATGCGGAATGGCGCCGTGATTGTCGTAGCGCTGTGGGCGGGGTTGGGAGAGAGGGTCAAGGTAGCGCCGCCTTCTGCGAGGTCGATGCCCTCTGCCGACTGGTCAATGAAGATTGCTTTGAAAAGGGTGTCCTGTGTCACTGTCACAGTGCGGGGGTTCTGCTGACTCCCGTCGGTCCAGTTGGTGAAGAGGTATTCGGGGCCTCTCGGCCAGGCGGTGAGCTGGACGACAGTGCCGGCAGGGTATATGTCGCCACCGTACACCACGCCCCAGTACTCGTTGTTCGACTTGGCGGTGACGGTGTACCACTCCTCGGTGGT
>DBXB01000067.1:2049-5047 GCA_002309155.1 Bacteroidales bacterium UBA1223 | reverse complement strand
TGTGTCAGCGGACTGCACGTCGGCATTGTCGCCGCAATTGCAGGATTTCTTCTCTCGTTCCTGAGCAACAAACGGCGCAACCGCATCATCAAAGGCGCCTTCCAAATAGTCGTGATATGGTTCTTCGTGATTCTGACAGGTGCCGCACCAGGAACAACGCGAGCAGGCCTTATGTTCAGCTTCATCGTTGTAGGCAGGATGTTTTTCTCCCGACCTTCATCTCTTAACGCTGTGGCGGCATCGGCGTTAGTCATTCTCGTCACCAATCCTCTGATCCTGTTCGACGTGGGATTCCAACTATCCTACAGCGCTGTCATCAGAATCATACTGATTTACCGCCCTCTTGTAAATCTTATTCCCATCCCTAATGGCAATAGGAGTGTCACACGATACTTGTCAAAACTACTTTCCGCACTTCGCGACCTCTTCGCCGTAAGTGTGGTGGCGCAACTGGCGACAATGCCTTTCATCCTCTATTATTTTCACCAATTCCCAGTCTATTTCCTCGTCGCCAACATGACGGTGGTGCCTTTTGCGGGATTGCTCCTAGGAAGTGTTCTGGTCATGCTTGCCTTTTCATGGTGGCCGTGGGCATTCGGCGTTATGGGACATATCCTGGCGGGAGAGCTGACCGTCACCGAATGGATAACAACGGCAATATCAAAACTGCCACATTCCATGTTGCAGGATATCTGGTTCGACGGGTTGTTGTTCATCCTGGCCATTGCCCTTGTCGCCACAATAGCATGGTTACTTATCAAACCGAACAAGATAGCGCCCGTCATACTATTGGCAACTGGAATAATCATAGCCGTATATACAAGGACTGTGAACAGTCATTATGACAACCAGAGTCATTTAGACTTCTACAATCTCGGCAACAGGACTGCCGTGGAATGCTTTGCCGGACATGTGAGTTATCTTATCTGCGACACCCTCACAGCCAAGAATCCAAAGAGCATCGACTATCAGACCGCCGGCAACAGACTGTGGCGACAGACTCGCACCACATATGTCATACCGCTGGACAGCAGTTATGAAGACAGTCACCTAATGCTCAACAACAGATTCGTCGAATTCGACGGTGTGACTCTCCGCATCGTCGACCGAAGCAATTACAGGGAAATCTCATCTGCCCGACCGAAAGTTGACTACCTCATACTCCGTGAGAGTCCTTATATCACCATCGACGAACTTCGGCAACGATATACATTCTACACCGTCGTCATCACGTCGCAAAATTCCAAACGTCGCAGCTCGGCATGGGCGGCACAGTGCGACAGCCTTAATGTTGACTACATTAATGGCAGAGGTCAATAGAACATTATTGTCCAGACCTCTTTTTTCCCCAACTTATTGTTTATTGAGTCCTTGAGACTCGACACCTTGTACATCAGCTCATTTTTCAGGGCCGGCGACGCAAGGACCACGTTCAAAGTATGACTATCTCTGTCATACTTCACCGAACGTGTCAGTTTTACTATAAACACTCCAACCACATCACGGTAGGCCTGCTCCACCTTACCCTGCGTAATGCTCTCGTCAAAATTATATCGCTTCAGAGCAACGTCAATCAGGTCTTTTATCGAATATTCGTGTTCCAAGGCTTCAAATTGAAAGTTGAAAATTGAAAGTATAAAGGTTACATCTTAACACCTTAACATCTTAACACCTTAACATCATTCACGGGTCACGGGTCACGGGTCACATATCACGATGTCATACCAGTTCCACTGTTCCATTGGCAACAGTGAAGATACGGTGAGGCATATCGGGGGCTTTACGGAAGATATCCTCCACCCTGCCCGGCTGGGTGTCGGTGATGAACACCTGGCCGAACCTGTCGCTGCCTACCAACAGCACTAGTTGACTCACTCGATCCATATCGAGCTTGTCGAACACATCATCGAGAAGTAATATCGGCTTGGTGCCAAGATGTGTCCTGATATATTCAAACTGTGCCAGTTTCAGCGCCAGAAGAAACGTCTTCTGCTGTCCCTGCGAACCAAAGCGTTTCACGGCGAATTCACCTATGCCGAACTCGAAATCATCCTTGTGAGGTCCCACAGTAGTATACTGCGTCTGGGCATCCCTGCGGTAGGCATCACGTAACTGTGTGGCAAACCCATCGATACCCTCTACAAACTGAGACTCATAGACAATTGTCGGAGGCTCTGTGGACTGGGCGTTGGGGTGTATCAGCGAATAATACTCTTCGAAAAGTGGTCTGAACTCGTCGAGGAATCTGCGCCGTGCCTCTACAATAGGCTCACCGTAACGCACCAGCTGGTCATCCCAGATGGCTATGGACTCATCCTCGAAATAACGGTTCTCGTAAAACTGTTTCAGCAAACGGTTACGCTGATCCAGTGCTTTCTGATATCCGAGGAGCATCTGCAGATAACCTTTGTCGACCTGCGAGAGGATGCCATCAACAAACTTCCGTCGCACATCACTGCCACCCAGAATGAGACTCTGATCACTGGGAGTGACTATCACGAGAGGCAGTCTTCCGATATGCTCGGTAAGCGTGTTGCATAGCTTCTTGTTGAACTTCATCTTCTTAGACTGTCCCCTTTGTAGCGTACACGACACCGCCACCGTCTCGTCACCCTTATCGTCAAGAAGGTAATGGCCATGGATTGCAAAGAAATCGGAACCCGAACGGATATTCTGACTGTCGATAGAGTTAAAGTAACTCTTACAAAACGAGAGATAGTATAGAGCGTCCAAGAGGTTGGTCTTCCCTACTCCGTTGTTGCCGACAAGACAGTTGACATTATGCGAGAATGTCACATCCAAATCGGTGTAATTCTTGAAATTCGACAGTTGGAGACGTTCGAGGTACATTTTAGATGTTTAAGTGTTGATTGTTTAGTTGTTGATACGTTGATATGTTAAGTTGTTTAATTGTTTAGTTGTTTAGTTGTTGAATTGTTGATGTGAAAAAGGTTATAGGTTAAAGGTTAAAGGTTAAAGAATATTGTGATTTAGTTAA
>DBXB01000067.1:0-1935 GCA_002309155.1 Bacteroidales bacterium UBA1223 | reverse complement strand
GTTGATGTGGCGCCGCTTATGCCTACAGTAGTTTTGCCTTCAAGCCAGGTGGGGTCGATTTCGTCGGAAGAGGAAATCATGTGGGTGTCGGACTGAACCTTGCGACAGCACTCGTAGAGATAGTGTCCATTGGAGGAGTTGGCGCCAGAGACAAAAAGAAGCATGTCGACGCCACGGGCGAAAGTCTCGAGTTGGGTGACACGGTTTGCCACACGGCTACAGATGGTGTTGAACACCACGAAGTCATCAGTCCCGTCAGGAGACATCTCGATACGTGATTTGATATTCTCCACCAGTCTGGAGTATTCATCACGACTCTTGGTAGTCTGCGAATAGAGTCTTATGGGTCGGCTGAAATCAATCTGTTCCACATCGTCAGGCGAAGAGACTATGATTGCGGTGTTCTCAGTCTGACCGTTGAGTCCTATAACCTCGGCATGACCCTGCTTACCGAAGATGACCACCTGACCTCCCACTGTCCGCATGGATTCATATCCTTCACGGATTTTTTTTTGTAACGCCAGCACTATTGGACATGTGGCATCGATAAGGGTCACATGACGACTTTGCGCCAACTGATATGTCGAGGGGGGCTCGCCGTGAGCGCGTATAAGAACTGTTGTGGAGGGCAATTCGGCCAGCTGTCGGTGGTCAATCACCTTAAGTCCCATCTGCGACAGTCTCTGGACCTCCTCGTTGTTATGGACAATGTCGCCAAGACAATACAGCTGATGACTTTTCTTCAGCTGCTCTTCAGCGGCGGCGATGGCCTTTACCACCCCGAAGCAGAAACCGGCGTTCTCATCTATTATGACAGACATTGGTTCTCCTGGTTGGCAATCTCAATAACCTGTTCGTACTCCTGCGGAGTGAGGTCGTTGTAGAAATAGTATATCGGATTGACTTTCTTGTTGTTCAACCACACCTCATAATGGCAGTGCGGTCCCGACGCAAGTCCTGAAGAGCCCACATGTCCCAGCAACTCGCCACGCTTCACTTTCTGACCGTGGCGAACCTTCACGTCGTTCATATGTCCATAGAGTGTCTTGTACCCAAAGCCATGGTTGATAAGCACAGCGATACCATAGCCACTGAGCGAGGCGTCGCCACGTCCCGCCACCTCCACAACACCGTCGCCGGTGGCATAGATGGGTGTGCCCTTGGGCGCCGAGAGGTCGACACCGGTGTGAGCCCTGCGGTAATGCAGTATCGGATGATAACGGGTACCGAAACCAGAGATGAGTTTACACTGGTTTTTCTTCAACGGCATGATGGCTGGGATATGCTCCTGACGCTCTTTCTTGGTCGACGCCATCTGATAGACTTCGTCGAACGACTTGGACTGCACATAGAGTCGTTTGGTGAGGTTATCCAGACTCTTGGAGGTCTCTATCACCAAATCAGAGCAGTCATAACCTTCCAAATCGCTGTATTGCTGGCCCTTTATACCGCTCAAGCGTTCCTCGCTGTCGATAGGTTCAGCCTCAAGGAGTGTGCGATAGATGCTGTTATCACGATTCTCAAGGTCAGCGAGGACAGCCTCGTCACGTTTCACTCTCTCCTTTATATTACCCATCTGGCGTTCCATCATGACCAACTCGCGTTTCAGTTTACGCTCCTTGGGCGAGTCGAAGACATGAAGTCCCACCACCAACAGCACAACACCAAACACGAGTCCAAACGCCACAGAGAAGGATATCTTCTTCAGTTTGTCGCTGAACGACGTTATCACCTTCTCGTATGAGAGGGTGTGAGGGTTGAACTTATATGTGTGGTGTTTTTTCAAAAGGGTTTAAGGGTTGGAAGGGTTTTTAGAGTCCTTAAAGTCTATATTTTCTAGAGGTTCTAGAGGTTCTAGAGGTTCTAGAGGTTCTAGAGGTTCTAGAGGTTCTTCCAGTTATTTATCGCCTTCACGAAATCGTCGGCCGGACCGGT
>DBXB01000076.1:5712-10812 GCA_002309155.1 Bacteroidales bacterium UBA1223 | reverse complement strand
ACCAATTCCACCACCTGGGCCTTTCCGATTGAAAATGAAAATTGAAAAAAGTATTTCTTTTCTCCTTTCTTTTTCTCTCGAAAGCGGGTGCAAAAGTACTACAATTTTTTAATATGCCAAAATATTTTTTTCTATACAGCCTCGATTGGTTTATAAACCGTTGATACTAAATATCCAACAAATAGAAAAAAAGTAGAGTTACTGTAGGTCGCATCACAGAGAGGAAACCCTATGGACGACTTGGAAAAAGTGAAAAACGACTCCTACTTAATCGTCACCTTCAATGACATCCTCTTCGTCGACATCCCAGTCGCCAGGATCATCCTCACTCTCGGCATTGCCACCCATACGCAGGAGGAAATTGGGAACTTCGGTGCGACTCGGCGAGATACGGTAACGATAGTCGCCGGTGTCGCCCTTGCCGCTGACTCGACGCTGGTCGGGTGAGAGCGACTTGATCATATCCACCCATTCACCCACGCTGCTCTGGATGAGCATCTGCTGACTGTTGAACTCATAGTTGAAATAATACCAGTGGTCGGCGGCGACCTGAATATAAAGTATCAAGTTCTGGCTGTTACCTCGTTTGAACAGCTGTGCCTTGACACGTGTGGCAAGATGCAACTGCTTGTTGCCTATCATGGAGAGCGACGCCACACCGTCGTAGCGGTAACCGAGAGCAGGGTCGTACTGCCAGTTCATTCCCTCGATGAGTATGGTATTCTCAAACTCTTTAGGATACTTGTCGTAGAATCCACTGCTGACATAGCTGGAATAGGCCTCGGCACCCTTCTCTGCGCCCATATAATATGCCATTGCACGGCGTGTTGCCTCGAAGTCAGGTTGCGATGGCGACAGTCGCAGGTCATCGCCAATCAGCTGAGCCATGGCGCCAAGAACCTTATCGTCGATGGGGAAAGAGAATCCAAGAATACTATTGAGTTCAAGGTCGCCCTCCTTTTTGCCACCAAGGGTAGCCATACCATAGCAGAACAGCTTGACATGGTTCTGTTTGACATTGAAGTTGACAGGACCTTCGGCGGTCATCTCGCATGTGCGGGTATTGAGAGTCAGGTAACGATCCACGACATTGTCGGGGTCCTGAATCTTTGCAGCCGAAGCTATCATGTATTCGCCAGTCTCGTTGTTGTATGTGACAAAGCCATGGGCACCCATCAACTCGTTGTCGGCAGCCCTCTCCTGTGTCAGGAAAGCGGCATACGGCATCATGTTCGATTTGTGGAAGAGCATGGAAGCTGTAATCCTGTTGCCCTTCCAGTCGGTGGGTATCTCAGGCACAGAGACGAGAATCTGACGTGGATTGAGGTAGCTGGAATAGGCAAGGAGACCGAGTTCGGCGTCAGTGCCGCATTTATGGAGCAGACGCACGCCACCGTCAAAATAGTAGAACTCCTTGTCGGCCTCCACCTTGACATTGCCGGCGAAGCCGAAAGCAGTGTTGAGAGTGAAATTGGCGCTGTCGGGGATAAAGCCGTTGCCCACAGTGACTCCACGGTTGTCGGGAGCGATATCGGTGAGGTATATCTTCTGCTTCTTGTCGTCGACATCCACATAATCAATGTAACCCTTGGCACTATATTTAGACGCACCGACAAGGACGACATCGGCATCATATATCAGATGGTAACGGTTGTCACGGTTGGCGAGAATCTGTGAATGACGCATCAAGTCGATGGCTCCTCCCTGACGGATATGCAGGGTGTCGCCTCCCGGCGCTATGACGGCGTCTGCCGAATTAACCAGGAAGACCTGGCGACAGGTGAGCTGTCCGTCATTATAAAGGTATGTAGACCTGACGGCATGGAAATTCAGGCTGTCTTTGGACGGGTCTGTGGAGACGAAGAGAGCACCCGGCTGGTCGGTATGACGGAAACGCTCACGCAGGGTAAGTCCTTCGAGTCCCTGACTGCTCTCACTCTTGCTGTTGATAAGGTCGAGTTCCTTCTTATCCATCTCCCACGAGAACTTGTCGACATAGGCGGCATATTTGAGCAACGGCAGCTGGGTGCGGCCCAGGTCGGCGTTAGCCACGAAGTCGGCGCGACGTTTGGTGTAGTCGACATGGGATTTCATGTCGGTGGCATAGAACGCCGTGTTGTTATATACATCCGACCGCAGCGTGAATGTGCTGACGTTGCTGTTCATCTCCTTGGGCAGAAGTGCGAACAGTTGTGACTCGAGGGTGCCTTCCTTGATGGTCACCGTGCCCGACGCCGTAGCGCCCGCAGGTTTAAGCACTATATGGCCGGCAAGTGTTGCGTCGTCATGATACATCTTGAACAGGGGACCGTTCTGAAGCTGAGCCACACGCATCGAGTCGGCGTAGGGATACCACCGTTGCATCGACCTGCTGTTGCGGATATCGGGAAAATTGCCCTGCTCCTTTACATAGAAGGTGTCGCTGACGGATATCATCGAATCGGGCATGAAGTATATGGTCTTGGACTGTATGACGGAGGTCAGGTAGTCGACCTGTCCCTGAGCTCGGAAGCCACGGTAACTGAGGTCGATTTTGTTGGTGAAATGTCCTTTGCCACCGTAAGCATCATAACCACCACGCGGTGTCTTCTTGACGAATCCAAGAGAATAGTCGGGCTGCACTTTCAACGGTTCGACAATGTCGGGGAAGATTCCCGCCGATGTCAGCACTCCGTTGAAACTCAGACTGTCGGTAATGAAATTAACCATATTCTTTACCACGAAGGGGTGGATGGTGTAGTAGAACCTGTCGCGTACATACGCCCCGTTGTGGATGTCCTTGCGGTCGTAATAGACGTAGCTGTCTTTCTGGCTTGTGAAGATTGGATATTGTTCCTTGACACGCTTCAGTCCGCTATGGTTGTCGCTCTGGTCAATCTGCAGAAATCCCGTAAGGTTATGTAGAGGGGTATAGACCACATGCTCCTCCTGTGGGTTCTTGAAATTGGTGACATAGAATATCATGGAGTCAACCTGTGGCAGGTCGATTTTGAAATCGTCGTAGAGGAAGTTAGCGCCGGTGGCGTAGAAGATGAAACGTCCGGCATGGATACGGCCATTGAAGTTGATGTCACGGTTTTTCTTCACCACCAACTCACCCTTCAGAGGATAGATGACCACCTGCTGACTGTCGCTAAGAACAAATTTCTCCACACCATGGACATTCAGCGAATTGTCAGCGAGATTCAACTCGGCGTTGTTCTTCTTGCTTGCCGACTCAAACGTGATGGCGTCGTAGTCATAATCCTTGCTTTTGGCACTTGCCTTGGCATAGTCGACCAGCTTGTCGTTGACATAAACCTTTCCCTGAGCCTCGTTGTAGGTGACAAGACCCGACTTGGCGAGATTGTGAATCATCGATTTGGCTTGGATGATATCCAACTTGATAGCCGCCGCAAACTCGTCGATGAAAAAGTCGTAAGTCATGTCCCTCGACTGCATGTAACGGTAGACACGTATGACGGGGTTGACGAGGTCGATGCCCTGAATCTCACGGAATTTGCGTTCAGAGTAATAGCTGTTGGACTCAAATGTGGAGAAGCTTTCGTCACCGCTCTGTCCCAGCATGGAGAAGTCCAGCACGTCGTCGTTCATCCTCCACACTATCGACTCGCAATACATGTCGAGGTTGTGGTATGAATTGGAGTAGGGACTGTAGTAGTTCCGCTTCGAGTCGTTTATCATATTCACCTGTTTCTCTCCCACAAGGTAGCGGACAGTGACACCGTTGTTGCATATAGAGTCGCCGTCAATCAATATCTTCACGGCGGCGTTTTCCGACACGACCTTGTTGCTTGTTATGGTGAACTTGACTGAATTGACGGTGATAAAAGGCGCACTGTTGCGATAGAATATCAGTGTCGCAGGATTCTTGGTGTCGGAGGTTATGAATTTCGAGCCGTTCATCATGAAACTGCCACTGTAGTCTACACCAGGAAGGATATCCTTCATCTTGAAGTCTTTCTGATATGAGCGGAATTTCGGGAAACTATATTTCTCTGGCTCCATCTTGCCACTCAGCGCCTCCTCCACCCTTCCGTAAATGGGCTGGCTGAAATAGTTGGTATTGGTGAACTGTACGGAGTCGGCGGTGAATTTGGGGAACTTGGTGATGGCCTCATATTTCGAGAGGTTCGCCCAGCATGCCGTGGTCGGAATTCCTGTGCGGTCCCAGTTCAGACGGCCTCCCTGACCTTCCCATCGGTTGTCGAAATAATGATACACGCCGTGGGTGCCGTAGATAGTACCGTTGTCCTTGTCCGAACTGTAATAAAGCTCTATGGGTTTGTCGACGACAATCAGGATGTCGTTGTTCTCGAAGCGGATGGTATAGCTGCACCCGCTCTGCATCTGCCATGTGCATGACCGTGACGCTGTAAGGGTGCGCGAACTCACAAAGTCGTCGGTAAAATCTATGAAATCTGTAAAATCCTTTATCTTCTTATTACGGTTCTGGATGTATTCGATACCGCTGACCCATTGGTCAAAGTTTGAGGTATTTCCCTGCTGGCACATCTTGACAAAGACCTGGACAAAATGCATCATATCGGGATGCTGTCTCATCTTCAGTTTCAGCATATTGTTGCATATTCCCGTCACTCGTCCCTGCATCTCCGTACCTAAAGCGAGGTAATGCATGGAGAAGTGCTTCATATGGCGTTCCACCTCCGCCCTCTTGTCTTTGTCGCTGGTGGCATCGGAGAGGTATGTGGAGAGTTCTGCGGACAGGTCGGACTGCGTAAACTGCGTGATACGTTGTTTCTGGGCCTGAAGAGATGTCCCTGCGGAACACAGCACCAAGAGTGCGATGAAAAACTTGATTGTTCTTGTCAAACTGGCGGTTATCGTGGAGTTGGAATTCATATCTAAGATTAACAAAGTTATCGTATTGTATTGTTTCTATACATAACGCAGAGCCTACCGAAAAATTACTTTCATGAGTGCTGTTTTTTTATTTTTTGACGGCAGTTACCTTTTTCTTTGTATTTTTGCTATCCGAACAAGAAAACAAAAAATGCAGTTATTCTTCACAAACGACAAAGAATCAAACATCTGCACACTAGATGCCGAAGAGTCGAAACATTGCATTAAGGTGCTCCG
>DBXB01000076.1:4773-5591 GCA_002309155.1 Bacteroidales bacterium UBA1223 | reverse complement strand
CCCACCAAGAACACGGCACGCCTGGAGTGGTTTATCGAGAAGGCCGTCGAGATGGGCATCGATGAGATCACGCCTATCATCTGCGACCACTCGGAGCGCTGCGTGCTGAAAGAGGAGCGTCTCGACAAAATCATCGTCAGTGCGATGAAACAGTCGCTCAAAACCTACAAGCCCATATTACACGCCCCAACACGATTCCACAACTTTATCGACAGCATCACTAAACAAAACTCCTCCGACACGACCAATCCACAACTATTCATAGCCTACTGCGACGGTGACAACAGGACTCCACTAAGAGACGCTTACACCAAAGGCAGCGATGCCCTGATTCTCATCGGTCCGGAGGGCGACTTCAGCCCCGAAGAGGTCACTCAGGCTCTCAATGCAGGGTTCATCCCTGTCACCCTGGGCGAGAGTCGCCTCAGAATCGAGACCGCGGCGCTTGCGGCGACAGCATTTTTCAATCTCTCAAACTGACACCTCAGCCTTATGACTATCCGACATCTGCTCTCAACTTTCACAATGTCTGTTCTGCTACTTACGGCGAATATCGCTATCGCCCAGAACAAGACCCAGATAGCTTTGCTAAAATACGGCGGTGGCGGCGACTGGTACGCCAACCCCACATCGCTGACCAACCTTATAGCTTTCTGCAACGCCGACGCCCACATGAATCTGGATCCCAACTATGCCACCGTCGACGTGGGTAGCAGCGAGATATTCAACTACCCCTTCCTGCACCTCACTGGTCACGGGAATGTGGTATTCTCGTCGCAGGAAGCCATGAATCTCCGCAACTACCTTATCGGAGGCGG
>DBXB01000076.1:0-4723 GCA_002309155.1 Bacteroidales bacterium UBA1223 | reverse complement strand
AAGAAGGTGTTCCCCGAACTAGAGTTTGTGGAGCTCCCGTTCAGCCATCCCATATACCATCAAAAATACGACTTCCCCAACGGTCTGCCCAAAATCCATGAGCACGACAACAAACCGCCCAAAGGCTACGGCCTGATTTGGGAAGGGCGACTGGTGTGCTTCTTCACCTGGGAATGCGACCTCGGCGACGGATGGGAGGACCCCGATGTGCACAACGACTCGCAGGAGACCCGAGGCAAAGCTCTCCGCATGGGAGAGAATATTGTCCGCTACGCCTTCGGCAACTGACGTTCCACAGTCAATGTTGCCTAATGACGACCAAGTCATTGCTCTTACTCTTTTCTTTTGTCGAAGCAAAAAAGAAAAGAGATCCCCCACTCATTCTCAATAATATAATCACACAAAGCGTCACAACTTCTTTTTTAATTAACACTTAAAATATAGTGATAATAAAAAAAGATGTATATTTGTAGATTAATACTCGAAACAAAAACATATATAAGATAATGGAAGACAACAAACTGTTCACCGAATTCCCTCCCGTTTCAACCGAAAAATGGGAAGAAGTCATCAACAAAGACCTCAAAGGAGCCGATTACGAGAAGAAACTCGTATGGAAAACCATCGAAGGCTTCAAGGTAAAACCTTATTACCGTGCCGAAGATCTTGAACATATCGAGTATCTCACATCCAACCCCGACCAGTTTCCGTTCACCCGCGGCAAACATTCCGACAACAACGTCTGGGACATTCGCCAGGACATCAGCGAGAAAGATCCTCAGAAGGCTAACGCCTATGCCCTCGATGCAGTAAAACGCGGCGCCACAGCTCTGGGCTTCTGCACCAAAGCCATCGAGACCGAAGAGCAGATGGCAACACTGCTCAAAGACATCTATCTCAGCGCTGTAACAATCCATTTCAACTGCTCAAAAGATTTCCTCAAGACTCTCCAACTGTTCGTCGCAGTGGCAAAGAAGAACGGATTCGAAACCAAAGAGCTGAACGGCAGCGTGAACTTCGACATGTTCAAGCATGCGCTGAAACACGGAGCCTTCAAACATGGCGAGGATGGCGACTATAAGGAAGCCCTCGACCTCATCAACTATACTCAGGAGAACCTCCCGAAATTCCGTGTACTGACCGTCAACGGAAGTCTCTTCAACAATTCCGGATCCAATATCGTCCAGGAACTTGGATTCTCCCTCGCCGCCGCCAACGAACTGATGGCAAAGCTCACCGACCGTGGCGTAAAGGTCGACACTGTCGCGAAGAACATCGTCTTCAATTTCGCCACCAGTGGCAACTACTTCATGGAGATAGCCAAATTCCGCGCCGCCCGCATGCTGTGGAGCGAAATCGTGAAGCAGTACAAACCGGAATGCGACTGCTCCTGCAAAGCTTATATCAACGCCACATCGTCGACATGGAACAAGTCGATCTTCGACCCATACGTCAACATGCTCCGCACCACCACCGAGACTATGAGCGCCGCCATCGCCGGTGTCGACTCAATATCTGTGATGCCTTTCGACGTCACCTTCAAAGAGGCCGACGATTTCAGCTACCGCATCGCCCGCAACCAGCAACTGCTTCTCAAGGAAGAGTCTTACCTCGACAAAATCGTCGACCCGGCGGCAGGCAGCTACTATATCGAGAACCTCACCGACTCTATCGCCCAATATGCATGGCAGCAATTCCTCGCCGTTGAGGAAAAGCATGGTTTCGCTGCCGCAATCCGCGCAGGCTTCATCCAAGATGAGATTGCAAAAACTGCCCAGCAACGTGACATGGATATCGCTACACGCCGTACCACCATCCTCGGCACCAACCAATATCCCAACCTCACCGAGACGATGGACGCCAAAATCGAGAAGAAGGGTTCTACCTGCTGCTGCCACTGCGAGAGAGGAAACGAGATAAAAGTTCTGGAACCTTACCGTGGCGCCGAGGCTTTCGAGCATCTGCGACTGGCTACAGAACATGCGTCCCACCGTCCCAAGGTATTCCTCCTCACCTACGGCAACTTGGCAATGCGTCGCGCCCGCTCAGGATTCGCCACCAACTTCTTCGGAGTTGCCGGTTACGAGATTATCGACAACAACGGCTTCGCCACAGCTGAAGAGGGCGTAGAGGCTGCTCTGAAGGCAAATGCAGACATAGTGGTTCTCTGCTCTTCCGACGAGGAATACGCCGACATCACTGAGGTCGCCTGCAAACTGCTCAAAGGCAAAGTCAAATCCATAGTCCTTGCCGGCTTCCCCAAAGAGATGGTCGACACATACAAGGGCTACGGCATCGACGAATTCATACATGTCAAGACCAACGTTCTCGAATCCCTCACCGCTTTCCAAAAAACGATGGGAATAATGTAATTCAAAGGAGTTAAAGAAGTTAAAAGGGAAGTTAAAGGAAGTTAAAGGACAAATGAATTAGCATATAGATGCCTTATAGTTTTGAGAATATTATTGCCTGGCAGAAAGCCAATCAATTCACTCTGAATGTCTACAGGCAGACCCGACTATTCCCAAAAGAAGAAACTTTCTGTCTAACTTCACAATTCAGACGTGCCGCAGTATCAATCGAGGCAAATATCGCCGAAGGTTCAAAAAGAATAAGCCGCAAGGCAAAATTGAGTTTTTTCAACATTTCTCAAGGCAGCCTTGAAGAGTGCCGAAACTATATTATTTTAGCAAAAGACTTGGGTTATCTGGAAGAAAATGATATCCTGAGTCTTTTTAGTGATTTAGAGCTCACAAGCAAATTCCTGAATGCCTACAGCAAGGCTGTAGCGAACAATTCAAGTGTTGATGACAACATTATCGTTGAGAACTAAATTGTATTGTCTCTTAACTCCCCTTAACTCCTCTTAACTCCTAATAGCACAAACGATGACATATCCGCTGATAGACCGCTATATACTGGGAAAGTATATCAAGACCTTCCTCATGTGGCTTATCCTCATCATTGTCATCGTCATAACTTTCGATGTCTCTGAGAAGCTCGACGACTTCCTGCGCAACAACGCCCCACTTGAGAAAATCATCTTCCAATACTACATCTACTTCATCCCCAACTTCTTCAACCTCTACGGTCCCCTATTTGTATTCATCTCCACGCTCTACTTCACCTCCAAGATGGCAGGCAACACCGAGATTATCGCCATCCTCGGAAGCGGAATAAGCTACCGGCGCATGTTACGACCTTACCTGCACGGAGCCCTGATTCTGGCACTTGGCATCCTCGTGGTGGGCAACTTCGTGATACCTCAGAGCAACATCAAACTCAAAGAATTCGAAGGGACATATATACACACCCACAAACGCAGCTACTACAACAACCTGCATTTCCAGACATCCAAAGGCGTGCAGGTCAGTTCCCTGAGTTACGACGTGTATGAGAAGAGCGCACTGATGTTCCAGCAGGACACCTACAACGACAAAGGAGACCTCGTTGATCGCATCACCTCCAACAAAATCACTTTCGACACTGTCGACGAGAGTTGGACTGCCCTGGGGATGACCCATCGCACTTTCGACGGCGTGAAGGAGACGATGACCCGAGGAGTCAAAGCCAAGATGAAACTCCACCTCACTCCCAACGACTTCAACCAGGCGTCGAAACAGATAACCACCATGACGAGCCCCGAACTGTACCACCACATCAAGCATGAGGAGATGCGTGGTTCAGGCGCCGTCGTCGCTGCCAAACTGGAGTTCTACCAACGGATGCTCAACCCCTTGGCTTTCCTGGTCATGACCTTCATCGGCGTCGCCATCTCCTCACGCAAATCTCGGGGAGGTATCGGCGTGCATCTGGCGATAGGCATCACCCTCGCCTTCGGCTTCATCATCCTCATGCGTGTTTGCAGCGTCTTCGCTATCAACGGCAACTTCTACCCCTTCCTCGCCGTGCTGGTCCCACAACTGGTCTTCGGCCTGGCGGCAGTCATCCTGATCAAGAAAGCACCGAAATAAAGGTTAAAGGTTATAGTTTAAAGGTTAAAGAAATCTCTGACTAGAATATTTCGCCGGTTCGCCGACGTCCTCGTCGGCATCAATCTCCAAGTTGAACGATATTTTCAATAATAAAACAACAACAATGACCATACAAGAAATAGAAAACCAGATAATCGACGAATTTGCCAATTTCGACGAATGGCTCGACAAATACAGCTACCTCATCGAACTTGGCAAGGAATGCCCCGCCATCGACGAGAAAGACAAGACTGAGAACAACCTCATCAAAGGATGTCAGAGCCGTGTATGGCTGAGCTGCACACATCGTGACGGGCTCCTTCATTTTGCCGCCGACAGTGACGCCGTCATCACCAAGGGGATAATAACCCTGCTTATCAGAGTCTTCGACGGACAGACACCTCAGGACATCATCGACGCCGACCTGCATTTCATCGATGTCATCGGACTGAAAGAGCACCTCTCCCCCACCAGGTCTAACGGACTCACCTCGATGGTCAAGCAGATAAAAATGTACGCATTGGCATATAAAATCAAAGAACAGAAATGACGCCAAACAAAGAAACTATACAGAGCGCCGTCGTCAACTGTCTAAAAAACATTTACGACCCCGAGATACCAGTGAACATCTACGACCTGGGGCTTATCTATAATATCGACATAGATGACGAACTGAATGTCAAAGTGCTCATGACCATGACCGCCCCGGATTGCCCCGAAGCTGAATATATGTTCCGCGAAGTGAAGGA
>DBXB01000070.1:4291-4429 GCA_002309155.1 Bacteroidales bacterium UBA1223 | reverse complement strand
GGAACGATAGGTGACATCCGCATCCGTTGTAAAGTTGTGTGTGCACGTGATAGAATCGCCCAATGAACGCATGAACCGATTGTGCTTCCATTGCTTGGTAGCCCCCACACCGATACCGGACTTGGTGAGTTCGCCTTC
>DBXB01000070.1:428-4191 GCA_002309155.1 Bacteroidales bacterium UBA1223 | reverse complement strand
GGGTTGTCGGAGATGGTGGAGCCGACAGTGATGCGTAGTTTATCCTTGAACAGGGATTTGCTGATGGCGATATTCATGTCATTGGTCTTTCCGGACGCATGTTCCGTTTGTCCGCTACTGATATCTACATCTACGATATTCCCTAACTTGGAATTAGCCATTGCGGCATTGATACGGCTATTGATGATGCTGTTCAGAGCATATCCACCCTTTTGTGCAGCCTCATTGCTTTCGCCCATATACATACCGGTAGCCAGCAACACTGCCGCTATACCATCGCGTGTATCCTCATCCATAGAGGCGATTTCATGCGTTATAATCTCGTCATCCGGTGCTTCAAGGAAGAAGCCCAAGGCGTTAAGACCTAACGAATCAAGTATTCCATTTACTCGCACGCCCGTATTGAAGACCACACGACGGGTCTCCTCGCCCTCCGATTGCACATCCGCTTTCACCTGCTGTGAAGCGGAGAGGTTCAAGATGGTCTGGCCTAAGGGACCGTTGAGGGTGACATAGCTTCCCGAATCCACATTGAAGGGTATCATGGGATACAATTTGGGCGAATAGCGAACCACACCTTCATCCACATTAATTCTTCCACCTAAATTAAGCTCCCCGTCAACGGTGTTATACTTCGCATTGATCGTACCGTACGGTTTGAATTGCGCCAAATTCTTCTCATCTATCGGATAAGTGAGGTCTGTGGTGTGCAGGATGGTGATGTCCACGTCAGCGGAAATGCTGTCCAACGGTCCGGACACCCGTCCGCGGACATCGGTGGCCAGGTCGCCATAGACGGGCAAAACGCCTTGCGGTTCCAGCGTCAACGGGGAGAAATTGTCGGCAGATAAATCCATGGACAAGCGCATCGTATTGAGGTCGAATCCACCGTTGACAGCCAAATAGGAACCATTGGCGCAATAGAAGTGCAAATCATTGAATTCAAAATTGTTATGCTTCATCTCAATAGGCGTCTCACCCATATTCAACAACACTTCGTAGGGCTTGTAATAGACAGTTACATCTAACGGGAGCACTTCTGCGGAGAGGTCCAGTTGTGCAGGCAAACCGTCTGCTGAAGCCTTAACCTTCACGATACCATCAAGGTCGATGTCTTCCATGTTCAAGATGTTGTTGACCAACTCAAGCGGAATATCGTCCAACCGCAAATCTGCCCGAATGGCATTGTCAAACTGCTCCGATGGCGTAATCCAGAAGTCCGCCGTCTGGTTTCCAAAATCCATTTCGTCGTATATGAGACTGTCCATTTCAAGGTGTCCCGTGCCACTCAGCTCGCGCCCGTTCCGTTCCAGATTAAACTGTAGCGCCGCATCGGTGCAGAGGTCGTTCACACTCATCACACCATCGGTGATCAGGGTGTTGGCGGTGACTGAGGCTGTGGTCTTGCCTTCGGTCATGTTCACCCGTATCGCCGCCGTAGCAGCAGGCAGGCGCAGCCCCGTACTGTCGTCCGAATGGTCAATATACGGAATGGAAGCGTCCAATGCCAGGTCTGATTGGAGAGAATCGGATTTCAGCACCATCGTCACCTCATTGATATCCAACCCCATCCTTTCGATGATGGCCTGGATGGGACTCCCTTTCATCAGCTGTATTTCCGCTTGCAGGTCTGGTAAAACCCGTTTGAGCGTGTCTAACAGTGTCAGGTCTTGCAACGAAACTATGGACTGCACAAACGTTGTGTCTGTGACGACATCCAGCACTGGTTGCACATCGTCCACCAGCCGGAGCACGTGCATCGGGCTTTGCGCATCAATGGTAAGCCCCTGTGTGACCATATACAACGATGTGGTGGTATCCGTTGTGAAGTCAAGGTTCAGGTAGTTGACATCATAATCCTCTCCTGCCACATGTGCAAGCACATTCTTCATTTGCGTATGGTAGTCCACGTACATCTTTTCCGGTGTCAAAAAATCAGATACCCAGAACTGATGCTCCGTCTCTGCCTTCAGCTTCAGGTCGCTGTCCGTCATATCAACCGGCAAATGCAAATTTCCGGTCACTGTCTTGTTGGCCAGTTCAGCGTCAAGCACCAAGCCAGACACATCGATATTGTCATAGATGCAGTTGGTCAGGTTCATGGCCACTTTGCACTTCATCGCGGGGGAACGATAATCTATCCCTTTGCCTTGCGCATGAATCTCGCCTGCCAACTCCACGTAGTGGTCTCCTTCGAGAAATGGACTTGCATTCACCTGCTTCACGTTCACCAGCATGTCATACGCCTCATCATCAATATCATAGAATCCTCTTAAGATTGCCTTGTTGCCGCGATAATCGGCATTGCCGGACAAGTCCACCCGCATCGTCTCCAGATTCAGCATTGTGGACTTGAGGTCCGCTTTCGCCCCAAACTCGTCGGAGCGCACGTATAACCGGTTCGAAGTAATCAGGTCGGTGTTCAGATCCAGCAGTGCATCTCCATAGATGGTGTCAAAAGGCAGGTACAGTGTCCCGAGCGTAAGCGAAGCATTCCCAATGTTCAGGCGACGGGCATCGTAGCGGTCGCCCCCCACATCCACCAACGCATTCGTGGACAGGGAGCCGGCACGTAAATCCAATCCCATCGGATTGAGCACGAAGCGCGCATTGCGCAGCTCACCATCCTGTATATCGAAAGCCATCGGGGTAGAGGTGGTATCCTCATCCTCGTCCTCGGTGTCACGCAGTTCAATGCCCACATACGCATCCGCCAACAGCAAGCCGTGCAGCGGGTAGTCCCCTTTCGCGATGTTGAGTCCAGGACTTTTAACATTCAGATGTTCCAGAATAACGTCGATACCTACCGCGTCTATCATGTTGTCGGAATGGAAAGTCGTTTGATCCAATAGCAGTTGATCCACCACGATGATGCGGGCCAAAAAGTCATCTTTCGGCTCTCCACTTCCAGGCTTTTTCATACTACCTTGCAGACGCAAGCCATGCAGGTATATTAACGTGTCCTGACCGCGATGACCGATAAACAGACTGTCTATTTCAATGTGTAACGGCAAGTCTTCGGTGCCCTTGTAGGCGCGATAGAGAATCATCGGAGAATGATGGAAAGGGGAAAGATAGAGCCGTCCCAGATCCACATCCCAGTCGGTCCGCTCGTTGGCTATCTCCACGCATTTATGCAGGACAGCCGTACGGGCGCTGGGTGTCACCAAGATGACCGTTACCGCAATCAGCAGTAACAGCACTATCCCCACGATGACACCGACAACGACGCAGGGTATTTTCCAGATCAGACTCTTTTTGCTCACGCCTTATTCTTCTCCTTTTTATGTTTGATTTAGGGTTTTATTCCATACTATAGTTGTTACATTCATAGTGAACATGTAGCGGTAGGTGGCAGATCGTGCGCCTACTGATGCGGCATCCATACCATTGTGTACCGGGTCGAAGGGACGGCCGCAGTCTTTGATGGTCATCTGGATTCCGTCGTCTAACTCGCAGAGCGAGATGTCGAGATATTTAAGCTGACTACTTCTGCGCTCCTGAGCATTGTTAAAGAGCGTCTGGATAGTAGAGTACATCTTAGAGCTCATCTCGTCACTCATCTCGCAGGTGTCGGCAAATAGCTTCATCTTCTTTTTCATCTCGTCAAAATTATGTTGATCATAATCTATTGAGCATTCGAACTTAATATACGACGGCATCTTGTCAACCATCGAGAACATAGTATAGGACGGGTGCTTGCGGTGTTCCCAGTAGCCGTAGGCCAGACTGGCCACAAGGATAGGCACACCACCCACAATCA
>DBXB01000070.1:0-249 GCA_002309155.1 Bacteroidales bacterium UBA1223 | reverse complement strand
GCACCACAGGAAAAACTGCGGCACAGTCACCAGTAACAGCAGTAACACACCGTAGAATCCCACCAATATGATGGCAGTATTATGCATGATGCGCTGCAGTCCGTCGCTGTCACCGCTTGCTCGCATGTAGGTGACGAGCGAGACGCCTGCCATAGTGAGTCCCATAGCAACCGAGAACGTGGCCGACTGTATCTGCAGACATACATCAAAGAGTGTCAACCCTTCGTGTCCTGCCACTTTCAGTACCAA
>DBXB01000073.1:3958-17542 GCA_002309155.1 Bacteroidales bacterium UBA1223 | reverse complement strand
TTCTGGGTGGCCCGTATGATTATGGCCGGCGAGGAGTACCGCAAGGATGTACCTTTCAAGAACGTCTACTTCACCGGTATCGTTCGTGACAAGCTTGGTCGCAAGATGAGCAAGCAGCTCGGCAACAGCCCAGACCCGATTGAACTTATCGAGAAATACGGCGCCGACGGTGTACGTATGGGTATGTTGCTCACCGCACCTGCGGGTAATGACCTGCCCTTCGACGAGAGCATCTGTGAGCAGGGCCGCAATTTCGCCAACAAGATTTGGAACGCTCTCCGTCTCGTCAAAGGCTGGACTGTGAGCGATGAACTGAATCAGAGTGTTGAGAACGAGGTGAGCGTGCAATGGATGGAACAGCGTATGGCCTGTGTCCTGGAACAGATAGAGAAAGACTTCGACCAGTATCGTCTCAGCGAGGCCCTGATGAATACTTACAAGCTCGTTTGGGATGATTTCTGCTCATGGTATCTCGAGATGGTGAAGCCTGCCTATGGCACCCCCATCGACCGTGAGACCTTCAACGCCACCATCACCATCTTCGAGCGACTGATGTGCATGCTGCATCCTTTCATGCCTTTCATCACCGAGGAGATCTGGCATCTGCTTCAGAACACCGACACCAAAGTCAAGGAAGAACTGGTGGCTGGAAGCAGTATCATGATTCAGCATATGCCTGTGAGCGTCTTCTTCGACCAGCGTATGCTTGACGACTGCACATTGGCTCGCGACATCATCGCCGGCGTTCGTAATGTGCGTAACAGCAAAGGTCTCTCGCCTCGTGAGGAATTGGACCTTGTCATCGTCAGTGGCGAAGGCAAGCGACTCAACGAGCGCTTTGAGGGTATAGTGAGAAAGCTCGGCAACGTGAAGCAGATAAGCTACGGCGAAAAACCTGAAGACGCCGTGAGCTTCATGATCGGAACCATGGAATGCTACGTCCCCCTGAAACTCGCCGTCGATGTGGAGGGTGAACGTAAGAAACTTGAGGAAGAGCTGAAATATGCCGAAGGTTTCCTGGCATCGGTGATGAAGAAGCTTGGCAACGAGAAATTCGTCAACGGAGCTCCTGAGAAGGTCGTGGCTGTCGAGCGTCAGAAAAAAGCCGACGCTGAGCAGAAGATAGCATCGCTGAAAGCCCAGCTTGAAAAGCTTGGCAAATGCTGACTCTGACAAACGGTAAGAGATAGAAAATAAACAATACAACAAATAGTTATGAGACTACACAGAAAAATTATGGTGGCGGTGGCGATGGTGACTCTCTCTCTGTCCCCCGCAGGTGTCCGTGCCCAGGAGGCATCTCTTGACACACTGCTTAACCATATCCGCGACCTCTCGTCGTCAGTCTACGAAGGTCGACTGGCAGGCAGCGACGCCTACATGTCGGCGGCCGATTATGTCATCTCGGCACTCTCCCGCTATGGTGTGGAACCTTACTTCAACGGCGAATGGGGTCAGTATTTCGAGACGGAGTTCAACAAGATAGAGAACTGCACCTTCAACAGCTACGTCAACGACAACGACGTACGTCAGGTCTATGTCCTTGGTCGCGACTTCTGTTGCGCAGGCATGACCGGTCGAGGCTATGCCGACGCTGCTGTGGTGTTCTGCGGCTATGGCATTGACAACGGTGCCTTCAACGAATATGCCGACGTCGACGCCAAAGGTAAGATAGTGATGGTGATGAGCGGCGTACCGTCGTTCCTCCCGACCAACGTCACTGACAAATACCGTGAGATTCGTGACAAGGCGCGTGTGGCGCGTGCCCACGGAGCTTGTGCGTTGGTGGTAATCAATATGTCACCGACATGCTCTCCTTATGAGGTCCAGGGCTTCGTATACAGTGGCGAGAAACCCCATCTCCCCACATTCCCCATAGTCCAGCCCACCCGCAACTGTGGCGACCGTATACTTGCCAATGAGAAGATGTCGCTGGAGGAGGCTCTGCAGCAGATCAACGAGACTCAGAAACCGCAGTCCTTCCACTTGAGGAAGAAATTCGAGATAGACATCAACGCCAAATACCATCCCGCGGCACTTACCGCCAACGTTGTGGGTGTCTACCGTGGTGAGGATCCCAAGATGAATGGTGAATATATCGTTGTTGGCGCTAACCTCGACCATGTGGGTATGCAGGGCACCACATGCCTCTTCCCCGGTGCCGACGACAACGCCTCTGGCGTCGCCGCTCTGCTGGAGACCGCCCGTCTGCTCTCCCTCTCTCCCGACCAGCCGTCACGCAGCGTGATTTTTGTGCTCTTCTCGGCAGGCGAGCAACAGCATCTCGGCTCTCGTATTTTTGTCTCTAACTTCACTCCACTGAAAAATATCGAGGCATACATCAACGTGTCGCATCTGGGCTGTGGCGACAGTATCATGGTCATGGGCAACAAACGCTTCCCCCATCTCTGGGATGTCGCTAAGCACATCGATACTCTCCGTTGCTCTAACGACGTGGTGACGGGTTACAAGACCCTGCCTAAGGGCGATGCCGCCGCTTTCGCACAGGTGGGCATCCCCAGCATCAACCTCACCAGTTTCAGGGGTCGTCGCTTCTCTCATGTCCCCAGCGATATCGTGGAGAATATCGACCGCAAGTTCATCGTGAAAAGTACCCAGTTGCTTTTCGAGACAGTTCTGGAACTCTCTTTCGGTGAATATCAGGGACGTTCGAATGCCTCCAAACGTATTAGGTTCGATAAATGACATTAGACGATGTTTGCACTTTATAAACGTGAACTGTCGGCATTCTTCTCATCATTGATGGGGTATCTGACAATCATTGTGTTCCTCCTGCTCACGGGTCTGCTTCTGTGGGTGTTCCGCACCAGCTTCAATCTGCTCGACTATAAGTATGCGGGTCTTGACGGTCTCTTCCTCCTGGGACCGTTCCTATATCTCTTCCTTATCCCCGCCATCACGATGCGTATGTTCGCCGAGGAGAAACGCAACGGAACTCTCGAATTGCTGCTCACCAAACCGCTCGGCGAGTTTACCATCATCTTCGCCAAGTTCCTTGCAGGACTTACCCTGGTGTTTATCTCTTTGCTCCCCACGCTGGTCTATTACTGGTCTATCTACCGTCTGGGCGACCCTGTGGGAAATATCGACACGGGTAGCGTGGTGGGCTCCTATATCGGACTGCTCTTCCTCGGTGCCGCATTCGTGGCGATAGGTCTCTTTGCCTCTTCGCTCACCGGCAATCAGATCGTGGCGTTTATCACCGCCGCTCTGCTCTGTGCTTTCTGCTATCTGGGCTTCGAGGCTTTCTACCAGTTGATTCACGGAGGTGGCGCACTCCTGCTGAGATCTCTGGGACTGCAGTACCATTACGAGTCGATTTCCCGTGGCGTGATTGATACTCGCGACGTGATCTATTTTCTGTCAGTAATAACGTTGTTTCTCATGCTTACCCGCATGGTTCTCCAATCAAGGAAATGGAAAAAGTAAAGAAAAAACGCAGCATATTGAAGAACAGCCTTATCGAGATAGGTGCTGTCCTGTTGGTGATAGTCTTTGTCAACATCATCAGCGGATTTCTTTTCACCCGCTTCGACCTTACCAGCGAGCGTCGCTACACCCTGTCGGATTCCACCAAGGAGATGATGAAGAACATCGACGAGCAGATCCTGTTCCGTGTGTTCCTCGAGGGTGACGACCTCCCCGCCGACTACAGGCGGTTCCGCAACGACATCAAGAACATGCTCGACCAGTTCCGTGCCTATAACCGCTATGTGGAATACGAGTTTGTGAATCCCAACTCCTTCAAGACCGACGAGGAGAAGATGCAGTTCTACCAGACCTTGGTGAAGAAAGGTCTGACGCCTGTTCCCGTGACTACAGAGGAGGATGGCGTGCAGAAACAGCAGTTGGTATATCCTGCCATGGAGGTGAGCTACAAAGGACAGGAGACCGCCATACAGCTTCAGTCGGCAGGTGTCACCGGCCGCAGCACCGAGCAGGTCATCAACGCTTCGGTGGAGAACCTGGAGTATAATTTCGTCACCGCCATGCACCGCCTCATGCGTCCCGTGAAGAGTCGCATAGGATTCCTGCTGGGTCATGGAGAGTTGGAGAAGATCGACCTCTTCGATATACAGATGTCGCTGGTCGAGGACTATGCCATCGAGAATGTCTATCTCAACGAGAATGTGTCGGCACTGACCCGCCACATCCAGGACAGCCGCGACTCAAGCATGACCATCAGCAACAAGTTCGACGTCCTTGTCATACCTAAACCTCTCACCACCTTCTCTGACCGCGACTTATACATCATCGACCAGTTTGTCATGTACGGCGGCAAGATTCTTTGGCTTGTCGACGCTTTGGATGCTGATATGGACAGTCTGCAGACAAAACCTCAGACTTTCGCCACCCGACTGCCCACCAACCTTGAGGAGATGTTCTTCAACTACGGCGTGCGTGTCAATCCCGACTTGATTATGGATTACCGTTGTCGCGGAATACCTATGATGGGTGCTGACAATCAGATGAAGCTGGTGCCTTGGTATTATTTCCCCACGCTGGTGCCCAACAGCAACCACCCCATAGTCCGCAATCTTGACGTCCTCAAGACTGACTTCATCAGCAGCATAGATCTTATCAACAACGACACGTCTATCAAGAAGACGGTCCTGCTGACCACCTCCGACCATGTCCACATCAAGAATGCGCCTGTCAATATCCAACTCAGCGACGCCATGATTGAACTCAACGACCAACTGTTTAACCGTGGCAATCTGCCGGTGGCGGTACTGCTCAGTGGCCAATTCAAATCGTTGTTCCGTAATCGTATAGCATCATCGTTTGCCTCTATCAGCGAATTAGGCTTCAAAGCTCAGTGCGACAAGCCTACGGAGATGATTGTCATCAGCGACGGCGACATGATTCGCAACGGTACGGCGATGAACGAGCAGGGACTCTACCCGTTCCCCTTGGGCTATGACCGATACACCAATGTGGAGTTCGCCAACAAGAACTTCCTGCTGAACGCTATCAACTACCTTGCCGGCGACGAAGGTATGATCGACGCCCGCCCCCGCAGCATAGCCATCCGCCGTCTCAATGTCAGCGAGGTGAAACAGCAACGTGGCAAGTATCAGACGATAAACATAGTCGTTCCTGTGGCATTGGTGCTTCTCCTTGCCGGAGCGGTGTTCGGAGCACGCAAAGTCAAGTACCGCAAACAGAAATAGTAAGTATAGAGATTCCTTAACATGAAGAAAAGCAATATAATCATCATTGTCGTCGTCGCCCTCCTCGGCATCGCCACTCTCGTGATATCACTGGCCCGTGGCAAGAACCACACCTTTGAGCAGGACTTTCAGGTAGAGGCGGCCGCCATCCCGGGTGGCGTGACACGCATCTATATGGCCGACAAGGAGAATAACCAGATGCTGCTCACCTATGTCGACGACTCTCTGTGGATGGTCGACGAACAGTATCCCGCCAGCATCCACATGGTCGACCTCTTGCTCGAGACCCTGTCGGAGATGCGTATCAAAAGTCGCGTCAACCAAGCCGCCGCCGACAACGTTGTAAAAATCCTTGCCGCCAAAAGCGTGAAGGTTGAGGTCTACTACAAAGACTACCGCATCAACTGGTTCGGAGGCAAACTGAGACTGTTTCCCTGCGAGAAATGCGACGTGATTTATGTGGGCCACGATACCCAGGACATGCTGGGGACTTATATGTACCGTGAGGGTGATGACGTCCCCTATGTGGTGAATATCCCTGGTTTCAGAGGTTGTCTGTCGCCCCGTTTCGTGGTCAACCCCCTCTCATGGCGGAGCCACTCCATAGTCAGTCTGCCGGTCCAGCAGATAGCCCGTGTCGAACTACGCATACCTTCGATGCCATCGGAGTCGTTCTCCATCGATCGTGAAGGTGACGGATTTGTGCTCAACCTCCTCAGTCCCGCCCATCGTGCCAACGGATTCGACACCGCGCGTGTGGCTCAGCTGCTCTCTTCTTTCGTCAACCTCAACTTCGACGAGTTTGCCAAGAATGTCCCCAAGGCTGAACTCGACACTACCTTCACCCGTGAGCCCAGGACTATCCTCACCGTGACCGACACCAAGGGCAACAGCCGTGAGCTGAAGACCTACATCAAATACACCAACCCCGACGATATCGTCAATATGCCTGACACCACGATGTACCAAGTCTTCGATATCAACCGCCTCTATGCGGTGCTCGACAACAAGGACACCGTCTTGATACAGTACTACATCTTTGACAACATCCTCCAGCCTGCTTCATTCTTCTTGGGCAAGGACAAAAGTTATTTTGCACGATGAGACCGTTGATTTTGATAACCAACGATGACGGCTATGATTCAAAGGGTCTAAAAACTCTGATATCCGTGGCGCAATCGTATGGTGACGTGGTGGTCGTGGCACCCGAACACAACGCTTCGGGTCTGTCGCATTCCTTCACTGCTCAGCGTCCGCTCCGTGTTCGTGAGATAACTTCCGAGGAGGGTCTGTCAATCTACGCCTGCGACGGCACTCCTGTCGATTGTGTAAAACTGGGACAGGAATACTTCTGCCCCCGAACCCCGTCATTGGTGTTGTCGGGTATCAATCATGGCAGCAATTCATCAATCAATATTCTCTATTCCGGCACTATGGGCGCAGTCCTTGAGGCATCCCTCTTGGATATCAAAGCTGTGGGCTTCTCTCTGGTGGATTATGACCCCCTAGTCGACTTCACATCCGTCATCCTATATATCAATGCGATAATAGGGATAGTCCTGGAGAATCCGATGCCTTCGCAGGTGTGTCTCAATGTCAACATCCCCAGGAATGTTGACAACATCAAGGGCATAAGACTCTGTCGCCAGTCCAAGGCTCGGTGGATTGATTGCTATAGGAAATGTGAAGACCCTCGGGGTGTTCCCTATTACTGGATTGACGGCGAGTTTGTATGCGATGACAATGGTGAGGGTACCGACCAGTATGCCCTCGAGCACGGCTACATCTCTATAGTTCCCACGACAACCGATTTCACCGCCTATTCCTCACTCGACAAGTTTGATTTTTTTAATAGTGAATTGAGAATTGAAAATTGAAAATTGAATCTCTAGAATCTCTAGATAATCTAGAAAATCTAGAATCTCTAGAAACTCTTAAACCTAAATAACAACTCAACAACTCAACAAATAAACACTCAACAATTAAACAAATAAACACTCAACAATTAAACAAATAAACACTCAACAAATAAACAAATAAACACTCAACAATTAAACAAATAAACACTCAACAATTCAACATAAAAGACCGATGAACAATAAAGCAATAGTCAGAGTATTGGTAGCCTTGGGACTTGAATTGGCTATAGCCTTGCTGGTGTGGCTTATCGTGGTCATCACCCACGGACAGCTGAGTGAGCGAATCGGATGGTTTGGAGCTGTCTTGGTAGGACCTCTGCTTATGCTTCGCCACTTTGCGAAAAAGAAAGAGGACCGGGACACCATCAAGGGTCTGGCGACATTGCTCTTCGTTTCTGCCATAGTCTTCTTTTTCTTTTTCTTGAAATATAACCCTTTGTCATAATTCACTGCCGGCAATGAAACTCTATATCATCTCTGGAGAAGCTTCGGGCGACCTGCATGGCGCCAACCTGTTGCGAGCCATCCTTTCGGCTTATCCCGACACGGAGATACGCTATTGGGGAGGCGACAGGATGATGCAGGCTGTCAGCGACACTCCCCATACCGGCGAGGTGACCATGGTGCGTCATATCCGCGACATGGCGTTCATGGGGTTCGTGGAGGTTCTTATGCATCTCAAGGAGGTGTTTGGAAATATCAGTCTCTGCAAAAAGGATATCCTGGAGTTCAATCCCGACACGGTGGTGTTTATCGACTATCCCGGCTTCAACCTCAAGATGGCAAAGTTCACCCATGCCCGTGGAGTCCGGAATGTATACTACATCTCACCGCAGATTTGGGCATGGAAGAAGGGGAGGATAAAGTCGATGCGTCGTGACCTCGACAGCCTCTGCTACATCCTGCCCACGGAACGTAAGTTCTATGCTGAGAATGTCTTTCCTCAGGCGGTATATGTGGGACATCCTCTGCTCGACGAGGTGGAGAGATATCGCCACTCCGCCAATGTTGTCGAGAAAAAGTCTGACATAGTCGCCCTCATGCCCGGAAGCCGTCGCCACGAGTTGAAACGTCTGCTGCCTCTGATGATGAGACTCGCCAAGCGTCATCCTGAATACCGCTTCAAGGTGACTGGCATGACGTTGATAGGAGAGGAGTTCTACCGACAGTTCATCCCCGAAGGGGTGACCAATGTGGAGATAGTGTTCGACAAGACCTACGACATCCTCGCCAAGTCGTTCGCCGCCATAGTGTGCAGTGGCACGGCGACTCTTGAGACGGCACTCTTCGGTGTCCCTCAGGTGGTGTGCTATCAGACCGATAAGATTTCGGCGGCTATAGCCCGCCGCCTTATCGCTAACAGGATAAAATATGTCTCGTTGGTGAACCTCATCGCCGACAAGCCGGTGGTTTGCGAACTCTTACAGGACGATTACAATTTTGAGCGTCTGGAGGACGAATTCTGGGCAATCACAGAGGATCATGACCGCCGTCAGGCTATGATTGACGACTACCGCAATGTTGTCAGCGAACTGGGAGGCGAAGGCGCGTCTAAGCGTGTCGTCGACCAGATATTCAGAAAGGAGGAACCTCGCCAATGAAACGCCTCCTCTTGTTTCTTGCTCTCCTGCTTTCAGTCTCGGTGTCCTATGCCGAGAAGGTAAAGGTGCGTCTCTTCTCAAACAACAAGATTGAGGCAATCTATGTGTCGTTCGACCTTGGTATGTACGACCTCTATGCCGACGACGGCATGCTTCTCGAGCCTTCACTCGGTGAAGGAATGACCGTGGAATTGAAACCCACCGCCACGGGAGTCAGCATCGCTGTCAACGGCTACGAGTATGGCAACTTTCGTAGCGCCCGTCTGCAGGCTACTGATACGGCATGTATCATGTGTCTGAACCCTAAAGGGGTGAAGCAGAGAACATACGAGGGCGATTTGGTCGTCAGCTCGTTCGATAAGAGCAATCTGAAAATCATTAACGAGGTGGAGTTCGAGACTTACCTCGCCGGAGTTGTTCAGTCTGAGATCTACGGTCAGCAGAGCGATATCTTCAGGGTCCAGGCAATGATTTCCCGCACATGGGCTATGCGCAATATGGGCAAACATAAAGCCGACGGATATAATTTCTGCGACTATGTACATTGCCAGGCATATCAGAATCGCTGCGTGCGTCCCGATATCATTCTTGGCACCATGCAGTCGAGTGGCGAGACTATCGTCGACGCCGACGGCAAACTTATCGACACCCCGTTCCATTCCAACAGTGGTGGACAGACAGCCAACTCGGAGGATGTCTGGCGTTCGGCGCTGCCTTACCTGCGCTCGGTGACAGACACTTTCTCGTTCCATATGCGTCAAAGCAACTGGACCAAGGTGATAGGCAAAGAGAAATGGCTCAACTATTTCGCTAAGACCCATAAACTTGACATCACCAACGCCACGGTGCGTGACGAACTGCTCTCTTTCCAGCAGCCTGAACGCAAGGCTCGCATCCTTGGAGTCCCGTTGACACGTGTACGCACCGACTTCGGTCTTAAGTCGACCTTTTTCTCTGTAAGTGTCGACGACAAGGGCGCCAATGTCATCCTCACCGGACATGGCTACGGCCATGGCGTCGGACTCAGTCAGGAGGGTACCATTCGCATGGTGGGACTCGGCATTTCCTACGACTCCATCATCCGACATTACTACACTGGAGCCTCCGTGCATAAAGATGAGAATGTGTCGGAGAGCTATGTCGAGAATTTCGTCACCGAAATTAGCAAGATCATTGAGGAAGACAAGGCCAATCCCGGTCAGAAGAAATCGAAGAAAGACGACTGGCTTGGTAAACTCTTCAGAGTCCGTGACCGTATGGACCGTGAGGAGGAGTTTGACCCCTCGAAACAAGAGATGGAAGAGGATTGGAAAGTGGAATGGTAGCCGTTAACATTTTTTATCAAATGCGTTGAACAATAAATAAATGATTCTTAAGTTAAAATATAATTGATATATCATTATGTTAATCGTTGATATGTTGATAAAGGATTAAAAGGACCGCTTCGCTTAAAAGGATAAAAAGGTTCAAACTATTAACCTGTCAACCTTTCAAATCCTTCAAACTTTTTCAACCCTTTCAACCTTTAAAACCTTTAAAACCTTTAAACTTTAACCTTTATAAAAATCCGAAATGAAAAAAATACTACTCATACTCCTCGCTGTGACTCTTCTCGGAGGTGAAATCCACTCTCAGGTGAAATGGCAGACAATTGAACAGGCGGCTCAGATCGACACTAAGAGCAACAATAAACTCTTTTTCGTCGATTTCAGCACGTCCTGGTGCGGATGGTGCAAGAAGATGGACCGTGAGACCTTCACTGACCCTGTTGTGGTGGCAATCCTTAACAAGTACTATATCCCCGTGAAGTTCGACGCCGAAGGTGGCGCAACCTTTACTTGGAACGGCACCAAATATTCCAACCCCCAAACTCCGGGACAGAAACCTCAGCCGCATCAGTTCACACGCGCCATTCTGGGTCAGAAGATAGGTTATCCCTCGTTTGCACTGTTCAACAAGACAAGAGGACTGACACAGATCCTTCAGGGTTATCAGGGTGCCTACGACTTTAGCATGATTTTATGGTTCTACTGCTCTGGCGATAGCGACAAGTATACCTTCGACGAGTATAGAGCTATTTTCCAGGAGGAGATAAAACCGGTGATGATGAAATCGCTCGGTTTATAATATTTTTCGTATATTTGTAAATCGTAATACAAAAATACTGTCATAAATAATAAGCTAGAAATGAAAAAGATATTGATTCTTGCAGTCTCTGTTTTGCTTTGTCAAACTGTACTGTTCGCCCAAAGTGGCAAATCTGTCTCCGACAATGATGTGCCTGAACGCTTCGTCAAGGACTTCCACCGTATGGCTGGGGATGTCAGCAAGGTGGACTGGTATTGCGTCGACACTCTGGTTTATGACGCCTTCTTCGTGAATGAGAGCGGCACACGCACCGCTTATCGCTTCTCCAACAAGGGCACCGAGACTCGCTGGTATATCGATGAGGATAACTATCCCCATCTCATCAAGAACAAAATCCAGGAGATGCATTCCGGCAGCAAAATCAAGGAACTCTATGCCCTGAGCGTCAAGAACAAGGTCACCTATCAGGCTCTTGTAGGACATCGCAAAGGTCTGTTCAAGAAGAAATGGAAAAATATGCGTCTCATGAATTTCGAGACCGACGGCAAATTCATTGACGAAAACGAACTCTAGTCCCATGAAGAAAATAGTAGCCCTGCTTGTCGTCGCCGCCACCGTGGTGCTTTTCAGCGGCTGTCATAGGAATATGCAGCGTGATGTGAAGCGACTGACTCACAAGACAGTCAAATGCTTCTCGATGGTCGACCCCGATCAGATTGACAACACGGATAACGTGGAATTCAATGAATGCTACGATGAACTGGTCGACCTCATGGAGAAGTACGATAAAAAGTACAGCAATCCCAAAGACTCCGAGAAGTTCGACAAGATGTACCTCGAAGAACTGCGTCACAGCAAGCTCAACGAGGACTTTATCGAGCTTTATGAGTATCTCTACTCCCTCGGTGAAGACCGCTGACGACTTGGCCCCTTATCAATAATCATCATTCAATAATTGCATATCATGAAAAAAATTATCCTCTTTTCTTTTGGAATTCTTCTTTGTGCCAACCTTATGGCTCAGAACGTGCAGGAAACCACCGTTCAGTATGGCGATTTCACTGTGCCTGCCTTTACAGTAACCTTGACGCAGGATGAGGAGGTAGTCCTTGCCGCCATCAACCAGAGACTGAAAGAGTCGCAGGTGAAGACCACCAAGACTGGCGGATATACCGCAGCTCTCAACCAGACTTTCGATGTCATCTACTCGCAGCCTGTGGATTTCTACGCCAAGGTCGAGTCGCAGGGAAAGAAGAAAGACCGTGTCACTGTTGTCACCTTCTTCGCCAAATCCCCCAACCTCACCATCAGTCAGAACGAGCTGAACGTTAATGTCCGCACCTTTACGGAGAATTTCTCCTCCTATGTCTCTAAATTCGAAGCTCAGCAAATGATGGGTGCTTCGGCAAAGAACCTCGAGAAAGCCCAAAAAGAGCAGAAAAAAGCTCAGGACGCTGTGGCCTCAATCGATAAGAGCATAGCCTCCGACAGGGATAAGATCGCAAAGAAAGAGAAAGATATTGAGAAACTTCAGGCTAAGATTGAGGATGTCCGCAAAGATATAGAGAAACTTAACGCCAATATCGAGAAGAACAACAAGAAGAAAGCTGAAGCCGAAGAAAAACTGAACTCCGCCAACTCCAAGGTCAACTCATCTGAATCCGAGGTTGAGCGCTATCGTCAGCAGGCTCAGTAATTCTCCAATCCTATATTTACAGTCCACCGCACCCTATGCCGTGGACTGTTTTTGTACAAAAAACATTAACTTTAACTATAACTTTCTGCCTGCTCTGCAGGCTTTGAACCAAAGGTCGCGTGGTACGCCTGCCGAGCTCGTTGAGGCAACACATTAGAAATAAATTTATTCAAGTGAGTCAGCACCTTAGAAATGAATCAAATAAAGCGAAAAACCTCTAACCTCAAACCTCAAACATCAAACATCATACATCATACCTCTTAACATCTTCACACCTTAACCTCTTTAACCTCTTTAACCTTTAAACTTTAACCTTTAACCTTTATCATATCAACAAATAATGCTCCACGATTGTGCTGAAATGATGGAATATATCTCCAAAGTGGGATTCCTGCCACTGCTCTACAGCGGAATACCTGGCTATTCTGCCGATGAGTCGGTGGATCCTAAATGCCGTTATCGTCTCCTTGATGACGGCAGTTGGGACTGGCCGTTGTGGGATTGGAAAGGACCGCTGGTCACCGAGGGACATTTTGCTTATGGGAAGTTCTTTGGAGGCAAGGCTGGTTTCGTGACCATGGAGTGGTTGCCCGACTTCTGCAACTATCGCAGGTCCCGTCATGCCGAACCAGCGGAGGATAGTGTCGAGGGCACGATATTGGACATTCTGCGGGTCAACGGCAGCATGATTACACGCGAGCTTCGCTCTGCTTGTGGATTTGATGGTGCGAAGATGCGTAGCCGTTTCGACGGATATGTGACCAAACTGCAGATGGCGAGTCGTGTGGTGACCGAAGACTTTGTCTATCCGCATGACAAGCATGGCAACCGTTATGGGTGGGGTTGGGCGTTGCTCACCACTCCCGAGCGACTTTTCGGACGTGACGCCTGTCAGTGCAGTCGCACTCCCGAGGAGTCCCTCCGCCGCATCCTCGACCACCTCACCACAATTCTCCCCAAAGCAACAGAAAAACAACTCCTCAAACTCCTCGGTTGAACTTCTTAGTCTTAATGATATCTATTAACATCATACCTCATACATCATACATCATCCATCACACATCATCCATCACACATCATCCATC
>DBXB01000073.1:0-3828 GCA_002309155.1 Bacteroidales bacterium UBA1223 | reverse complement strand
TCATCCATCACACATCATCCATCATCCATCATCCATCATCCATCATCCATCACACATCATCCATCACACATCATCCATCACACATCATCCATCACACATCATACCTCTTCACCTCTTATCCCTTTAAACTCTAAACTTTACCCTTTATCATATCAACTTATCACCATATCAACCTATCAACAAATCATCCCATGAACTGGATTAGAAAAGCATTAAAAGGGCTGTCGCTCACATCGGCGATGTTTGTATTCCAAGCCTGTTACGGCACTGGCCCTGGTTTTATGTGTCAAGAAACGACCTTCCACGTGGTAGCCGACGATACCGGTGATCCTTTGGAGGGAATGGAAGTCTTCGTTGGTTCGCGCGAGGATGTCGACACCAACGATGTCGTCACGACCGATGCTGATGGATATGTATCGTTAGGAGTATGCTCTGACTATGGTAGCGTCGTCGGATTCTCAATCTTTGACAAAGACTCCGTTTACAATCCTGTCGACACCCTTATCTACATAAATGAAGCAGACACTGTCGAAATCAGGATGACAAAAAAGATATGAGTGTCTTAGATTTTTTTAGACGATTTTGGCCCTCCCAAAACAGGGGTCAGGTTAGTTCCACTACCACTGCTAATCCAGACCTGCCGACGAACTACACTGACCTCGGACTCTCCAGTGGCACATTATGGGGGAATGACAATGCCACAGGCTTCTACACCTTCGACGAAGCTGTCAGTCAGTTTGGTGACAGACTTCCGTCAAGGGCGCAGTGGATGGAGTTAAAAGCCAACTGCAAGTGGGCTTGGACTGGTATTGGCTATAAGGTGACTGGTCCCAATGGTAATTCCATTGAACTGGCCGCTGAGGGTTACCGTTATCGTGATGGCAATATCTGCTACGTTGGTATCCGTGGCAACTATTGGTCATCATCGCCCGCAGACTTCGACGCATGGCGTCTTTCCTTCTATTCCGAAGGTGTGTACATTGACGACAATAGTCGTTGCGACGCCATCTCTGTCCGTTTAGTCTATAATAATTAATTGAGCGCAATCACAGGATAGTTATTCATTGTTTGTCTGTTCAACCCCATGCTCACGATTCATCAGTAATCATGAGCGTTTTTTTACTATAAAGTACGCTCTTGTGAATCTGTAATTGTATGGAACAATTCGGCGTGTGACTTAATAAAATTACGAAACGTAATTATTAATAATATTTAAACTGATAAAAGAATATTTGGTCAGAACCTTTTTTCTTCGTACTTTTGCAGTCGCTTACGAGAGTTTTAAGTAAGCAATAAGCAAAAAAAGCATTGCGAAAAAGTCCCTTTTATCGAATTTCGCCAAAGTTCAAGTAGGTGGACGGAGCAATTATGCTTTCGCTTGATGTGTATGCTAAATCTCTATGGCATATCGTTCAGGCGTGAGATATGTTCCATATAACCCGTACCTACAAAGGTGTTTGGCGATACCTGATAAAAGACGGACATGAGCACATACCCTCATGCCTTTTCTTATTGTTTTAGATTAAGTTTCCGTTGGAGGGTCGGAATCTTTAGTAAACCTTTAAAGCATTAATAAAATGGAACTAACGGGTTTTATCGATGAAGTGCTCTCCAAATTTGATGAGCAAATCACAGACAACATCTTCTGCTTTATCCAAAATGATAGAGAGTTGATGAAAAAATATCTTGAGACTGTTGCGTCTACAGGCGATCTGCAAGATGTTAACAAACAAATTGGACGTGAGATTGTCCGTCATTATGGACTAAAAGGATATTCAAAAGACATTGAGCCCAAAAGTGTTCTCATCTCCAGTTTCTCACTTTTAAAAGAAAACAAATGAAAATAAAATCGATGCACAAACTGATTCTGCTAATATTGTTAGTAGGTGGACCTAATTGTTATATTTATGCATATCAAACGGTAACTCCTTCTGGTCATATTATCTATTGGGAAAATGCGGGTAGTAGTGACGATATATATGCTATTGTATATCCCCCTAATATTTATACAATTAGCAATCAAGATGTAAATGTCCCTGATGCAAATTATGAATCATGGTCAGGGTATTCAAAACCAGGTGGACGGTTAATTATTCCAGACAGCGTATCATATATGGGCAATATGATTCCAGTAAGAATAATAGCCAGATTTGCTTTCTATAAATGTTCCAGTTTGACTTCGGTTGTTATTCCAAATACGGTCAATGAGATTGAGGGACGTGCATTTTCCGAATGTACAGGACTTGTGTCTGTAACTATTGGGGCGAACGTTAATAAGATTAAATCGTTTGCATTCTATTCTTCAGTATTTTCAGTACCATCTATTGATACGGTGTACTATTACGCAAATTCATGCCAAGGACAGATTGTTGGGAATTTCTTTTCTGATCCTGAAATTTGGAGAACCACGAATACTGCTACGTTGATTGTGGGTGATAATGTATCCCAAATTGGTTCAATGGTATTTTCGGGATATTGCGGGTTTAAACATATCGTTATCGGGAGTAATTTATCTCAAATAGGATCATCTAACTATTTTCGGCAACTAACACCTGATGGCAGCACAACATCAATATTTAAATGTCAAAACCCTCCCATGCTTGCAGCGGGAGTTAGTTTTGGTTCCGACACTAACACTTGTACCGTCCCTTGTGGTAGGTCGACTTTCTATTATAATCAGTGGAGCACTCGATTTGCAAGTTACAATGAAATGCCAACTGGAGTGAGCTTGTCTGT
Source organism: Bacteroidales bacterium UBA1223 (assembly GCA_002309155.1). GTDB lineage: Bacteria > Bacteroidota > Bacteroidia > Bacteroidales > P3 > Colimorpha. The sequence continues at coordinate 1,092 of DBXB01000073.1, read as the reverse complement.
CGGTGTTTCCAATCCCAATCATGGAGTGGCACAGATAGAACAAGATGCTGGGTGTGATTCTATAGCAATTATAAGTGCAACACCATATTATGGTTATTTGTTTACGCAATGGAGTGATGGAAACAATGATAATCCAAGAACAGTCTATTTAACAAATCCATCGCAACATTTTATTGCGCAATTCTCTATGAATCCTGGTGAACCAGATACAGTCTACATACATGACACTACTATAATCACAGACTATATACACGATACAACATATTTGCCAATTTATCTTCATGACACTATACCAATGATTGAATACCTACACGACACAATATATTTACCTCAATATATCCATGATACTGCAATAGTCAACCATTATTTCCACGACACAATTTATCTACCACAATATATTCACGATACAACTATTGTAACGGAATTAGATACTGCCTATATTACCCTTCACGACACGACAATAGTCAATAACTATTTACGGGATACAATTTACCTACCTCTGTATTTTCACGATACTATGTATATCACACAAACGGATACGGTGACAAACATGGTGTATGATACCGTGACTAATACTGTTTATGATACTGTAATAAACACTCTGTACGACACTATCAACAATTACATCTACGACACCACAATTGTGACAGATACACTATGGCTGACGCTGTACGACACCATTTATATCACCGACACGCTAATAATCCACGACACAGTATATGTACCGCAGGATGGCATCGGCGATGTGGAGACTCTCAACGCCAAAATCTACACCCATAGTTGCCAGATAGTGGTCGAGGGGGCCAAGGGCAACACGGTGACACTCTACGATGTGACGGGCCGTGTGCTGGCCACCAAGCAAGACGACTATGCTCCGCTACACTTCGACGTCCCCGCCAGTGGCACCTACATGATCAAGATAGGCCTCTATCCCGCCCGCAAGGTGGTGGTGATAAGGTAACACCTATACCCTCTACCATATGATAAGCCATGCACACATGTGCATGGCTTTTCATTTATATGGGTACCCTATAGGAAAACTGTCGGAACAATAGCGTTACTATATACCGAGGCAAAAGGGGAACAATAGAT
>DBXB01000037.1:1337-11025 GCA_002309155.1 Bacteroidales bacterium UBA1223 | reverse complement strand
TATCAACAAAAAATGTCCTCTTTCTTTTCTCCTCGCATGAAGCTGGCTGACCTTATCGCCGCCAACCACAATCTTATATTAGTCCTTCCTCGTTTCAATATCCCTCTGGGTTTTGGCGAGAAGTCTGTCAACGATGTCTGCGTGGCAAATGGTGTGCCCGTCGATTTCATGTTGCTTGTCTGCAACCTCTATACCTTCGACGACTTTGTGCCAGATATCGAGACGATCGCCTCTACCGACATGAGTCCTTTGGTGCCTTATCTGGAGGCGTCGCACAAGTACTATACCAACGAGCGCCTGCCTCATATTGAAGCGCATCTGAACAATATCGCTGACGCTATCGAGCTTCGATATGGCAAGATCCTTAAACAGTTCTATGCTGACTTCAGAAAGGAAATCACCGATCATTTTATAGGTGAGGAGAAGACCGAGTTCCCCCGTCTGCTTGCCCTGCGACAAGGAACCCGTAGCCGTCGGGGTCAGACCTCACATCCCGAACGGTTCCATAAAGGCTTTATCGATAAACTCAATGACCTGACGCAGATTGTCTATAAATACCTTCCTGGCAATGTCATGCCCGAGGAGACTATGGAGTTGGTGTTCGATATCCTGCAGCTCTCTTCGGATATTCAGAAACATGCGTTGGTCGAGGAGAAACTGTTGTTGCCCTATATCGATTGGCTGGAAAGGAGTAAGAAATGAAGGCTCTTCGCTCTGTTTTGATAGTCGAACCGTCGGAGATAATCTGTAACGGTCTTCGGTCGATACTGGAGTCGTCGGGAGGATATAATGTCTTGTCTGAAATACACGACGCCTCCACTCTTATGGATCGCCTGAATGTGGCAAGACCCGATGTACTTATCGTCAATCCCACTCTGCTCTCGCCCACACCTCGCCAGCAAATTTCTGCCATCGGTCGAATTCGTCCGACGATGCCTGTCGTGGCATTGGTATATCAATATGTGGAGCAGTCTTTGCTCGAGAGTTTCCGTTATGTCCTCGACATCCGTTCCACCCGCAGTACGTTGTTGTCTATCCTCCACGATGCGACATCAAATACTGGCAATAGTGTGGAACCGACGGAATCAACAGACAATTATGAGCTCAGCGACCGTGAGACGGATGTCCTCGTCCTTGTCGCCAAGGGCTTGAGCAGCAAGGAGATTGCTGACAAGCTGCACATCTCTGTACATACCGTCAACTCCCACCGCAAGAACATCACCCATAAGACCGGCATCAAATCTGTCGCCGGTCTCGCAGTATATGCCATGATTCACAACCTTATGGAATAAGGTGTGAAGAAAGGTTAAACCCGTTGCGGAGGATTTGCAATCCGACGTATGTTATTATAAGGATTCCTTAGAGTTATATCAGGTTGTTTGACGAAAGCTCTTTCCTTAGGAACTCGGTGCACTCCTCAAAGGTCTTGAAGGTGTGCTCCTCGGGAACAATCAAGGGGATTACATTCATCGTCTTAAGCATATACATGGGCTGAGGCTGTATGATAGTCATCAGCACCATGGCGCCTCGTGCCTGAAGGTCTTTTATTGCCGTCTCCATGGCGTAGAGTCCTGACTGGTCCATGAAACTGACAAGTCTCATGCGGATGATGACAATCTTGGCGTCGTCGGGCACGTCGTTCATGACCTCCTGAAACTTGGTGATGGAGCCGAAGAATATCGGACCGTTGAGACGTTGGATATAAATATGCTGCCTCATCTCGTCAGTAATTCCACCTTCGTCGTTCCAGGGACTCTCTTTGTCGAAGTTAGTCATGACCGATGAGCTGTATCCACCCTCTACGAGGTCGCTGGCACGCTTCATGAACAGTACGCAGGCAATAACCATGCCTATACCCACGGCAGTCAGCAGGTCTACGAAGACTGTCAGCAGGAAGACCACTATCAGCACAAAGGCGTCGGCTTTGGGAATCCTCAGCAGGTCCTTGAATCCCTTGAAGTCGATGATGCCCCAGCCGACGGTGATAAGGATTCCAGCAAGTACTGACAAGGGCACGTATTTCACAAGACTTCCCAAGCCTAACAGTATGGAGAGCAGAAGCAGTGAGTGTATCATTCCACTCAGCTGTGTGCGTCCGCCACTCTTGACATTGACTACGGTACGCATGGTGGCGCCAGCGCCGCCGATACCACAGAACAGACCGCTGATCATGTTGCCGATACCTTGACCAATAAGTTCACGGTTGCTGTTGTGATGTGTCTTGGTGATGTTGTCGGCGACAACGGATGTCAGCAGGGTGTCGATAGAGCCAAGACCCGCCAGCGTCAGTCCGGGGATGATGCTGGCTTTAATCACGCCAATCCAGTCGATGCCTGCCAGGTCGATACCTTCTTTGACGAAGAAAGGCACGGGAAGTCCGGCAGGGATACTGCCGATGGTCAGCTTCTCGGGCAGGTCGACAAACAGCGATATGCAGGTCATGACGATCAGCGCTACCAGTGTGGAGGGGATTTTTTTGGTCAGCAACGGGAACAAATAGATGATGGCTATGGTGCCCAGTCCCAGCCACAGTGCGTTGAGTGAGATGCCTCCGGCAACACGTGTGGGCAGTTCGGTGATCATGTCTATCGTCAGCACGGGTGACTTAAGTCCAACAAGTGGATAGAGCTGCTGAAGAATGATGATGACACCGATACCGCTCATGAATCCCGACAGGACAGGGTAGGGGATGTAACGCACGTATTTGCCTATCTTGATGATTCCAAACAGAATCTGGAAGAGGCCGCAGAACAGTCCGGCAAGCGACATTGCTAACAGCACTTCGCTGAATGAACCGTGCGACGAGACCCATACGCCAGAAATCAGCGCGGCGGTGATGACCGTCATGGGACCCGTCGGACCGCTTATTTGTGAATGGGTGCCGCCAAACAGCGCCGCGAAAAAGCCGAGCAGCGTGGCGCCGACAAGACCTGCCAAAGCACCAAGACTGCTTGCCGCAGGATCGTCAATGCCGCCAAATGCCTGTATGCCGAATGCCAATGCCAACGGTAAAGCGACGATGCCGGCGGTGATGCCGCCAAAGATGTCGCCTTTTAGATTTTTTGTAGTGAGAAATGCCATATTGAACTTAATTCAGATGTAGTTATTTGTTTATTATTAATTTGTTACAGCGTTATTGTCGCTTTTAAGGTTTTTGCAAAATTACTTAAAAAAACATTATTCTCTCTTTATTCAAGACTCTCAATGATGCAAATCAAAAAAAAAGAGTATTTTTGCAAATCATTTTATCCATAATAACTCTGCAAATGTTAAGAAAAATCCGCACCGTTTTAGCAATCATCTTTTTTGTCTCTTTGACCGCTCTGTTCCTAGATTTCACCGGTTTGTTGCAGGTCTATCTGGGATGGATGGCAAAACTGCAGTTCCTGCCAGCTGTGTTGGCGGGTAACTTTATCGTGATTGCTCTGGTATTGATTGTCACATTGCTTTTCGGCCGATTTTACTGTTCTATAGTCTGTCCTCTTGGTGTCATGCAGGATGTCTTCAACTACACCGCCCGAAAAGTGAAGAAAAACAGGTTCCATTTCATCAAGGAGAATAAATGGCTGCGTTATCCTATACTGATATTGTTCGTGATTCTAATGATTGTTGGACTCAACGGACTTGCGATTCTCATCGCCCCCTATAGTGCATACGGTAGGATGGCGTCAAACCTCTTCCAACCTGTCTATCTATGGATTAACAACTGGTTCGCTACCATCGCCGAGCGTCACGACAGTTATGCATTCTACCATGTCGACGTGTGGATGAAAAGCGGCGCTTCTCTTCTTGTGGCTGCGGTGACATTCCTCTTGATAGCATTTCTCGCTCTGCGTCGTGGACGTACATGGTGCAGCACGGTATGTCCTGTCGGTACAGTCCTCGGACTTGTTTCCAGGTTCTCCCTGTTCCGTCCGGTGATAGATGTCGACAAATGCAAGAACTGCCATAAATGCGAGTCTCGATGCAAGGCTTCTTGCATCGACATCGAGAATCATCGCATAGACTATTCCCGCTGTGTGGCATGTATGGACTGTGTTAGTAGCTGTAAATTCGACGCACTCCAGTACCGCAACACCCGCTTCCGCCTTAATCCCGCCATGGTTGACGGTGATAGCAAGGTCGATGACTCCAAACGCAAATTCATCATCACCTCCGCTATGATGGCTGGTTCGGCGGCACTTATGGCTCAGGAGCGAAAGGTTGACGGCGGACTTGCTGTCGTTGAGGATAAGAAGATACCCTCGCGTGATGTGCATCTGAAGCCCGCCGGTTCTGTCAGCCTGAAGAATTTCAGTTCACACTGCACCGCCTGCCAGCTCTGTGTCAGCGAATGCCCCAACCACGTCCTTCGTCCCTCTGAGAAACTCGAAGCCTTCATGCAGCCCGAGATGTCCTTCGAGCGTGGATTCTGTCGTCCCGAGTGTACCCGATGCAGTGAGGTCTGTCCTGCGGGTGCCATCAACCATATATCTCCTGAACAGAAGAGTGATATCCATATTGGCTATGCCGTTGTGGTCTACGACAACTGTGTCGCCTATTCCAACAATGTGAAATGTGGCAACTGTGCCCGTCATTGTCCCGCCGACGCCATTCTGATGGTTCCCAAGGATGTGGCAGATGAAAGTTCGATAGCCATACCGTCAGTGAATACTGATAAATGTCTAGGCTGCGGTGCTTGTGAGTATCTATGCCCCGCCCGTCCTTTCAGCGCCATCTACGTCAACGGTCGCGAGCGCCACATACAGTAGTCGGAACGCGGACGACTTGTCCGCAATAATTGGAACGCGGACGGCTCGTCCGCACATAGGAGTGTGTCTATAAAAAAAGCAGTCCGTTTTGGACTGCTTTGGTGATCTGCACAAGATTTGAACTTGTGACCTCTTGCCTGTCAAGCAAGCGCTCTAAACCAACTGAGCTAGCAGATCATTTTTGCCTTAAAAGCGAGTGCAAAAGTACATAAATTTTTGAAATCACAAATGTTTTTTGTCAAAAAAAGAATTTTGATTACTGAGAGATTTACTTAATTTGTTTTGTATCACATTGTTGTATCGGTGTTCTTTTCCTGTTTTATTATGAAGAGTCGCCACTTGGAAAACACCATTTCCAAGTGGCGACTCATCTTTTTTAGTGAAATTGGACTGCTTTCAGTAACGATTAAAATAGATATTAAAACAATGGGAAAAAATCGTGACCGGTGACCTGACTAATCGTTTAATCGTATAATCGAATAATCGAAATCATTTGTCCCTTAACTCCCTTTAACTTCCCTTAACTCCACTTATTAAAAGCTTATAGAGACTCCGAAAGTGCGTATATCTTTTGCTCCTATTCCGCTTCGGAATGTCGGAAGTAGATCGTATGTGAGATTTAGATTAAACCTTCCCAGGAGGTGTCCGCCGCCGATACCGACATTGGCACGGATCTGCCATGGATTGAATATGTCAGTCTTCACGTTTGTCCGGTTCCATCGGTTGTCTGTACCCATGGTTCTAGTGGCGAGACGGCCGCTGATATTATACAGGCCTGATAGTCCAAAATTGATGTGGTATGGATATATCTTTTCTCTATCTTTCTTGCCAATGGCGTAGGTGAAGCCTAGATTGATGCCTACATATTGGCTGAGAATGTGCTGTTGCGGTTGTTCGGCTGTAGGAGTGTCCGTAAGGGTGAGGCTGTTGCCGTCGGTGACGACATTGTTGAGCAGGCGGTGCCATTCCCAGTCGTATCTTAGCGTTGGATTGAATGAGAGTCGTCGGGTGAGTTCTAATTGTCTGAGGAAACCTGCTTGCAGTGTGATTCGATAACTCTCTCCGCGGTTGTATGCTGAGCCGCTTTTGTTGTTCATGTACAAGGGTATCGGCGCTGAGATTCCTCCGCTTAATGATATTCCGTCTATATGATGCCACCAGTTGTTGTTGGTCTCCTTGACCTTTATATTCTGGATACTGTCACTCTGGAATGGGGTGCCAAGGCTCCTCTTGTCTTTCTTTATTTTGGTGTCAGGACTGATTACGGCAGGACATTCAAACTTGGAGTAGGGTCGACAAATTACAGTTAGTCTTTTTGTCGCCTCCAGTGTGTCAAGCGTCAACTCTGAGTGGAAACCAACCTTTACGTATGAGCTGTTGCTGTGCCAGCTCTTTCCTCTGACGATGGCGCTGTCGCTGATCTCGATATTGTTCCAGTCGTCAGAAAAACGTAGATTGTCTGTCGTGAGGGATGATCCAGGACCGACATAAAGAGACTCTATGGGGACTGACAGCACTATCTCGATGACGGTGGATTTAGGCATGGTGGTATTCTCCAGAAGTTCGAGCGATTGTTCCTTGATAGTGCAGACCTCAGGTTCTGTCCCGTCGTCAAAAAATGCCTGGCAGGTGGTAACTATGGTGAGCGAGGGATGGGTTCCTTGCTTCAACACTACGTTCCAGCCTGGACGTATGGTGATGTCGTTTATCTCGTTGGATATCGACTGTGAGATGCGGTATTCGTTTTGTGCATGTAATGAAAGGGAGAATGTCGCTAACAACAGTGTCGCTAATAATGTTTTTGCTTTCATGGTTCTTTTTCTTTTGTCTGCCTATATGACGTTTGTGATAGGGAAATCTTACAATCTTTTTTAGTGAAAGTAAAAGATAAGGTGAAAAGAGATTGAGATAAAGTGGGAGTTAAGGGGAGTTAAGGGGAGTTAAGGGGAGTTGAGGGAAGTTAAGGGACAAATGATTTAGATTATTCGACTTAATAACTTAACATTTTAACATCTTAACGTCTTATCACCATATCAACTTATCAACATATCAACCATTTCTTCTTCCCAATTGAATTGTTACTTAGAAAGGAATATTCCCAAACGCAAGGTATGTCCCTGTCCCTTTGTTGTCAAAAAATTCTGATTTCTTTCTCTTAATCTTGTAGTTGTCGGCGTTGGTCGACTTGGAATGGTTGTTGGCTACTAGTTTTGTGGATGAACGTTGGTATACAGTGGGTGCGACCTCTGTGATAACTGGTTGTTCCTCTTCCTGTATCTCTTGTTCGTTGGTTATTGTTGTGTTGCTTGAAACGTCTGCTTCTTCTATATGCTGGCTATTCACTTCTGCAAGTAGGGGTTCACTCTCGACGGGTGCAGTCTCTTCAACTATGTGTTGCTTGGGAGCATAGTGGTGTTGTCTCTTCTTTGGCTGACTAACTTTGCTGTTGTCGAGTCCCGTCAGTGGCTCATCAAGGACTGTCTCCTTTGCCTCATTTGCTGGCTGTGCCTTTGCCACAATGGTCTGATCTGGCTTGTTGCTGGTTTCGTGTCGCGCCATCTTGAGTCCGATGGAGAAGAGGATCAGAAAGCATGCGGCGGCGCCTATGCTGCCCCATAACCATAGCGGGGTGCGGCGTGGTTTGGACTCCTGTGCGGCCCATTGGTCTACCATGTCGCACAGCTCCTGCTGTCGTTTTGAATCTTTGCGCACTCTTTTTTCTGCTTCCAGCAACTCTTCTATGTCGTAATTCCTATTCATGATTTATCTGGTGAATGTTTAATTGTTTAATTGTTTAGTTGTTTAATTGTTGATATGATGATATGTTGATAAGTTGATATGGGTTAAATGTATTGTCAATTCACCATTCACGATTTTCAATTATTTCCCCCTCTAAGTTAGAGGGGGTGCCCGTAAGGGCGGGGGCGTGTGTTATTTCAATTCTTAATTTTCAATTTTTCCCTAAGCGTCTGCAGTGCCCGTGATATCGTTGTGTAGACATTGCTACTGCTCATCCCGAGGGCATCCATCATCTTCTCAGTATCACATTCCTCAATATATTTCATTTCTATCGCCCGTCGCTGTCTGTCGGGTAGTTCGCCGAGCAATCTTCTTAGTATTCTCGACTTTTCTTGGGTCTCCTCAACTTCCATCATGACTGCTTCGTCAGTCATGAGACGTATAGACTCTGCATGTTCATCGTGCCTTTTCCGTTTGCGTAGCAAGTCTATACAGCGGTTCCTGACCATCTGGATGCAGTAACCTTGTGGGTTGGGATGCCCGTCAAGGTCGTTGCGACGTTCCCATATGGACATAAAGACATCCTGAACAATGTCCTCGGCGTCGTTGACATCGCCCAGCATCCTCTCTGCAAGTAACTGCATCGCACTCTGCAGAGGAATGATTTTTTCTTTGAATTCTTTATTATCCATTGGGATGCTTAGTAACGATTAAAAAATAAAGTAAAACAATGGGAAGAAAATCGTGACCCGTGACCTGACTAATCGTTTAATCGTATAATCGAATAATCGAAATCATATGTCCCTTAACTTCCTTTAACTCCCCTTAACTCCATCTCATTTTACCTTATTATTTTACTTTTTCTTGGCTGTATTATTAACGAATAACGGCGGGATATCTTACAATAATTAATAATGATTCTTATTCTGCGATAAATAATTTGCAATAAATCATACCTTTACTGTCTTGCTGAATGTGATACCTAAAAATCTGCGTTAAAAATTATTTATCTCTAAATGTGTAAATCCAAATAATTGGTGTAACTTTGCAATTGGATAATCCATAATTCTTTTCGTATGGCTAAGAAAGCATTAATTACGGGTATTACAGGTCAGGACGGCTCATTTTTGGCTGAATTCCTTATAGATAAAGGCTATGAAGTCCACGGCATACTGCGCCGTAGCTCCTCTTTCAATACAGGTCGTATCGAGCATCTCTATCTCGACGAGTGGGTGCGTGACATGAAACAGCGCAGACTCGTCAACCTCCATTGGGGCGACATGACCGACAGCAGCTCGCTGATACGCATCATTACCGAGGTCAAACCCGACGAGATTTATAATCTTGCCGCCCAGAGCCATGTGAAAGTCAGTTTCGATGTGCCCGAGTTCACCACAGATACCAATGCCGACGGGACTCTTCGTCTGCTTGAGGCTGTACGCATGGTCGGTCTCACCCATTCATGCCGCATCTATCAGGCTTCCACCTCCGAACTCTACGGACTCGTCCAGGAGGTGCCTCAGAAAGAGACGACACCGTTCTATCCTCGCTCGCCTTACGGTGTGTCGAAACTCTATGGATTCTGGATTATGAAGAACTACCGTGAGAGTTACGGTATGTATTGCTGCAACGGCATCCTCTTCAACCACGAGAGTGAACGCCGAGGTGAGACCTTCGTTACCCGAAAGATAACTATGGCAGTCTCCCGTATTGCACAAGGCTATCAGGATAAACTCTATCTGGGCAACCTCAACGCTCTCCGTGACTGGGGCTATGCCAAGGATTATGTGGAATGTATGTGGCTGATTCTTCAGCAGGAGAAACCCGACGACTATGTCATCGCCACGGGTCAGAACCACTCTGTGCGTGAGTTCTGTGAGTTGGCATTCAAGGAGGTGGGTATCGAACTGAGATGGGAAGGCGAAGGTGTGGATGAGAAAGGCATTGACAAGAAGAGTGGCAGAGTCCTTGTGGAGGTCGACCCGAAATATTACCGTCCGGCGGAGGTTGACCAACTGCTGGGCGACCCCTCCAAAGCCAAAGCTTCTCTTGGATGGAACCCGCAGAAGACCAGCTTCGAGGATTTGGTGTCAATCATGGTCAGACATGATATGAGGAAAATTCGCAGAATGCACATGAAGATTGATGATGATGAATAAGGACAGCAAGATTTATGTCGCCGGTCATCTCGGCATGGT
>DBXB01000037.1:0-1207 GCA_002309155.1 Bacteroidales bacterium UBA1223 | reverse complement strand
GCCGCCGCCAAGGTCGGCGGCATTGTCGCCAACCAGAACGCTTTGGCGGATTTCATGTATGAGAATATGGTGCTGGAGATGAATGTCATCCATTCCGCATGGAAGCATGGTTGCAAAAAACTGGAATTTCTGGGCAGCAGCTGCATCTATCCTCGCCTGGCGCCACAGCCGATGAAGGAGGACTGTCTGCTTACGGGCAGTCTGGAACCGACCAACGAGGCTTATGCCCTGGCAAAAATTAGTGGACTGAAATATTGCGAATACCTTAACCGTCAGTATGGTACCGACTATATCAGCGTGATGCCGACCAACCTGTACGGTCCTAACGATAACTATCACCCCGAGCACAGCCATGTGCTGCCGGCACTCATACGACGGTTCCATGAGGCAAAAGCCAATGGTGCCAAGAGCGTCACTTGCTGGGGCGACGGTTCACCGCTTCGTGAATTCCTCTATGTCGACGACCTCGCCAACCTGTGTGTTTTCCTGATGAACAATTATTCTGGCAATGAGACTGTCAATGCTGGAACAGGAAAAGAGATAACCATCAAGGAACTCACTAAGCTTGTGGCGAAGGTGGTCGGTTATGACGGCACTATCGAGTGGGACACTACCCGTCCCAACGGTACTCCCCGCAAATTGCTGGATGTGTCTAAAGCTACGGCGATGGGATGGCACTATCGTACTGAGCTGGAAGACGGCATTCGCCTAAGTTACGAGGACTTCCTCAACAATCCGGTGCGTGCATCCAGATAATTCTGGGAAGAATTATTTCTTCGCCTTCTTCCCATATTCTTTCTTGAGTTCTTCTTCGTAATCGTGCAGGAACGCGCTCTCGCCTTTCTGCGGGAATCCGCAGTACCACTCAGCAATCCATACGATAGCAACCAGAAGTACCCCTATCCATGATAGGAGGGAGAAGAGTAAGTCCATAAACGCGGTGTTCAAGTGTACCGTCTCGCCCCGCCCGTTTCCATAATAGAAATGTTCCAGTAACATGCATAGTAGGAAACATACCAGCACGCCCATGATGTAAATCTTTAATAATACCATATTTCTTCGTTTAATTGTTTATTTGTTTAGTTGTTGAACTGTTTAATTGTTTAATTGTGTGCTGTGGCTTGATGAGCGAACTTATCATCTTGACACCTTAACACCTTCTCACCTTAACATCTTAACACCATATCAACCTTCATCCCTCAAACAT
>DBXB01000066.1:21379-22835 GCA_002309155.1 Bacteroidales bacterium UBA1223 | reverse complement strand
GTTGCTATCTGTGTCATACTGTAATTTTGTTATGTTGAATTGGGGTTAAAATGGAGTTAAGGGAAGTGATGGGTTATTTAATCAAACTTAAATACGATGTCTTTAGGATAAGTCTTGCAGTTCTTCACACAGACACCATCGGTGTTGATTTTGTACACCTCACCGTTTATAGCCACCGTGGCACGACCCCACTCGAAGAAGGATGCTGCTTGGAAAACGAAATCGCAGACCTTCTTGCCGTTCTTGTCGATGAAACCCCACCCCTTGTTGGGCAGTTGGGCAGGGATAAGTCCCTCGGTGCAATGTTGCACAGACTCATAAATCAACGGAATTACTATCTCACCGCTTTTGTTGACAAATCCGTATTTGCCATCCTTCTCAACCATTGCCAGGTTTTCGGAGAAGAGATATTCCATATTACGGTAACCGCTGTTGTCATATTCTATCGGAAGGATAATTTTTCCTCGATTGTCGATGATGCCGTATTTTCCGTCACGCTTCACCATGGAATAGCCGTCATAGAAACCGCTGGCGTCGTCAAACTTTCCGAACCGCTCACGACCTTTGTTGTCAAGGAATGTCAACATACCATTGCGACGCACCATATAGAAGCCCTCGTTGTAGGAGATAACCTTTTCATAGACAAAACCTGTCAGAGGCTTGAATTTCTTTCCGAACAGAGCAGCCTTATCCGTCATGGCGTCGACGGCGAAGAAGGATCCGTCGTGCATAGGTGTCATGTCGATGTATTTGTATGGCACCACTTCCCTACCCTTATGGTCAATCATTCCAAGGCGGTCGTATTTCTTGACGATGGCGTAGCCCTCCTCAAAGGGGTTGGCATATTCAAACTCGGCGGGGATGACGAGTTTGTTACTCTTATCGATATAACCAAATCCCAACGAGAAACTGTCAAAGTCGATAGCCACGACAGCAAGTCCCTCGTTAAATCCCGACGCCGACCGATACTGACAGTCGATAACCATAGTACCGGTGGTGTCATAATAGCCATAATACTCTCCTTTACGGACTCGAATCATGCCGTCGGTGGGATAATTCACCTCGTTGAAGATTGTCGGGACTATAACCTTTCCATTACGGTCGATGATACCGCATTGCTCATAGTCATGATAAACTATACAGTAGTTGCCGTGAAACTGATCCACAAACTTGTATTGTGGCTCGACAAAGACGGTGCCGTCTTCACGTTTGAATCCGAACAGCTGATTGCGTTCTATGGTCTGAATACCATCGATGAAGACCAGCTCACATCCGCATTCCTCATCATCGACAACAACCACTTTCTGTTTACCGTCTTGACGATTGTCCTTACCCTGTCCTTGCACCTGCGGATTAAGGAGGAACATGCCGACCATCAATATGGCGACCGCTTTAAACAGATGATTTTCGGAGAATTTTATCATGGTGAATGGATCAACTTTAACCTTAACTTTAA
>DBXB01000066.1:18759-21338 GCA_002309155.1 Bacteroidales bacterium UBA1223 | reverse complement strand
TAAACTTTAAACTTTATCATATTATCTCTGCCCCTTCATTTATCCAGCCACTCTTGCCGTCGGCTATCTCGATCTGCCACCAGTCATCCTGGCGGTCGTTGATATGAAGTTTTGTGCCTTCGTGGAGAATGAACTTGTCCACGCTCTTGGGGTCTGGCGACCCTTTGACGACAATCATGGGGGAAATGACTACAGCCTCATCCTTATTAGTCACATTACGGGTCGAAATTGTTGCGTCGAGAATAGAAAAAATTGCTAACAGCAATAAACTCAGCGTCATTACAAACATCGCCCGACGCAATCTGTAATTTCTGGCGATGAAGAAGACCGCCACGCCTGAGCATAACAGAAACACCAGCACAACGATGATAGTCCTCCATCCCCGCGGGGTTGTCAGATGCACGATGGCTTGAATCCAATCAATCAAGAACAGGCGGGGAAGTTCCTCGATATTGTCGACAGTCTTGCTACGCGCCAGCTTAAGGTTGTCCTTTATCTGCCTGTTGTTGGGTTCCAGACGCAGGGCTCGTTCATAGAAGAGTATACTTTTACCAATCTCATCGAGACGATAATAGGCGTTTCCCAAGTTATAGTAGAGTTCGCCGCTCTCCCACTTATCATTGATAAGAGTCATGTAAACAGCCGCCGCCTGGTCGTAGTTGCCACTATCATATGCGGCATTGGCTTGCATGAACAGATCCTGTTCTTGGTTAGCGTTCGTTTTGGCGGAAGCCATATTTGGGAGGGCGAAAATGGTGGCGACAAAAATCAAAAGTGTTGCCAGAGTGCTTGACGAGCCACCACGTTGTTTCTTGATTTTTATTGCGCTTATCTGCATGATTGTCTCCATAGCCTCGTTGTAGATAGACTGTTTGATAGAGCCACTGTCACCCGGTGCGAAACGGGCGAAATCAACATCCGACAGGGTCTGAAGGATACGTTTCTGCAACTGTTCGTCGACATTCTTATCAATGAGATGCTTACGAATCGTGTCGGACGAGAGCAGAGAGAGCTGGATGTTGAATTTGTCGGCAATACCGCCCCAGAGGGCTTTATATATCTCCTCATAAAACAGGTCGTCTTTGCCGTCGTTAAGATGGCGCTCAGCATTGCGGAGTCTCTTCTTTGCCAGTTTGGTGGCTCGATGCAGCTTCATCGACTCCTCGTCGCCAAGAATACGCTGATGACGCCGTGCCGCAAAGACGGCCACGCCAGCACCTACAACGGGCAACAACAACAGAAGCCAGAAGAGCATACCAGCGTGACTCTCCGCACCAGCTTGTCTCAGGTGAGTGCTCTTACGTATATGGTGTATGTCGCTATTCAGCTCTTTGACATCGCTCTTGGAGGAGACTAGCGCCACACCTTTGGCGACCTTAATGCGGACAGCGTTTATCTGTTTTGTGACATAACTTCCCGACGACGGGTCGAAATAGACATAGTCGACAGAAGGAATCTCATATTCTCCCTGAGTCTGCGGTGTGACCACCCATTCGAAAGTACGACTGCCACTCAACCCATTGTCGTTCTTGTTGATATTGTCGATAATTCTAGGCTCATAAGCCTCCATCCCTTTGGGGAAATTCACTGTCGGAGCCTCAAGCAGGCTCAGGTTGCCCCTTCCACTGATAGTTACTGTATATGTGAAAGCCTCGTTAGCCTTAAGTTCCTTGGTGTCAGACTGCGCCTTGACGGAGAAAGAGCCCACACCGCCGGCGAAACCCTCAGGTGGCGTAGGAAGTGGCTTTACGTTGACATTGATGGAGTTGCTCGTCAGGGATTTCACCACAGCCTGCTGGCGGGTAGGAGTAAAGAACGGGTCATCGATAAAGAAATCGAGAATGGTGCCGGTACGCTGACGTTGCATCTGAGTCTGGACAATGGCGACGACATCAGTCTTTAGCGGAGCGATATTCAATTTGCCGGTCTCCTGGGGAAACAGGGCACCGCGACGTATCTCAGCCACTTGATACTGTCGGCCGTTGTAAGTCTCGCTGTATTGCTTCACCTGAGTCATACCCTCACTCAGGTCCTCGCTCCAGAAACCCTTGTTGCGGGGAAGTTTCTCTATCTGATATTGAGTGAGAGGGACTTGGGTATAAATCTTATATACTATTATCGCTTCCTCACCTTGATAGAGGTTGCTTTTATTGATCGAAGCCTTGGCAAAAAGGACCTTGTCATCGATAGATTTAGCGTCAGGTTGCTGAGCCTGCTGTTGCTGTTGTTGCGTCTGAGACTGTGGTTGACCCCAACCCCATCCGCCTTGCGACTGCCGTTGTTGGGTGTTGTTAGCCGAAGCCTTGTCAATCTTGATAGTAAAAGGTTTGCTGTTCACCGTCTTGCCATCAACAACGCATGATGCCACCCCCACATTGGCGGTGCCCTCTTCAGATGCCTGAACGAGTATCGTGAAGGTATAACTCTCTGAGCGAGTCACTGAGCCATTAATAATGGAGGTAGAGCTACTGTACCCAGTGCTGGGTCCACTGACAACGGTCAGGTTCTTGAATGACGGCAACTTGAAATTGGAAGCCTTACCATTCACCTCGAAAGTCATCTGGAAAGCCTGCCCCGCC
>DBXB01000066.1:2909-18635 GCA_002309155.1 Bacteroidales bacterium UBA1223 | reverse complement strand
GTTGAATGGTGATATGGTGAATGGATCACCAGTCTTTTTCTATCTTTACAGGCGTTCCCTGTCGGCGTTCTTTCTGCGCCTCACGCATCTTGACTGCCTTCATCGTTTGTTGCTCGTTGTTTTTCATGGCATTGAGCATCTGTTCAGCCTCACGGCGACGCTGTTCCTGCTGACGGTCGTCCTGTTTTTTCTGACCATTCTGATTTTGTTGCTGGTCTTTTTTGTCATTGCCCTGCTGATTCTGATCTTGCTTATTCTGATTTTGCTGATTCTGCTGATCTTGGTTTTGTTGATTTTGCTGATCTTGATTCTGCTGATTCTGCTGGTTTTGTTGATTCTGTTGGTCTTGGTTTTGTCCGCCACCATTCTGTTGCTGCTGTCTCAACAGTTGCATAGCCAGCGACAGGTTATGTTTAGCGTCGTTGTTCTTGCTGTCGAGTTTAAGCGACGCCTTATAACTCTCCACGGCGGCCTGAAGCGATTTGGCGTCATACTGACCCTGATCACGAGCGGCAAGGGCTTGTCGCAGATATATGTTTCCTGCATTGTATAACGCACGCGATTTCATGTCGTCAGAGGCTTTGCCATTGTTTATCACCTTCTGGTAATAGGCAACAGCAGTGTCGTACTGCTGCAGTTTTCCATGAGCCACGCCCGCATTGTACTGAGCCTTGGAGTAGGTGCTGTCGGCACGGAGAGCTTTCCTGTAGCTGGTGACTGCCTGGCTGACATTTCCTTTCTCCAACGCTTTGTTGCCACTGCGGGTGGCGACCCTGCGGGTTTTCTCCACATTTTGTGCAGAGAGTCCGCCGACAGCCAACATAATAATCAGCGATATTAAAACTATCTTTTTCATTTCTCTCTCCTACGGATTAACTTGTTAAAATTGATACGAGGATTACGACGCTCAAACATGAAGACCTCTAGCAGCAAGAAGAAGAGTCCAGCCGCCATAGGATATTGGTACTGCGATTTATAGGAACTGTATTGAGATGCTCCGAACTTCTGACTGTCGAGTTTTGAGAGCTGTTTGACGATATTGTCCACAGCGACGTTTCCGTTTCCGGCATGGACATATATACCGTTTCCGGCATGAGCTATGTCGCTCAGCATTTCCTCATTCAGGCGGGTTGTGACGATGTTGCCGTCGGCATCCTTGCGCCAGTCAGTGACCTTCCCGTTTCTGCTCATGACAGGTATCTGTCCGCCGGTGGGCGTGCCGATTCCTATAGTACACACCATGATACCCTGGTCGGCTGCATCCTTGGCGGCTCCGACAGCATCGTCTTCATGGTTCTCGCCGTCGCTGATAATCACTATCGCGCGACTTTTGTTGGGTTCCCACTGTGGGGTATCGGAGTCACCCTCCTCACCGTAGCCCAGTGTTGCCATACCCTTGGCTATGGCGTCGCCGATGGCTGTGCCTTGCTGGTTGATGAGGTCGGTATTGATTTGATCCAGGAACATCTTCGTGGCACTGTAGTCGTTAGTCAGAGGCATCTCAATAAACGCCCTGCCAGCGAAGACCACGAGGGAGATGCGGTCGCCCCCCAACTGAGACATCAGGTTCTGAACCACCTGTTTGCTGCGCGCCATTCGACTAGGTTTCATATCCTGGGCGAGCATACTGTTAGAGACATCAATACATACCGCCAGATCAATACCTCGCTGTTCTCCTTCGGCTATAGTGCTACCCATCTGAGGGTTGGCGAGAGCCACAACCAGGAATCCCACAGCAAGACACAGAAGAGTGAGTTTGACAACGGGACGGCGGCGTGATACATCTGGTTGCAGACGACCCAGCATCTTCCTGTCGGAGAAAGACTCCATGACTATCCTCCTGTGCCGTTGCCTCAGAATGAAAGCCACGACCATGACGGGAATCACAGCCAGTAACCAAAGAAGTTTTATATGTTCAAAATGCATTTCAGTGATATGTTGAAAAGTTGATATGTTGATATGTTGATAAGTTGATATGGTGTGAAGGTGTGAAGGAAATTGTTTATTCGTTTAATTGTTTATCTGTTTAATTGTCGATTTAGTAATTTGTATCTGAGGTTTTTCGCTTGATTTGATTTATTTCTAAGGTGCTCAAAGCCTACAAAGCAGGCAGAAAGTTAAGGTTAAGGTTAAAGTTATAGTTAAGGTTATAGTTAAGGTTAATTATCAATTGTCTAATCTGAGCAGTAGTTCCAGAGCCAGGGCGAGCAGTGCCAGAAGAAGCAACGGTTTGTATTCGTCCTTGGTCTGACGGTATTGGGTGACATCAATACGGGTTTTCTCGACCTTGTCGATGTCGGCGAATATCTCGTCGAGAGATTTCTTGTTAGTAGCACGATAGTAATGACCGCCGTCGGTAGACTCCGCCATGCGGGTCAACAGACCCTCGTCAAGGTCGGCACGGGAGTGGAACGGGCGACCGTACTCATCGTGGTACAGGACCTCGCCACGGCTTCCGACACCGATGGTATAGAGTCGAATGCCATATTCTCCCGCCAATTCAGCGGCAGTCTCAGGATCGATGGAGCCACGGTTGTTGACGCCATCGGTAAGGAGGATGATGACCTTGCTGACAGCCTTGCTGTCCTTGATTCGGTTGATGGCTGTCGCCAGTCCATCGCCTATGGCGGTGCCGTCTTCAAGCAGTCCAGTGCGCATTGCCGAAAGTTGGCGGTTCAACACATTATGGTCGATGGTGAGGGGAGTCTGCGTAAAGGCCTCGCCAGCAAATTCCACAAGGGCGATACGGTCGTTATGACGGCCGTCGATAAACTTTAGCGCCACATCCTTGGCGGCTTCCAGACGGTTAGGCTTGAAGTCTTCACCTTTCATACTGCCCGACACATCCATTGCGAGAACGATATCGATGCCCTCAATCTCCATCTCCTCCCTGCTCATCTTGCTTTGTGGACGAGCCAATGCTATGACAAGGAGCGTAACAGCGAGACAGCGCAACACGAAACGCAAATGATACAGAAACAATCTGGGCGACCTGTGTCCGCCACCAAACATCTCAAGAGACGGGATGTTGACGGGAGCTTTGATATGCTTGTGTCTCAACACATACCATACTATCATCAGAGGCACGACGGCCAACAGCAACAATATCCAGGGATGAGCGAAACTGATATTTCCAAACATTATTTTTTCTCCTCGTTTTCAGGGTTATTCAATTTATGGACCTCGACGACCTTGCGGATAAAATCCACGGCGTTCTGCATGGCCAAGTCGTGTTCGTAAGCTTCGGGTTGAGACTTTGCGAACTTTACCATATCGGCCTTCTGAAGGAGTTGCTTCAACAGCGTGTCGCTCTCTTCACTCCAGTCGTCGATAGCATGGAACGCACGGAGAGTCTGACGGGTAGTCATCTCTGAGGCTGAGATTCCATACATATTTTGAAGGAAGCGTCGCACAATGTCGGTCATATCGGTGTAGTATTTCTTCACCCTACCCTTTTGCCACAGCTCTTTGCGTCGCAATGCCTCGAGTTCAGAGAGAGCCCTCCTGTCTGGAGAGACTGGCTTGGCATGCGGAAGCACCACGATAGGTTTGTTCTCCTTACGACGCTTGATAATCCAGACAACGGCGAAGATTGCGGCGACAGCCAGCAAACCCCATAGAATCCAACGGAATATTTCCCAAAATGTATAAGGTTCGCTGACGATGCCGGAATCCGCCTTCACCTCACAGCTGACAGTGTCGGCGTCAGACATATAAGCCACATCCAGCAACAAGGTGTCGGGGCAGAACAGAACACTGCCATTCCCCGCATCGGCGACGATGACAGAAAAGCCTGCGACAGGGTTTCTTCCAACATTGAAAGAAGTCACGATAACCTTCTGAACTATCTGTTTCTTGCCATCGGCCGAGAGGATAGTATCCATCGTGAGGGACAACGGCTCTAATGAGCCATAGTTCATCTGCTGCAGAGGAGGAAATACCACGGTATGGTTACCTACATTGTTCACCGTGAGGGTGAGTGTCGCCTGGTCTCCGATAGTGATACTGTCGGGAGTGAGCGTCACCGACAACGTCATTCCGTCAACATTGGTCACACGGGCGACACTGTCGGCAACGGTCTGTGAAGCCGCGGTCAGATTGACAGCCACAAACGACAGAACCAATAAGAATTTTATGTTGCGTTTCATGAATTTCTCCTTTTAAAAAGTGAGATAAGCGGTTTGACGAAGTCTTGACCGGTAGTGATAGTAGTGTGATCGATACCATATTTCTGGAAAAGAGTCTCACACAGTTCCTCATACTTTCGACAATAGTCGCTGTATGACTGTCGCACCTCACGCGAGGAGGTGTCAATCCAGTGTATCTCACCACTCTCCAGGTCCCTGAACGACACCAGACCCATGCTGGGCAGGGCATGTTCACGGGGATCGTCGATATGAAGGACCACCAAGTCGTGCTTGCCGGCGGCAATCTTCAACGCATTCTCATAATCGTCGTCATAGAGGTCGCTAAGAAGAAATGCTGTCGAGCGTTTCTTAGTCACATTGGTGAAATAACGCAGAGCCTCAGCGATATCAGTCCCCTTACCCACTGGCTCATAATCAATAAGCTCACGGATAATGCGGAGTATATGGCTGCTACCCTTCTTGGGAGGAATGAATTTTTCGATACGGTCGCTGAACATCACGACACCGACTTTGTCGTTATTGTGTATCGCCGAGAAAGCAAGAGTGGCTGCAATCTCAGCTATCAGCTCTGATTTGTACTGCGACGTGGTGCCAAACCGGTGGGAACCGCTGACATCGACAAGCAGCATCACGGTCAATTCACGCTCCTCCTCGAATATCTTCACATAAGGATGATTGAGACGTGCCGTGACATTCCAGTCGATATTCCTCACGTCGTCGCCATACTGATATTCCCTGACCTCACTGAAAGCCATACCACGACCCTTGAAGGCACTGTGGTATTCGCCCGAGAACATCTGCTGCGACAGTCCCCGCGCCTTGATTTCAATCTTGCGGACTTTCTTTAAAATATCATCATTCATCGTTGATACGTTGATATGTTGATATGTTTAATTGTTTAATTGTTTAATCGTTTAATCGTTTAATTGTTTAATCGTTGTGTTGTTAAGTTGTTATGTTGTTATTTCGATTCTCGTTATTAAACTTTAACTTTAACAATCTAGATACTCTAGAAATCCTAGAGAATCTAGAAATTCTAGAAACTCTAGAAAACTTTCAAACTCTTAAACTTATGGCACATCGACACGGTTAAGGATCTCGTTGACGATTTCCTCGCTCTTGACATTCTCAGCCTCAGCCTCGTAGGTGAGACCGATACGATGACGCAAGACATCCATCGCCACAACCCTCACATCCTCGGGGATGACATAGCCGCGACGCTTCATGAAAGCATAGCTCTTAGAAGCCTGCGCCAGACTGATGCTACCACGTGGTGAGGCTCCGTAACTAATCATCGGTTTAAGTTTCTCAAGACGGTATTGTTCAGGATAACGGGTCGCGAAGATTATATCAGTAATATAACTCTCGATTTTCTCGTCCATATAGACTTCCCTGACCAGGTTTCGAGCCTTCAGGATGTCCTCGGGTTTCATCATGGCAGTCTGACGGTTGAAGCCCTCGCCAAGACTCTGGTGGAGAATCTGTTTCTCCTCCTCCTTCTCAGGATAGCTGATAACCACCTTAAGCATGAAACGGTCGACCTGAGCCTCGGGCAATGGATATGTACCCTCCTGCTCTATGGGGTTCTGGGTAGCCATCACAAGGAATGGTTCCTCCAACTTGTAGGTAGTCTCGCCGATGGTGACCTGACGTTCCTGCATGGCTTCGAGAAGGGCGCTCTGAACTTTAGCGGGAGCACGGTTGATTTCATCCGCAAGGATGAAGTTCGAAAAGATAGGTCCTTTCTTAACCTGGAACGATTCGTTCTTCTGACTGTAAATCATTGTTCCGATAAGGTCGGCCGGTAACAGGTCGGGAGTAAACTGGATTCGGCTGAATTTGGCATCAATAGCATTTGCCAACGTGGTAATAGTCAGAGTCTTTGCCAAACCGGGGACACCTTCCAGCAACACGTGGCCGTTGGAAAGCAGACCGAGCATCAGGCTCTCAACCATATGTTTCTGACCCACAATATTTTTACGCATTTCCATCATAAGCGTGTCGACTATCGCGCTTTCACACTCAATGCGTGCATTCAATTCCTGAATGTTTATTGTCTCATTCATGATTTTTACGTTTTATTTCTAATCATTTTTAAAACGGAAAACAAACGTGTCTCGAAAAAAAAAATTGTAATGTTGATAATTTTTTTGATTTTTTAATAGGGAAATCATAGTATATTCAAAAATAAAACTTATCTTTGCATATTATATTTTTAGCGTGAAATCAAAAATCTAATTAATTATTAATATCTTATGAAAAGCAAAAAATTACTAATCGGTCTAATTGTTGCTGCTTTCATTGGCGGAGTCCATTTTGCCTCGGCCCAAACGAAAGCAAATTACATGAACAATCTCATCGAAATAGGACCAGACAACATTGGTGGACGTGTACGTGCCATGATTGTCGATCAGAACGATCCGACCAACACCACTCTCTATGCGGGAGGCGTTGCCGGAGGTCTGTTCAAGCTCACCAGTGCTAGCTCTACATGGCAATACATCCCTTACTTCACCAGCGACAATAACGAAATCACGCTGCCCATCTCCTGCATGGCACAGCTGCCGAATGGTCAAATCCTCATCGGTACCGGTGAAGGTCTGGTCGAGAAACACGGTGTGAACGACGACCGTATGGCCCCCCGTGGTCGCGGTCTCTATCGCTTCAATCCCGACAAGAACAGTTTCAAGCTTATCACTGCCACGAACCCCGTAGTCAATTCAAACTGGGATTATATTAACAGAGTCGCCGTAATGACCGTCGAAGGTGACAGCTACATGTACATCTATGCAGGCACCGACAACGGCCTCTACAGATGGAAGCTCAGCATCGAGGATCCCGATTGGGAGACCGAACCCACCGCTGTCATTACAGGTGAAAGCATCCAGGATATCGTCATGCTGCCTTTAGACAATATCGCCTACGTCAGCGCTCCTGGAAGACTTTACCGCATCGGTAATGTCACCGGACAATCCCAGCCCGTCGACGTGACCACCAGCAACAGCGCTTTCGGCACTTCGTCACGCATCGAACTCGCCGGCACGACAGTCCGTGAATGGGACAACAGTATCAACGGACGTACCCACCACACCTATATGTACGCTGTTGTAGTCAACGAGCTCGGACTTCTCGACGGTGTGTTCCTGACAATGGACCAGCAGAACTGGACCCGTCTTACCACTGCGACAGTTGTTCCTTTCAACTCAACCAATCCCGGAACTCTCAACGCCTCGATAGCCATCGACCCCATCAACCCCAAACGTATATTCCTTGGTGGCGCCACACTGTGGGCAGGCGAAGGTTATGTTGAAAACTCCAACTACCAATGGATTAAACAGTCCTACTCAGAAGATGAGATGAACAACGGCAACTATATGGGAACCGTTTACTCCAACCCGATGTTTGTCCACTCTGGAATTCATCAGATCATACCCACCGTTTATATCGACAATGGTGACACTCTCTGGAGAACCTACTTTGCAACCGACGGCGGTATCTACATCAGCGAGACTTCCGACATGTATGTGTTCCGTTCTCTGAACAAAGGTCTCAACACCGTTCAGTTCAACGAAATCGCTGTAACTCCCGACGGTTCCATCATCGGTGGTGCTATCGACAACAGCTGCCCGTTCATCCAGGCACGCAACGCACATCACGGCAGCATCCCCACCAACGAATGGTATGACAATGACCCCAACTCCATCATCAACCACATGTCGAACATTATTTGGAATGGCAATGGTGGTGGTGTCGCCACATCACGTTTCCAGCAGATTCTCCCCTTCACCCGCCGTACCGTCTTCGTCTCTTCCGAGCCCGGCAGATTCTCCTACCTCGGACGTGACGGCTATATCGATGTCGCCAGCTATGCACGTGCTTGCAACGACTACGCAGACTACACCAACACTCAGACCTGGACAATAGCCGATGCATTCACCGCCAACTCTGTCCTCACTTCCAACCCCATCCCCAAGATGAGAATCTGGGAGACTACCAACAACACCATCTGGAACGACAGCATCACATTCACTATCGATACCAATGTCGCATATATACACAACGGAGAAGAGGCTGTCCTGACAGGCAACACTCAGATTGTTCCCGGCGACAAAGTCCTTGTGGCATCCAAACCCAACTATGACTATCCTTTCTACCATACCTTCACCGAGACCTTCACCGTCAAGGATAGAATGACCCATACCGTACCCAACAAGGTCATCAGCCGTATGATTGTCACCGGCCGCAACATATCCTCTGGTAGCGGTACTGTCTACATCACTCTTACTCCTAACTATTTCCGCAACGTATGGAGCTTCTCTGAGTCGTCATCTACCGACCCCAACACCCTGAACAAGCTCATGCACTGGGCAACTCTCTACGCCGCTGACGCTGGTTATACCGTAGGTGATGTCGCTTTCAGCCGTGACGGTACGAGCATCTTCATCGCTGTCACCAACGACGCAACAGGAAAGAGCTTCATCTTCCGCATCTACGATTTCACCCTCGCAGACGCCAACAATCCTCTGACCATGAAGACTCAACTCAGATTCCAGAAAGACTACGTTGGCAACCCCCGTATCACTCATTTCGACACCATCTTCGCCGCTGACGGCAATTGGTTCAACCGTCCAATCACTTCTCTCTGCGTCGACCCGCGCGACAACGAGGATAACCTGATCATCACCTTCGGTGGATACAATAACGGCGACCCCAACATGGTTTATGTCAAGAACGCCACAAGTCCTTCACGCATCGTCACCAATATCCCGGTCATCAACAATGCCGCTAACATGAGTGCCACCGATCCCGTCTATTCAGCACTTGTGGAATGCACCCACGGCATAATCTACGCCGGTACTGAGAAGGGCGTCTTCACCGCAACAAACGCCAACAGCCCCAACTGGCAGAATTTTGGCTCTTTCAACGGTGTTCCTGTAACCTCCATCGTACAGCAGACCTCCAACCTTCCCAGCACTCACTACACCACTCGTGAAGGTGTCAACGATGTCACATATCTCTTTGCAAAGACCAAATATCCCTATGCCATCTATTTCGGTACCTACGGTCGTGGTATCTTCATGGACACCACCTTCGTCACTGACCACGTCGCCGAGGTTTGCGACTCCAACTTCTGGGGCATCAACGTTGTCGACAATGGACAGAACTCTATGAAGATTTACCCCAACCCGGCAATAACCACCGCAACACTTGACCTTTCCATCGTAAAGAACGGCAATGCCGTCATCAAGATTTACGACATCACCGGTAAACTTGTCCACAGCGAGAAGCTCGGTTATCTCAGCGAAGGTGACCACCACTACACTATCGACTGCAGCAAGTTCTCACACGGCATGTACCTTGTCAATGTGAACATCGGAAACGAATCAGCCACATCGAAGTTTATCGTACGATAAACATCAATCCTAATACAAAAAGAGGTACCGCATGCATAGCGGTACCTTTTTTTTTTTATAACCTCAACTTTAACCTTAACGATCTAGAAGCCCTAGATACTCTAGAGACTCTAGAAATTCTAGAAACTCTAGAAATTCCAGAAAACTCTTAACCATTCAAACCCTTCAAACCCTTTAATCCTCTTAAACTCTTAAACTAATAAATATGTATTAATACATTATATATATTAAGATTGTTGATATGTTGATTCGGTGATATGGTGAAGATGTGAAATTGTGAAGTTGTTAAATCGTTTAATCGAAATCATTTGTCCCTTAACTTCCCTTAACTTCCCTTAACTCCTCTTAACTCCCCTTTAAACTCTTAAACTTTTAACCTTTCAAACATTTTAAACCCTTTCAACCTTCTCATCCTTTTTTACCTCAGTTTTGTTCGTCTGCAATTTTCCGACAAAAAATAACACATTTTGCAAAAGAGAAAAAAAATCAGTTTAGAAACTCTTCATTTTCAAGGAAGAGTAATATTTTTTTGCAGAATAAAAAAAGTTTGTATCTTTGCCTTTTAAAAAACACCAAAAACGCAATAATACAATAAGTTAGTTTAACAGTTTTTAAGAAAATCCTTTTTTTAACCATTTTAATTTATTATCTTATGAAAAAGCTTTTACGTACTTTGATACTCGCGGCAATGATGTTGCCGTTTGTATCGAATGCACAGTTGAATGCCATCTACCAGTTCTCTACTGGCGTGGACAACACACGATGGTACACGCTGACAGAAGACAGCACAATGCTGTTGGATGCATCTTCGTTCACCACATCGACGTCGGCGACAACTGGCGACAGCAAGAAAACGGAAGTCACAAACATCGGATTCTCGTTTTACTTTGCCGGCACCAACTACACACAGTTCTCCGTCAACAGTGATGGTACTGTGAAATTGGGTGAGACTCAAATTGGAACGAGTAATTACACAACTCCTTTCAGCGCCTCAAACGCCGGCGTCAATGCTCCCAAGATCTGCGGACTTGGATGTGACGGTTGTATGGTTTTGGGCGACTACATCGCTTACCAAGTTTTCGGCAGCGAAGGTAGCCGTGTCGCAGTCATCGAGATTTCGACAGGAACTTACACGACCGCTACTCGTGCCAACCACTACACCTTTCAGGTGCAGTTCTCAGAGGCTGACAGCAGCGTGACTCTGATCTACTCGCCTACAGCTCCTGCCGCTGGCCCCGGTGCCGCTTATCAGCTTGGAGCCAGTTCTGGCGCCAACGACATTGTTCTTTTCAATGTTGCCTCCAGTTCTATGACCCCTCTCACTTCCGGTACAGCCACCAACAATGCCTCAGGCACTTGGCCTGCTCCCGGACGCTATTACACCATTACTCCTGATGTTAACGCCTGCCTGCCTGTAACTAATCTTACCGTAAGCGACATCACATCAACTACCGCCACCCTTTCCTGGGAGGGTCAAGGCATTGGATACACTCTCTACGAATACGGCAATTTCGATTCTGCCGCCTTTATGTATACTGACACATTTGCAGTACTTAACACTCTGTTGCCCAACACATCATACACCTTTGGAGTTACCGCCACTTGTGCCAACGACAATGAAAGCAACATGATGACTGTCTCTTTCCGCACTGAGTGCGAGGCATTATCACTTCCTTGGACCTGTGGTTTTGAGGCAGAAGAGATACAGAGCACTACTGCGGCAACTGCATTACCTTGGTGCAGCAACCGGTATGTTTCGCCTGAGGCAACCAGTGGCACCACATACCCTTACAGTTACAGCAGTAGCACCTACGCTCACGGTGGCAGCCGCAGCCTCTATTTCTACGGCATCACATCCTCCTCATATCCTGAGGTCATGGCATTCATTCTCCCCGAGATAAACGTTAACAGCTACCCGATGAACGGTAACCGCCTCTCCTTCTGGGGACGTTCGTCCAGCACTTCTTATGATAAGAAAGTCTATGTGTATACCATGACTGACCGCGCTGATATGAGCACCTTAACTCTGATTGACAGTGCAGTGGTGACTGGCACGACACATTCGCTCTATACGATCGCTCTGACCAATGCCCCTGCTAACGACGCAAACCTTGTTCTTGTTGTGATGAGAGGCAGCGGCAGCCTTTACCTTGACGATATGACCCTCGAGGTTATGCCTTCCTGCATTGAAGTCTCAAACATCAATGCCAGCGCCACCTCCAACAGTGTCGATCTCACATGGAATGACAACACCAATGCCGCCGGTACCACCTACACAATTTACAACATGGAACCATCAACCCCCGCGGTGATTGCTTCCAATGTGACCGGCACCACTTATACCGTCAACAACCTCACTTCCAACACAAACTACACCTTCGGTATTCAGGCAAACTGCACCTCAGGCGATGCGACCATTATGACCGTCAGCACACGCACTGCATGCGAAGCCTTTGAAGCCCCCTACACCTGGACCTTCGAAGATCAGACAAGTGGCACTCCTTATTGCTGGACAAAGATTGGCAGTGGCACAGCGGCCGTGAACAATAGTACCTCCTATTCACATTCAGGTTCCATGTCTCTTAAGTTCAGCGGTGCCACTACTAACGTAATAGCTCTGCCCGAGACTGATGACGAAATCAGCACCCTGCAGCTCCGCTTCTGGACCCGTCCGGAAAGCTTCACCAGCTCAAGTTGCGGTACCTTCTCGGTAGGTTATGTTACCGATGTCACTGATGCCACTACTTTTGTCGTTCTTGATACCTACACCTACAGCGATTTCAGCGCTATCGTCGAGAAGACCGTTACCTTTGCCGGCGCTCCCACTGGTGCACGTATAGCAATGCGTCATAATCCCACCAGCACTGCCTGGTACTGGTTTGTCGACGATGTCACCATCGAAGAGGCTCCCAACTGTCTGCCTGTTACCGGCCTGACTGCCGACAACATCACCGACGACGGTGCCACACTGACTTGGACTGGCAATGCCTCAAGCTATAATGTCTATATTGTCTCCGACATCGACACCACCTTCTATCAGAACGTCACTACCAACAGCATCGTGCTGACCGGCCTGTTGGCTTCGACTCAATACACCTTTGGCGTCGCCGCTGACTGTGGCAACGACGAGAGCGACACGGTCTATGTCACCTTCAACACCGCCTGCACAGCTATCGCCCTGCCCTTCACAGAGGATTTCGAGTCAACCAGCAATACTGTTGCCTGCTGGACTACCGACGGTCCTGGCACCTGGAGCATCGGCACCGGCGACTACAGCGCCTCAACTGGCGCTTACAGTGGTTCTCTCAATGCCAAGATACAGCATAGCAGCTCTGGCAATGTGACCAAACTTATCTCGCCGGTTCTCGACAATGTTACTGATGGTATTGTTCTCGACTTTGCCCACATCCAGCGTTCATGGAGCGGCGATCAGGATGAACTCCGCGTGTACTATCGCGCCCATATCGACAGCGCTTGGCATCAGGTCGTTGAATACACCACCGAATTTTCCACATGGACAGTCGAGAGTGTCACCATCCCTGGTGAAGTTTATCAGGTCGCCTTCGAGATGACCGACGGCTACGGATACGGTGTTGCTATTGACAGCGTAGTCTTCACAGAGATGAGCGGCAGCTTCTGCTATCCCGTCTCTGATCTGACTGTAGACAGCGTTACCGCCACCAGCGTGTTCCTTTCATGGAGCGACGACAACAATAGCGGCGTTACCTACTCCATCTATAATTCCAACGGCAATGTTGAAGCCACTGGCGTAACCACCACCTACTATGAAGTAACCGGACTTACCGCCAGCACCAATTACACCTTTGGTGTTGTTGCCAACTGCTCGGCAACAGAATCCTCCAACGCAGTAACCGTCAGTGCCCGCACTGATTGCGCTGGCGGCAGTTGCCAGATTACTATCGTTGGTACCGACAGCTACGGTGATGGCTGGAACAACGGCACTCTCTATTTTGTCCAGAACGGCGAAATGGTAGGATACTTCACCATTTCATCGGGTAGCACCCTTACCGAGACCTACAACGTCTGCGGTGGCGCTCCTGTGTTTTTTGGATGGATACCCGGTCAGTATGATGACGAGGTCAGCTTCCAGATTATCGACGGTTCCGGAGCTGTTGTTTGCACCATCGCAGACGCCAGCACCATCACTGGCGACACCGTCTACGCAATGTATACCCCCTGCCCGAGTTGTGGAATGCCCTCGGTCACTGTAGATGCCACCACTGAGACCAGCATCACCATCAGCTGGACAGGAAGCGCATCAAGCTATAACGTCTACAACGGCACCACCTTTGTTGCCAACGTGACCACCAACACCTACACCTTCACTGGCCTCACCGCCACCACAACCTACACCCTCGGTGTACAGGCATTATGCTCCGACTCCGACAGCTCCGACATAGCCACCGTTGTCGCAATGACATCCTGCAGTGGCACTGCCCTTAACCTGCCATTTATCGAGAACTTTGCAGACAGCAGCAATACCCGCAACTGCTGGACCACCATCGACGCCGATGGCGACGGCCATGGCTGGAGCTACATCTATCAAGGTATGGATCAGGAATTGATGATTTCCGAGTCCTATGACAACAGCACATATATGGCTCTGACTCCCGACAACTGGCTTGTCAGCCCGTTGCTGCACACCACCGCCAACAACGATATCACCATGACTTGGAATGTTGGAGCTGCCGACGATGACTACTATGCAGAACACTATGGTGTCTATGTCTCTACTACGGGCAACACAGATACTAGCGATTTCACACTCTTGAACCAGTGGACTCTGACTTCTGCCAGCGGTCAGGCTATGAACCTCGACCTTTCAGCCTATGCTGGTCAGGACATCTACGTTGCTTTCCGTCACTTCAACTGCACTGACCAGTTCTTGCTCCTGATTGACGATGTGGAAATCACAACTGGCGCTTATGTACCTGACTCCATGAAGGTCACCATCAACGTCAACGACGTCACCATGGGTACCACCAACCCCGCTCCTGGCATTCACTACTTCGTTGAGGGCGAAAATGCAAGTGTTATCGCTATGCCTTACGAAGGCTACCACCTCGAAGGCTGGACTATCAACATCACTGTTCCCGGCTATGGTACAGTTATGGATACCACTTTCAACTGGGCCATGGACGACGTGTTTGACATCTTTGGCGGATGGCTGGTAGAAGCTGGCGACGGCGCATACGAGTGGTCAGTAACCGCTAATTTCGCCGCAGGCGATCCTATCGTACCGAACGATTCCTTGACAGTCATCACTTCTGTCAACAATGCCAACTGGGGTACCGCCCTTCCTGCAGTCGGAACACACTACTTTGTTGAAGACGACGTCTTCATCCTTGGAGCAATTCCCGCTGAAGGCTACTACATCTCCGCAATCTACGAGTACGTCACGATGCCTGGCTATGGCACATTCGCTGACACCATGTACACCGAAGGTACGGAGCTTGAACAGGGTGCGCCTTTACTCGACACCATCGAGGTTGATGGCGAGATGATAGGCATGGTTATGAATTTCCACTTTGTTTTTGCACCCATCGGACAAAACCCGACTTACAATGTCACTATTGCCGTGAACGATCCCACCATGGGTACCACAGACCCGGCTCCTGGAGTATACGCCTATGAGTATGGTGAGGTCGTTACAATTACCGCAATAGCCAACGAGGGTTACCATTTCGTAAGCTGGAGCAATGGTGTGACCACAAATACTATCAGCGGCGTCGTGACTGAGGACATCACCCTCACGGCCACCTTCGCTCCTGACCAGGAAGGCATCGACGATGCTGACGGCATCAATATCAATGCCTATGGCAAGGATGGTAACATCGTCCTCCAAGGCGCTGAAGGCCGTGAGGTTTATGTGTTTGACATCAACGGCCGCATGTTGCACCACACTGCAACAGCCACTATGACCGAGACTTATGGCATTCCTGTTACAGGAGTCTACCTGATCAAGGTCGAAGGCATCGGCACCAAACGCATAGTCATAGTCCGCTAATGTCCGACATTAGTCGACTAAAGTCTGACAAAAGCGGGGTTCCTGTACGGAGCCCCGCTTTTTTTTATGATAAGGGAGTTTAAAAGGGAGTTAGGGGAAGTTGCTCACTGTATTTTATTTTTTATGGTGTTGCCTC
>DBXB01000066.1:2701-2863 GCA_002309155.1 Bacteroidales bacterium UBA1223 | reverse complement strand
AGTTAAGGGACAAATGATTTCGATTAAACAATTAAACTCTCATTTTAACATTAATATCGTTTTTTTTCGTACCTTTGCAAAAAATTACTAAAAAACAATTATATGACACAAACAGGTATTAAAACATTGAGAGACAGTGCTGGTATGCGCTGGACTGCACTG
>DBXB01000066.1:1945-2637 GCA_002309155.1 Bacteroidales bacterium UBA1223 | reverse complement strand
GACCTGATGCAGGATACCAGAGGATGGGACAGTGCCTCTTTCGGTCGTATGCAGGGAGCTGAGGTGTTCCTCAACGTCTATGTCTTCTTCCTGATTTTCGCCGGCATCATCCTTGACAAGATGGGCGTGCGTTTTACCGCCGTTCTCTCGGGTGCCGTGATGCTCTTTGGAGGATTGATTAAGTTTTATGCTGTCAGTGACTATTTCACTGGCACAGGACTCGAGCAGTGGTTCACGACCCATCTCAACTGGAACGGAGAGCTGCCTGTCATCGGCGCTATACTGCCCTTCTGCGACGGTATGCCCGCCTCTGCGAAACTGGCCGCTTTAGGTTTTATGTTCTTCGGATGTGGCTGTGAGATGGCCGGCATCACCGTGAGCCGTGGTATCGTAAAATGGTTCAAAGGCCGTGAGACCGCCCTGGCCATGGGTTCCGAGATGGCCCTTGCCCGTCTTGGCGTCGCCACCTGTATGATTTTCAGCCCCTACTTTGCAAAACTCGGTGGTGAAATCCACGTCGACAACGCCGTCAAGTTCGGTGTCGTGCTGCTCTGCATCGCCCTTATCATGTTCATCACCTATTTCTTCATGGACAAGAAACTCGACGCTCAGACCGGTGAAGCTGAAGAGAAAGACGACCCCTTCAAACTCAGCGACCTTGGCAAGATCTTCACCAGCCTTGGTTTCTGGCT
>DBXB01000066.1:0-1939 GCA_002309155.1 Bacteroidales bacterium UBA1223 | reverse complement strand
GCCATCTTCCCCTTCCAGAAATATGCTGTCAACATGCTTCAGTGCAATCTGACGCTGACCCCTGCCGACCCCAACACCTTCTGGGGTGGAAACTCTGTGACCATCGTCCAGTACATCCTGATGCTCGTCGTAGCCGCAGGTTCATTCTCCAGCAACTTTATCAAGAATAACAAAGGTCTGAAATTCGGTCTCATGGGCATCGCTGTCGTCGCCCTGGTGGTGTACTGCTATATGGGTTACATGCGCGGTACCGCCGAGACCATCTTCGCCGTCTTCCCGCTGCTCGCCGTGGCTATCACCCCCATCCTTGGCAACTATGTTGACCATAAGGGTAAAGCCGCCACGATGCTGATGCTCGGCTCACTGCTACTCGTTGTCTGCCACCTCACCTTCGCTTTCATCCTGCCCGGTGTGTCGGCAAGCTCTGCAGTCGGCGGTGTCATTGTTGCATATGTGACCATCCTCGTCCTTGGCGCAAGCTTCTCACTGGTCCCCGCCGCCCTCTGGCCCTCCGTGCCCAAGCTGGTGGATGAGAAGATTATCGGTTCCGCTTATGCCGCTATCTTCTGGATTCAGAATATCGGTCTTGGACTCTTCCCCGCACTGATTGGTATCGTCCTCAACAACACCAACCAAGGCAAGGCCTCACATGAACTTGACTACACCTGGGCATTGGTGATGCTCGCCGCACTTGGTATCGCCGCACTCCTGATATCGATCTATCTCCGTGCCGTCGACAAGAAGAAAGGTTATGGACTCGAGCAGCCCAACATCAAGCCTGAGACCGTGGAAGCCACGACAGAAGAGATCCCCACCTTCACTGAAGAGACAAACACTAAAGAACAATAATCCACATCATTTCCACGTGATAAAAAAGCATCTGTTTTCAGATGCTTTTTTTTGTATAGTTATTTTTTGTATCTTTGCAAAATAAAACCATTTGACAAACAACCAACTTGCACAGTTTATGAATTTAAAAATCAAGACTCTACTCGTCATACTGGCATCAATGATGGTATTTGGAGCGTGCGGAAACAAAGACCCTCATAAAAAAGGTATAGAGGCCGGCAAAGCCGCATGCAAATGTTATCAACTTGAAGGACAGGAGGCAATATCGTGCATCGAGGCTATTGAGAAAGAGTATCAGATGTATCTTTACGACACGACATTCACCAACGCCATGGAACTTCAGTTGCTTGACTGCATTTCTGACGGAGTTGCCGACATCGTAAAATAAGCTGGTCATGAATCCCGACGTCTTCTCATTTTTCGACGAACTGCAGAATAACAACAACCGTGAGTGGTTCTTGGACAACAAGCACCGCTATGACGCCATACGCGAGGAGTTTGTGGAGTTCACCGCAGAGATTATCGACAGGCTACACCCTCTCGATCCTTCGATTGGTCACCCTGACCCCAAACGGTGCCTCTACCGTATCTATCGTGACATACGGTTCTCGCCCGACAAACGACCCTACAAGACGCATATAGCATTCTTCCTCAGTAGTGGCGGAGTGAAAAAAGGGGGACTCCCGGGCTACTACCTCCAAGTGGGACAGGAAGACTATGGTCTCCATGGCTGCTGCAACCTGGGAGGAGGCATCTTTATGCCTGAGAAAGAGACCCTGGCGGCCATACGGCAGGAGATATTCTACAATACCGACGAATTCCTTGCCATCATGAATGACAAGAACTACAAACGTTATTTCGGCAACAAGTTTTTCACCACCAAGGTGTTGAGCAGAGCCCCAAAGGGCTATCCCGCCGACTGGGAACATATAGATTTGCTGAAATACAACGATTACTGCACAATGCACGAGGTCCCTCAAGAAGTGGTAACCGGCGACGGTTTTGCGGACTATGTGATGAAAGTGTTTGCCGCATCAGTTCCCTTGAACAAGTTTGTGTTGCAAGCAATGGGGAGTGATGTTCGTTGATA
>DBXB01000014.1:4738-4866 GCA_002309155.1 Bacteroidales bacterium UBA1223 | reverse complement strand
TTGCTGTCGCTGAAATCATTGTAGTCATAACCATAATTAAACAGCGAGGCATTGAAACGCAGGTTGAAGAAACCTTTGGGCCGGTAGGTGATGTTCACCTCGATGCCTTCGGTATGCGATGTGCCGAT
>DBXB01000014.1:888-4604 GCA_002309155.1 Bacteroidales bacterium UBA1223 | reverse complement strand
AACTTGGAGATATACTTATTGAAAGCCGCCTCGAGGTTGTGGGTGTAGGAGACAAGCAGGTTGGGGTTACCCGTACTGAAGCTATAGTCCTCATAACGACGGAAAAGCATATATTCAGGCCATTCCTGGCTCATCGAGAAACGGCGGGTGTAACTGAGACTGTAACTCTCAAAGGTCTTTGTCTGATAACTGAGGTGGATGCTGGGCACAATGCCTGGATACGATTTGTCGAACGGCATCTTGTCGTTGAGAGAATGATGCTCCAGCGTCGCTTTGCCATATTTCTCCTCGAAACGCAAGCCCAGCTTGGTGGTGAAACCGCCCCAACGCTTCTGACCCGTGACGTAGACCGACGGCGTAAGACTTGTCGCCTGTTCCAAATACGACCGATAAGCCATATTACCCCAGTCGCCGGATGGAAGCAAGCTGTCGAGTTTCTCGTCATCGTAAAAGCGTCCCACACCGAACTCGGCACCAGTCTCAATCTCATATCCATTCTTGAACGGATGGGTGTAGTTCACCTCTCCGCTGAGACCGGAACTGTACATATCTCCGGTAAGGTGCCGCCTAAAGTCAGCACGTGTCGGCGAATTGAAATAGCGCCAGTCGTCGGAATAGCCACCGTTCGACCAGTAGTTGCCATTGAGCGAGATACTTATCTTGCGACCTGTCGTGTCATAACGATGTTCATACCAGGCTCCGGCATATCCACCATAAGAGAAACCATTGTTCAGCGTGGTGTCTATGTAACCAAGGTCTGTCCTCGTGCCACCGTTATACTCGTAGTAGGTGAAATCGTTGAAGAACGAATTCTGGTCCCAATATGGATAGGCGCCCATCCATGCCGACAAGGTTGTCATACTGTCGATGCGCCAGTTGAGGTTCATGCCGGCATAACCTCCCCAATAGGGCATTCGGTTATCGGTATTATACTGCATAAAACGACTGGTGTCGCCATTGGCGTCGAACAAAGTGCTGGTATCGTCGACAGCGGCGGCGTGACGCGAATAACTGCCGTTAATGTAGAAATTGATATCCACATTCTCGTTTGCCCACACATAACTGATCCACGGCGACACTGACGGCATTGTGGAACCTCGCACACCTATACACAGCAACTCATTCCTCTTCACTTTCTGGTTGGTGACGATATTGATCACACCTCCCTTGCTACTGTATCGCGCCGAGGGATTGGTAATCACCTCGATGCGGTCTATAGCATTGGCGGGCAGTTGCTTGATGTACTGCTTTAACGACTCTTCGTTCATATGCGACGGGCGGTCGTTAATCCATATCTCAACACTGCTCACACCACGCAGGGTGATGTTGCCTTCGGCGTCGACCTCGACACCCGGGGCATTCTGCAGCGCATCGCTGGCGGTACCCGTCTGAATGCTTGGGTCTTCCGTGGTATTGTACGTATTCTTCTCGCCATCAACGGCATAGAGGGGCTTCTGAGCGGTGACGGTGACAGCGTTGAGCACTCTCGTCGATTTTTTAAGGTCTATACGACCCAAATC
Source organism: Bacteroidales bacterium UBA1223 (assembly GCA_002309155.1). Lineage (GTDB taxonomy): Bacteria > Bacteroidota > Bacteroidia > Bacteroidales > P3 > Colimorpha. Next base: position 3,084 of record DBXB01000014.1, on the reverse strand, counting down.
CATATTGCCTTTCACATCAAGCGACTGCCAATAATACTCATAACCGACATAGGTGACACGCAACAAGTAGTTGCCGTCGGCAACCTGTTTGAAGGTGAAATGCCCCTTGTCGTCACTTGTGGTACCATATGCAAAGGTGCTGTCCTGTGCATTGAGCAACACGCAGTTGCAATAGAGAATCGGCTGATTGTCCGTTTTATCAACCAATGAGCCCTTCACCTGGCTCTGTGCATTGGAGGCAAAAGCCATGCACACCGCAGCCAGCAGAAGAATCGTATGTTTTGTTATTTCACGCATAGATGGGGATTGTTGATATGTTGATACGTTGATATGATTTTTGTTGATACGTTGATATGGTGATAAACCTTTTAAACCTTTTTATCTTTTTAATCTTTTCTTATTAAACGTAAACAGATTTGAAATATTTAATCTCACTGCAAAATCTTCACTCATATTTCTTCAGGTCGTCGAATCGGAGACCCAGCAACTTCATTTTCTGCACAAACTCTGGAAGTTCCTCCTCGACGAACTCTTTTCGCCGCAATGCGAGAATCTTGTCTTTGGCGTCGGGCGACACGAAGTAGCCCACGCCACGCTTGTTGTAGATAATCTCGACCTGCTGGAGGAAATCGAAAGTCCGCATCACTGTGTTGGGATTCACACCGAGCTGTATGGCGACATCGCGGACACTCGGTATGCGTTCCTCAGCCTTCCATTCGTCGCCGACAATTCTCTCACATAGCATATCGGCAATCTGGTGGTATATCGGTTTTTGTTTCTTGAAGTCCATGATATTATTTGTTGATAAGTTGATATGGTTATATGGTGATACGTTGCCTTATCAACATATCAACATTAACCATATCAACATTTTTAATACTGCATTTTCTTAAGTCTACGGTAGGTGATGAATGAGAAAAGGAAAGTCAGCACCGCAAAGAAGATGACATTCAGCCAGAAGAAGAAGTTCATCACATCCTCGGGACTATTAATACCCATCCTGTCGGCAAAAGTAAGAAGTTTATTCCAAATCTCTCCCAAATTCCAGTTAATGCGAGTCATTATGGGTGCGACAATAAGAATCATAACGAAGCCGATAAGCGCGAGCCAAAGGATGGTCTTCATGAACTTGTTCTTCTTGAAGATGGTGTTGGCAAGCATAAAGAGCGATGCAATGGTGATGATTTTCATAGCAACCACAACAAAGCCCTGGAAAGAGGTAGCCAATGAGAACGATATATCGCCAAAACTATCCATCCATTCTGGAGTCTGCCAGAGGTAAGCCTTGTAGGGACCGAAAGGCAGAGCAGTAAGAATGGTGTCTACAGCCGCCGCACCGATATAAACAGCCAACGGGCAAATCACCATACTATAAAGCATCATACTGCCGAACTTCTCACCGAGCGATGCTGGCAACATGGCGAAATAGTTACCCTTGCCGACAAGGTTGCAGCTATTGTAAATCTTAATAGCTGAGATTGCCGCAGTGATGACTGTGGCCAAAAAGATGAAATTGCGGCGGTTCCACACCTCTACCACATCATCCCGCACAGCCAATGAGAATAACCATAAAAAGAGAGGAATAAGCATTGTTATGAGCATGCTCATACCGAAAAGTGAGTATGTATTGTGGAAGTCACGAACCATGACTTTACCAAAACGATTGAAACTGAATTTATTCATTGTGATTGATTTTTTATACGTTGATAGGTTGATATGTTGATACGTTGATATGTTGATACGTTGATAGGTTGATAGGTTGCCTAATCAACATTAAACTTGATTTGTCTATTTCATAAACAACTGACGGATTGTTCCCTGGTTGCGCAACACTGCGTTGAAGAGTCCCTCGATATTTATCTGGCTCTCGCCCATGCCGTTATTGACCATCACATTGAGGAAACCGCCAGGCATCATCTCACTGTAAAGTGCGTCAGGTCGCTGCTGTCCGCCATACTCGAAATAAAACTTCTCGGTGATTTGTTCGACAGAGGCGTTGAGAAGCACGTTGTTGTTCGATATAATAATGATAGGATCGATAAGATTCTCTACATCCTTCACCTGATGAGTCGAGATGATGATAGTCTGCTCATCTCCCACCCTCTCGCTGAGAATACGGCGGAAGTCTGCCTTCGACGGAATATCCAGACCATTGGTCGGCTCGTCGAGCAGAAGATAATCGGTGTTGAGCGCCAA
>DBXB01000014.1:0-771 GCA_002309155.1 Bacteroidales bacterium UBA1223 | reverse complement strand
GCAAGGTCACCAAAGAATTTTTCCGGTGTTGCGCTGTCGGGCAGAGGCACCTCGTCGGGCAACAGGAAGATACTCTGCAGGAACGACGGATTGCGGTCGAAACTCACCTGCTCGTCGACAGTGCAACTGCCAGCAGTAGGTTTCAGCAAACCGCTGATAGCTTTCAGCAAGGTGGTCTTGCCTACTCCATTCTCACCTAAAAGGCCATAGATTGAACCTTTCTTAAATTGAAGATTGATGTTGTCAAATACCAAAGTTTTGGTGTAAGCAAACGAGAAATCTTTAATGTCAATCATAGTTTAAAAATTTTAAATTATTGTTTATTTTACTACTTTTCAGCTCGTTGTACAATTACATCACCACTGTATTAGTTGATTAGTACACTGCAAAAGTACTACAAATTTTTAAACCACCAAATTTTTTTTGAAAAAATTTTCATTTTTTTTCTTCTAGAAGTCCTAGAGCATCTAGAATTTCTAGAGTTTCTAGAGATTCTAGGACATCTAGAAAAATCTAGAAAAATCTATAGTTTATAGATAAAAAAAGGAGACCTTGTTGGGTCTCCTCTCTATTTTGCTATGCCTCTAACGGCAAGAATAATTATCAGTCAGCCGGGAACGCTATCTCGCGCTCTATAACCTGATAGGGGTTGTTGTTGCGGAAGATGGTCTGGCGCACCCAGTTGTCATCCTCGTCATACTCATAAACGTAACTGTGCTTCCAGTTCAAGTGCTCGTCGTAGTTGAACGAGCTGACCTCAACGACATTGTC
>DBXB01000044.1:16891-17551 GCA_002309155.1 Bacteroidales bacterium UBA1223 | reverse complement strand
CCTCATAGAAATTAGAAAGTGCCTCCTCCGAGGCACTTTTTTTTACAATTTACAATAAAAATTATTAATTTTGCAATTCAATTCTCTTAGAATAAGAGAGTATATTTTTATAAATATATATTATATTTCAGTGTATTATTAGACTTTAAAACCTTATCGAAAACAGACAAATTATTGCGAATATATATATTTATACGTTAATATATATTGGAGAAAAGATTGAAAAGATTGAAAAGTGTGGGCAAATATTTTCGTATTATAATATTAATGACAATAATACTGTCGGCGACAACAGTCTTGTCACAACCGACAGAAATCTCATCGCTAAGCAGCATCAGTGATATGGCAGGGNNCAGGACACTATCGTCTGACAGCCAATGTCAGCGGTGCCAGTCATACCACAATAACAGGTCCTTTCACCGGCACTCTAGAGGCCGCAATAGACCCCAACACCAAGATGCCGTACAAAATCACCGGCCTGAAGCAACCCCTCTTCGCTACCGTCACCGGAGGTACGGTGAAAAACCTGCTGTTCGACGGCGTGGCCATCAGCGGTCATAGTGACAACACGGGTGCCATCTGTGGCGAAGCCAATGGTGCCTCCCGCATCTACAATGTAGGCATCCTCAGTGGTTCGGTGGGCGGCACCGGCAACACCGG
>DBXB01000044.1:14681-16750 GCA_002309155.1 Bacteroidales bacterium UBA1223 | reverse complement strand
ACCGGCGGCACCACCGTCTCGCCCGTATACGGCGGCACCAACATCGCCAATCTGCAAGGTGGTCTCAACACCTTCAACTACTATGCCTACGACGAGTTGAAGACCAAGGCCATCAGCAACAATAAATACAACAGCGCACTGGCCGTGGAGGAGAAATTCCTGAACCGTCACGAGTTCTACCGTCTGCTGCTCAACAGCAACAAGAAGCTGGCGGCTTTCTATGCCACCGGCTCGGCGGCTAACGGTGGCCAGATGCTCAAATGGGTGCTCGAAACCGCTGACCGCACCATCGCCAATCCCAAACCATACCCCATTCTCAAGGCTCAAGGCTACTATCCTTCCATCATCAATCCCGACTTCGACAACGCTCCCACCAGCACCTCTGCAGGTCGCAACCATGGTGGCAAGTTGGGCAAGACGCTGAGCGTGACTATCAGTGGCGTGGGCAGTAACGCTCCCACGGGTGCCGGCATCACAACGTCGAGCCTCACCCTGCAGCGCACCGACAAGGACTTCGACCGCTTCAACTACAACTACGACAAGGTGCAGCTGCCATACTACAACGATGTGGGCACGGGCAACTACACAGGCAACAAGGCGGTTACCGGCTGGAAGATTACGGCCATCGACGCCATCGACGGCGACCCCTACACCTCGGCCAACTACCCCACCTCGGGCATCACCGACTACCCCGACCACAACTATGCCGATCGCCGCAGTTCGAACAAGGACCTTTACTCCGTCAGTGGGCGAGTCTTCTCTCAGGGTGCCTACTTCGATGTGCCCTATGGTGTGACCAGCATCACCATCGAGCCCTACTGGGGCAATGCGATATACGTCGCCAACGCTAACTACGACGTGGTGTACAAAGCCGATTATTCTGGCAAGCAGAACGTCACCCAGACGGGCACCCAAACTGTTAATAACACCACCCAGTTCAACGGTCAAAACGTAAAGACCAGCATTACCGGTCTTGGCTCGGGAACAACAGTCTATGACAATGCGGTCGTATTGGTAGGAAACTTCCACCTGGACGGTGTGCCGTCGAATGGCACCAAACCCTTTACCATAATGTCGGTGGACGAGGACAACGACCACGAACCCGACTACAGCCTCATCTACCACCATAAAAAGCGTTTGAATATTTGTCCAATCCGTTTTGATTTTCTTGACGTTATTGGTACGGCGCAGGCGCAGAAGCCTAACGGTGCGAACCTCATCTGCAATTTCACCATCTGCAAGACCAGAGGATGGTTCGAGATTACCAATACCGCATTAATTTACTCTTCTCAGTTTGAATACGAAAATTTGGGGACTGGTGACGGTAATGATAATACCGGCAAGGTAGATGCTCCTCTTATCCTGCTCGGTGGTGTCTTCGACCAATTTGTGTCCACTCAGAACAGTGATGTTAATGGTAAGGTTTACTACATCCACGTCGGTGGTAACGTGTGGATCAAAGAATTCGGCATGGGCACCCATAGCGACGGCAGTAAATCGACCCCCCACGTGCCGGTGTCAGTGACTGGAGGTGAATTCCCAGGCTTTTATCTCACAGGCACCTACAACGCCAATGCCGCGGTAAGGGAAGATAATGCCGAATGCTACATCAGCGGCGGCTATTTCCATGAGGCGGCGGGGGCATCTCAAGAGGGCATCAAAGGCAACGTGCGGTGGCAGATATACAATGCCGACATCGACAACTTCTTTGGCGGCGGCACCAACGACGCCAAGCCTGTCCAAGGCAATGTCACGGTCGACATCTACAACAGCCATGTGACGCTCTACTGTGGTGGCCCAAAGTTCGGCAACATGCAGGACGGCAAGAAAGTCACCACCCACGCCGAGGGCTGCTTCTTCGGCACCTATTTCGGTGCCGGCTACGGCGGTCTCTCCTATTCCAGAAAGAAATATTTCGATGCCACTTCTTACAGTTGGAATACACTCCAAAAATACTACTATAATCCCGGAAGCAGCACAGATCATGAAAACGAACGGGGCAAATACTATAACGGAACAAAAACCAACGCACCAGATGCCAAGTACGGCAAGAAAGGCCCCGGTGTGGC
>DBXB01000044.1:11265-14666 GCA_002309155.1 Bacteroidales bacterium UBA1223 | reverse complement strand
ACGAGTTCTTCGTGTGGAGTAGCGGTCAGACGGGTGCCCGTTTCTTCATCAAGTTTGCCTCTTTCTCGCTGGCGCAATGTAACAAGGTGTATTCTAATTTGAAGAAGTGCACCATCGAGACGAACTTCTACGGCGGCGGCAGCCTCGGCAAGGTGACCGACACCACCACTTCCATCCTCGACAGCTGCACCGTCAGGGGCAATGTCTTCGGTGCCGGCTACTCGGCCTCGCTGCCCACCCTCGAGGTGAGGGATGCTGGCTTCACCCAGGTCCCTAACTACAACAGTGCCTCGGGCATGTTCGAGCCGGGCGTATTCTCTGGCACCACCACCTACTACTGGAAGAACGTCAATTCGCTCAGCAACGGCGGCACCGGCACCAGTTCGAGCAATGATACAAACTATGTACACACCACTGTCGAACTAGACACCCTCGGTTCCGTCCAGACCACCAGACTCACCCTCAAAGGCACCACCACCGTAGGCACCCGAGGCGACAGCCAGACCGGCAACATCTTCGGTGGCGGCGACGAAAGCCTGGTTAAAGGCAACACCTTCGTCAGTGTAGAGGATGGAACCGTTGTGCTGGGAAGCATCTTCGGTGGCGGCAACCAAGCGCCGGTCAACGCCGACACGGAAGTCATCGTCAAAGACAAACCCCTTGTTTACGGCAACGTCTACGGCGGTGGCAATATGGGTACCGTCGGCGGCGACACCAAGGTGATAGTGAACGGCAAATAAAGTTTACACCTCATAGAAATTAGAAAGTGCCTCCCCCGAGGCACTTTTTTTTTACATTATTATAATAAAATTATTATTTTCGTAGTTTTGATTTTTAAAGCATCTATCAAGACGATTGCCTTATCATAAACTATTATTCAGCATATTGCAAGACATTGCATATGTATTGATGAAACGTAATTTTGTAAGATAAACATCACATAGAGTTGTAGAATTGATGAAAAGTGTCTTAATCAGTGCATGGAAACATCTTCGAGTCGTGGCATTACTGATGGTGATGCTGCCGGTGGCTACTGCATGGGCACAGGAACCTGTTGAGTTGACAACAGATGAAAACAGCAATGGTGTTTATGATAACAGCGAGAAGAAACTGTATCTGATTCAGACCCTTGCGTTCCAAAGTTTTTATATGGTACCTAAAGGCACTAATGTCAACACCAATAATATACCTGGCGAATATATGTTGTGGTATTTCTTGGATGCTGGTACTGATGGTGGTAGTCAATATTACTATATTGTCAGTAATAGTACAGGAAAATACATTTGCAATAGTGACTATGCTTCATCCGGAAGGACAATCACCTTAGCAGATTTCGATTCTTCTAACCCGGATAAGTTTATGTTCAAACTTGATGTGAATACGTCTAATGGTGCTGTTGATTTTTACAACATTGACATAAAGCCGAATGGTTCACAATGGATAGGTCTGAACAAACAAAATGGTAGTATGGCTGCTACCAATCCCATCAGATTGACAAATAATCAGTATATCAATGATGCCAACTCCAAGTGGAAATTCATATCCTATAGCGGGTCTTTTACTTGGCCAGATTCTCCTTTTACAGTCTCCACTGATTTTGACAAGCATTACTACAAGATTCACAATTTACAGAACAACACCTATTATGTCTCGACAGATGCAACTCCCGACAAGGTTACTTTTGCCAGCACAGAGAGTAACAATATGGTGTGGTATCTCAAGGAGGCAGGCTCTGACACTTGGTATAAGTACTATTACCTCGTCAATCCCGAAGCCGATAAATACATGTACTACAATGGCACTGCCATCGATGGCAGTGAACAGACAAATGCAGTCAGCGTAAGAACGTATGATTCGGAGGACGATGACCGCTATCGATTTGTTGTAGTACAGGCAGCAAGAGGTGACGGTGCTAGCAGTGTTGAATGCTATGCCATCATACCCAAATTGTTAAATGATAAATATTGGAGTAGCAACAGTATCGGACCCAAAGGGACCATCGTCGATGGTTTGAACATGGGTATCATAACCAGCAGAGGTGCAAACAACACTGCCCAGTGGCAGTTCAACGCATCCGATTATCCGCTGCAATGCGCAGCGCCCACCATTACATACTCCAGTGCAACAGGAAAGATTACCATCACATCGACAACCCCCGGAACCACCATCTATTATACCACCGACGGAACACAACCATCGTCAAGTAATGGAAACACTTACAGCAGTCCTTTTGATGTATCTGCAGCCACAACCGTCAAAGCAATTGCCACAAAAACTAGATACAGAGACTCTGAAGTAACCACAAAATCCTACAGCCAGGTGGCGACCCCATCCATTCAGGACAACGGCTCAAACGCCATCTCCATTACCTGTGCCACAGATGGCGCCACCATCTACTATACTACAGACGGGAGCATACCCACTACTTCATCAAGCGTCTATTCGAGTCCATTGACAGAAAATGTTTCCGGTGTAACAATCAAAGCCATCGCCGTTAAGGAAGGCCTGATAAACTCCACCATGGCATCCGGTTCGGTAATGTTTCAGTGTGCAAGACCCTTCATTACCAAAGTTGGTAACAACGTCACCATCAGCTGTTCTTTCCCCACAAGCGGAGTCTCCATCTACTACACCACGGATGGCAGCACGCCGACTTCCACCAGCACCCTTTATTCCGGCAGTTTTCCTGTAGTCATCGGTGATGTTATCAAGGCAATAGCTATTGCTACAAACTATTATAACTCTGAGGTGACAGAGAAGACCATTCGTGAAGCGCTCTCCCCAATAGGCGGAATATATTACATCAACAATGACGATGACTTTGAGACGTTTGTCGATATGGCCAATGAGTATGATGGGTCTACATATCATTATGAACTCACGACTAATGTAAACGCCGCCGCAGCCATCACTCAGCCCTTCATCGGTATCTTCGACGGCACCGGACATACAATAACAGGTCTCAGCCATCCGCTCTTCAACACTGTCGACGGCGGTGTGGTGAAGAACATCTTCCTCAAGGGAGTCGCCATCAGCAGCAGCGAGGATACCGTGGGCGCCATCGCCTGTATCGCCAAGGGTTACAGCCGCATATACAACTGCGGTATCCTGCCCAACAGTGCCGACTTCCCGTCGGGCACGCATCCCTATGTCATCACCTCTGGCAACTGCGCCGGTGGTCTGGTGGGCAACCTCCGCGACGACTCGCGCGTCATCAACTGCTACAGCTATGCCGACGTGCAAGCCGTCAGCATCGCCTCGGGCATCGTGGGCCGAAACAACTACGCCAGCACTACCACCGTGACGGACGGCAAGTACGCCGACCTCCGCACCGCCATTGTTAACAATCTGTTCTACGGCGACATCCTCGGCGGCACCAGCCAGTATGGCGTCTATGGCGG
>DBXB01000044.1:11105-11227 GCA_002309155.1 Bacteroidales bacterium UBA1223 | reverse complement strand
GGCATCAGCAGTTACAACTACTACAGCAACGGTTCCACTTTCAGCACCCTCTCTGGCGAGCCCACAGCCTACAACTGCACCTTCCCGGCTGATGTACGCTACCTTACCCAGGTGGAGTTCCA
>DBXB01000044.1:0-11083 GCA_002309155.1 Bacteroidales bacterium UBA1223 | reverse complement strand
AACAGCAACCGCGAACTCTGCGGCTGGTGGGTAGGTTCCAACGTGGCACCCCGCACCTTGACAACAGCACAGGTGCAAGCCATCGCAAAAGACGCCTCCCTCATGTATAAATGGGTTGTCGACCCCGACCTGGCCCCCTACCCTATCCTGAAACCTTTCGGCAAGTACCCCTCCGTCGTCAACGGCAACACCGGCACTCCCTGGTTCGACCGCACCACGGCTAACCCCTACGAGGGCAAACAACTGGGCACGCTGCGCGTCACCGTCAAGTCAGGTAGCCAATCCAGCGCCGCCGACCAAGTGCTTGACATCCCCATCACCGACATGGACACCCTGCACTACGACTTCGGCTATCGCAAAATACAGCTGCCCTATTTCAACACGGTCTTCGGTGACCCAGAAGGTGCCACCTGGGCGGCCAAGTATGCAGGCAACTACACCGACTATGTGGTCACTGGATGGAAGGTCACTGCAGTAACTGGCGGCACTCAGGGTACTTTCCTTGCCGACTGGCAGAACGGCTACAACTTCGCCGACCGCAAATGCACCGACAAGGACAAGTACGATGTCTCCGGCCGAGTCTTCGCACAGGGCGGCAACTACTATGTCCCCGACAGCGTCACTGCCATCACCATCGAGGCCTACTGGGGCAAAGCTATATATGTCAGGAATGCCGATGCCAGCTACGACCGCGTCAACATCACCTCCGCCAGCACCGGCACCCATTTCGCACCCGCAGGCACCCGCGACAACAACGTCAACGGACACACCATCCAGACCACCACAATAGCAGGCACACTGACCAACGCCAACATTGACGCCAAGAAAACCGTCTACGACTACGCCCTCGTGTTGGTAGGCAATGTGCAGGAATCACGGGGCGGCTACGATGTCAAACATGGCACACAAGACACACGCGGCTTCACCATCATGAGTGTTGACCTCGACTTTGATGAGGAACCTGACTACTGCCTCGAATGGCAGCTTGGCGCCGGTACCACGCGTCAGATCATCGCCCCTATCCGTTTCGACTTCCTGCCTGTGGTCGAACTGGGTATTGCGGGAAAACTGAACGGTTCCACCAATTTCTTCTCCCTCGGATGCTACCGATCCAAAGGACATTTCGAAGTTACTGAGACCTCCTTTATCCGTTTCGGACAGTTTGAGTTTGAACTAGATACTCGTGACGACGGTCCTATTATTCTCAACGGTGGTATCTTTGACCAGTACACCAGAGGCCGTAATAAAGAAACCAACCAACATATCACATATGTTATTGTAGGAGGTCACCTTGTTATGCCATCCTTCACTCCAGGAGCCCATGTTGGTGCCAGCTATCAGACACGTCACTGCGCCGTCAACGCCCTTGGTGGCGATTTCACCAGTTTCTACCTCACCGGCGGCTACCGCGAGGATGTTAACCCTTACGACGACAGCGCAAAATGTTATATCGACGGTGGCCGCTTCGGCACCATCGCCGCCGCCTATAAGGAGGGCATCAAGGGCAACGTCGTTTGGCGCATAAACCACGCACTTATCGGCGAATTCTACGGCGGAGGCATGATGTCCGAAGCCGACAAAGTTGTGAAAGGTAATATCGATGTGGTCATCGATAGCAGCGTCGTGCGCAAATACTGCGGTGGTCCCAAGTTCGGAGACATGGTGTCGGGCAAGACTGTCACAACCCGTGCTACGGGCACCACCTTTGGCGAATACTATGGCGCCGGCAACGGAGGCACTAACTATGTGCAGTTCGCCAATGATGACAAAACGGATGGACCACGCAACGCTTCGCAATGGTTGAACCTTCTCACCAGCAGTGGAACAGGCAAATACTCGCCCAGAAAGTATATCAGCACAGCAAAGGGCTATCATGCCAACTACGACTACGAGGAGATCAACCCCTCCACAGGTACCACCTCTGGACAAATGATTGACCGTATCTACTACTACTCCGCCCAATTCGCCACCACCAACACCGGCAACGTAAGCTCCACCCTCACTGGTTGCACCGTGCTTAACAATTTCTACGGTGCGGGCTTCCTCGGCGGTGTCGTCGGCACGGTGACAAGTATCCTCACCGACTGCGACATACATGGCTCGGCCTTCGGTGCCGGCTATTCGGCATCAGTCCCCAAGGTCAACATCTACAATACCGACAAGACACCTCCTAAGGCCAATATCTACACTGGAATAATCACCCCACAGTCGGGTGGTACATTCACCACCTATACCTGGTGCGACACCGCCGGTTCCACCGGCTCGCCTGTCACCCACGACACCCTGTTCTATACCGAGGTATCGCTCGACAACCTCGGTACCGTCAGCAGCAATGACACCCTCATCATCAAAGGCAACAGCAAGATAGGCACAAGGGTTGATGACGGAGCAGGCCATCAGGTGCTCAAAGCCGGCACCGGCAACGTTTACGGTGGTGGTGACGAGAGTTCCGTCGGTGGCAACACCTTTGTCAGTGTAGAGGATAACACCGTTGTGCTGGGCAGCGTCTTTGGTGGCGGCAACCAAGCGCCGGTCAACGCCAACACGGAAGTCGTCGTCAAAGACAAACCCCTTATTTACGGCAACGTCTACGGAGGTGGCAATATGGGGGTCGTCGGTGGCGACACCAAGGTGATAGTTAACGGCAACTAAGAGGGCAAAAAACGGACAGACGACAAAATAAAATGTCGGATTTGACGTTTTAAAGGTATGAAAACAAATCTCCTCCGCATAGTCATACTCTTCGTTATTCTTGCCTTTCCCACCATTGTTTACAGCCAGTCCTATTCTTCGAGCAACAAGAAGGCTGTCAAACTATATGAGAAGGGAATGGAGGCTCTGTACCAAGGCAAGAACGATGCGGCGATGAACAGCTTTGAGCAGGCATTGGCGGAGGACAACGGCTTTCTGGAGGCGCACCTGATGCTGGGCGACCTGATGTCGGACATCGACCGCAATAAGATGGAGTTGGTCGGCAAACCTGAACGTCAATATCGTGATAAGGCAAAAAGCCACTACAGAGCAGTTGTCGACAGTCGACACGATTTCTTCCCACCAGCCTGGGTCAGCCTTGGCAAGCTGGAACTTTACGACAAGAACTATGACGAGGCAATAAAATGTTTCGAGACTTTTATCAGCCTGGACAAAAAAGAGAGCGAGACCCTGCTGGATGCTCAACGCTGTCTGACGATTGCCAAGTTCCGCAAAGAGGCTCTCGCCCATCCCGTACCCTTCAACCCACAGAATCTAGGCAACACCGTCAACAGCAAAGATGACGAATATCTGCCATCGCTGACGGCCGACGGTCAGACGCTGGTATTCACACGACGATTCCCACGCAAAGCGACGACCACGGCAAACACCAAAGAGGAGGAAGATCTGTACATAAGTGCCTTGAAAGATGGCAAATGGGGCGTTGCGACGAGGATGCCTGAGCCGGTGAACAGCAACGACAACGACGGGGCTCAGTGTATATCTCAGGACGGACGCATAATGTTCTTCACTGCCTGCAACCGCCAAGACGGCGGTGGCCGGTGCGACCTGTATATGTGTGTGAACAAGAACGGCAAGTGGAGCAAGCCCCGCAATATGGGGTCGACAGTCAACAGCGAAGCGTGGGAAGGACAGCCGACCTTTGCCATCGATGGCAAGACCCTCTATTTCGTGAGCAACCGCAAGGGTGGCTACGGCGGCATGGACATCTGGAAGACGACCTTTGAGAGCGGACGCTGGACAACCCCCGAGAATCTGGGGCCTTCAATCAACACAGAATACGACGAGATGTCGCCCTTCATCCATTTCGACGACCGCACACTCTATTTCTCAAGCAACCGCCCCGAGGGGATGGGAGGATTCGACCTCTTTGTCTCAAATAGGAATTCTGACGGTGGAGACTGGGGCAAACCTCAAAATTTAGGTTATCCCATCAACACCGAAGGTGACGACAACAACCTTATAGTCAGCGCCGACGGACGAACAGCAATATTCGCTTCCGAGCGTCAAGGCGGTTACGGCAAGATGGATCTCTACAGTTTTGACCTGCCCGAGCAGGTGCGTCCCACAATGGCTATCTGCTTCACAGGCACTGTAACCAACGCCAAGACCGGCCAGAAAGTAGCCTCTGACATCAAGGTGGTTGATATCAACAGAAATGTCGTTGTCGCCAACACCTCTAGCGACGCCAGCGGACATTATATTGTCAGTCTTCCCGCCGACGGCGTTTACGCCTTCCATGTCAGCGCCGACGGTTACCTCTTCCATTCACAGAGCGAGGTGTGGGAGCGTGAGGATGACTTCAACGCTGTGTGGGAACCAATTACTGTCGACATAGCCCTGCACCCCATCGAGAGCGGCGAGCGTATCGCCCTGCGTAATGTATTCTTCGAGTCTGGCAGATGGGAAATTCAGTCTGGTTCGGAATACGAGCTGGGCAAAGTCGTTGAATTGTTGAATCAAAATCCTCAACTGCGCATAGAGTTGGGCGGACACACCGACAATGTCGGGCGACCTGAAGCGAACCAGAAATTGTCGGAGCAACGGGCGAAAGCAGTCTACGAATATCTTGTCGCCAAAGGAATAGCGGCCGACCGCATGACATACAAAGGTTATGGCGAGACTCAGCCCGTGGCGACCAACGACACCGAAGAGGGTCGTGGCGAGAACCGCAGGACGGAGATAAAGGTTTTGTAAAGGTTAAAGGTTAAAGGTTAAAGGTTACAGAATAAAGACATTCTAGAATATCTAGAATCTCTAGGGATTCTAGAGCTTCTAGGGGAATAATTAAGGTTAAAATAAAAATAATATGAAAAAGATTGTTGTTCTTACAGGTGCGGGAATCAGTGCCGAGAGTGGCATCAGCACCTTTCGTGACAGCGACGGACTGTGGGAGCAGTACCGTGTTGAGGATGTGGCAACACCTGAAGGCTATGCCAAAGACAAGGCGTTGGTACTCGATTTCTACAACCAGCGTCGCAGACAGCTGAAGACGGTGAAACCCAACGACGGCCACAAACAGTTGGTCAGACTGGAAGAATACTATGACGTACAGATCGTGACACAGAATGTTGACAATCTGCACGAACAGGCAGGTTCGTCGAACATACTGCATCTCCACGGCGAACTAACCAAAGCCCGTAGCGAGCGTGACAGCAATCTGATTGTCGACATAGGATACAACGACATCAATCTTGGCGACCTCGCTCCCGACGGCTATCAGCTCAGACCACATATTGTATGGTTCGGCGAGGCCGTCCCGAATATCGAGCCGGCGGCAGAGATGTGCGAACATTGCGACTATTTCATCGTCATAGGCACCTCTATGAACGTATATCCCGCGGCAGGACTCATCCACTATGTGCCCCGAACTAGCCGTTGCTTCCTTGTCGACCCCAAGGCGGTAACCATATCCAGAGACATCACAGTAATACAAGAAAAGGCTGGCACTGGCGTAAAAAAAGTTGTTGACGAACTTATTGCGGAAGCCACCAAGTGACATCTTACATTTTATGTAACTCACTGTACTAGTGACAACAATTCAACAAATAAACAATTCAACAAATAAACACACCTACTTATTATCTTTTTTCTTGTATATTTGCATCATAATCAGAAAAGACACAACAACATGAAAAAGATTCTATTTTTCTCAGTACTAACACTTTTGGTTTCCTTTGCCAATAGTCAGATAATAACCATTTCATATAACGGCACCCCCCTTGCCACGGGCGACACCGTCAGCGTAAAGGCATCGGGAGACGAAGCCAAATTCTATCCCGTATTCTCTAACAACGAGTTCTTTAACAGGATATGCCTTATCCATGTAGAGAAGCAGAATGAAAGTGCCACCAACGTAAGCTCGGTATGCACTGGCGGTGTATGTATGACCGGCAGCTATTCCGCTCCCCTACTGCTGAGAGGAAACCATGAATACGACAGCACCTATATCGATTTCTATGTCCCCACGGACGCAGAGATGGCTCTCTTCAAGGTCGAGATTTACGACACCGCCGACAATGACATCAACAATCATGTATATGTGAGAGTATACAACAAGAACGCCACCCTGGGCATAAACCCGTCGGTATCGGATAACTGCTCTCTCTCATCCTACCCCAACCCCACATCGGGCAAGACAACGATCACCTACTCAATCAAAGGAGAGTCGGGAATGCTCGTCATGTATGACATGACTGGAAAACGCGTTGTCGAGAAAGAACTGCATGGAAGCAACGGCACCCTTGCCCTCGACCTCGAGGGTCTCGCCAAAGGCATGTATCTCTACGGCGTTATCGACGGTGTCACGACCCCACGTATGAAAAAAATCATTGTCAGATAGAGTAACCCGCCGAGGCTATTCACAAAAATCACATTAAAGAAGAGGTCCGCACGGCCTCTTCTTTATTTTATTGTCATTCAGATGCAAATGCCGTTGTTAAATATTTTGTTAATAATTCACAATA
Organism: Bacteroidales bacterium UBA1223; assembly: GCA_002309155.1. Taxonomy (GTDB): domain Bacteria; phylum Bacteroidota; class Bacteroidia; order Bacteroidales; family P3; genus Colimorpha. The sequence goes on along the minus strand of DBXB01000044.1, from coordinate 4,625 downwards.
AAGCATAATGACAAATAAGGATTCTTATATGTAATTTAGCAGTGCAATTGACAAATAACGGCATCCTATAACCTTTTGTGTTTGTGTATTAAATAACCTTTTCACTATGGAAAGCACTGATTTATTTCTAGATTTCGGAGAACCGACACCTCCCAAGCCCCAGAAGAAAAAAGGCAAAGGGAAAGTCTCCTCTACCGCCAAAAAATTAGAATCCAAAGACTTACAAAACACAGAAGAGACGGATGACGCAATCTGCCAACCCGCCAAAAATAAGCACACATCTGAAGAAGCACCATCAAAAAAAGCAAGCACACCGGTTATGAAAAAAGAGAAAGAGCTCACCACGTATACCACGGAAGAGATCATGAAGTCGTCGACAGAGTACTTCCATGGTGACGAACTGGCCGCCAACGTCTGGATGAACAAATACGCACTGAGGGACGGAACGGATATCTTTGAACTGAATCCCGACATGATGCACCACAGAATCGCATCCGAATTCGCACGTATCGAGAAGAAATATCCCAACCCAATGAGCGAAGAGGAGATCTATGGTCTATTGAAAGATTTCCGCTATATCGTTCCCCAGGGTAGTCCCATGTCAGGAATCGGCAACAATTTCCAGGTGGTCTCTCTCTCCAACTGTTTCGTAATCGGCAACAGTGGCAACAGCGACTCCTATGGAGGAATCATGAAGATTGACCAGGAGCAGGTACAGATTATGAAACGCCGTGGCGGAGTAGGTCACGACCTTAGTCATATCCGTCCTGGAGGAAGCCCTGTAAAAAACAGTGCCCTCTCTTCTACCGGCATCGTCCCATTCATGGAAAGGTACTCTAACACAACCCGTGAGGTGGCTCAGGGTGGCCGACGCGGAGCACTGATGCTGTCCATCTCCATCAAGCATCCCGATGCAGAGCATTTTATCGACGCAAAACTGGAGCAAGGCAAAATAACCGGAGCCAATGTGTCTGTCAAGATAACCGACGAGTTCATGAACTGCGTGATGTCCGGCAAACCTTTCGTTCAGCAGTATCCTATAGACAGCAACAAACCTATAGTGAAGAAAGAGATTGACGCAAGGGCTCTGTGGAACAAGATCATCGCCAACGCATGGTCGAGTGCCGAACCCGGCGTGCTGTTCTGGGATACCATAATCCGCGAATCTGTACCCGACTGCTATGCCGACTGTGGATACAAGACGGTGAGCACCAACCCCTGCGGAGAGATACCGCTGTGCCCCTACGACAGTTGTCGTCTGCAGGCCATCAACCTTTTCAGCTATGTGAAGAACCCCTTCACCCCAAAGGCCGAATTCGACTTCGAATTGTTCAAGAAACATGTCATCATGGGTCAGCGACTGATGGACGACCTGATAGATCTTGAACTCGAGAAAGTAGAGCAGATCTTGAACAAGATTGACGCTGACCCTGAAAGTGACGAGATAAAATCGGTAGAGAAGAATCTTTGGCTCAACATCAAGATGAAATGTCTTGAAGGCCGTCGCACCGGCTTCGGCATTACCGCTGAAGGCGACATGCTGGCTGCCCTGGGACTACGCTACGGAACCGACGAGGCAACCAAGTTCGCTGTCTCTGTCCAACGCACATTAGCCTGCTCTGCCTACCGCTCGTCAGTGATAATGGCTAAAGAACGTGGATGTTTCCCGATTTATGACGCCAACAGGGAGAAACTCAACCCCTTTATCCAGCGTATCGCCGAAGCGGATCCTGAGCTCTATACCGACATGCTTGCCTCAGGAAGACGCAATATCGCCATGCTGACAATAGCCCCGACAGGAACGGTGAGTATCTGCACCCAGACGACATCGGGAATAGAACCTGTATTTCTGGTGTCCTACAAACGTCGCAAGAAAATCAACCCCAACGACAAAGACTCCTCAAAACAGAAAGTCGTTCAGGACCAAAGCGGCGACTATTTCGAAGAGTACAACGTATTTCACCCTAAATTCATCGACTGGCTCAAGGTCAACGGATACAATGCCGAAGAGGTCATGGCTATGAAAGACGCCGACCTGCAGAAGATTATTGAGAAGTCACCGTACCACAAAGCCACCTCTGCCGACATCGACTGGGTCTCGAAAGTCAAGATGCAAGGCGCCATCCAGAAATGGGTCGACCACTCAATCAGCGTGACCGTCAATATACCCAAAGAGACAACAAAAGAAGTGGTTCGTGAGATTTACGAGACTGCGTGGAAGTCGGGATGCAAGGGATGCACCATCTATCGTGACGGTTCCCGTCATGGCGTGCTTGTCCACAACGACGAACAGGAGAGCTCTCAGTTCGCTGAGACCAAGGCTCCGAAACGCCCCAAGAAACTGGACGCCGAAATCCTGCGTTTCAAGAACAACAAAGAGGACTGGATTGCTGTGGTAGGAATGTATGAAGGTCGCCCGTATGAAATCTTCACCGGACGTGCCGCCAACTTCCTGCTACCCGCAACTGTCGAGAAAGGATGGGTTATTCGTGTAAAAGAGCAAGGCGACGAACATGCCCGCTACGACTTCCAATTCCTTGACCCCGACGGCTATAAAGTCACCATCGAGGGTCTATCACGCACCTTCAAACAAGAATATTGGAACTACGCAAAACTGATAAGTGGCATCCTTCGTCACGGTATGCCAATACCTAATGTGGTGGATCTGATTTCAAAACTTACCTTCGACGAAGACACTATCACCACATGGAAGAATGGCGTGGCACGTGCCTTGAGACGCTACATCAAGGACGGTACGACAACCGACGAGGTATGCCCAGACTGCGGACAGAAGAGCGTGGTATATAGCGGAGGTTGCAAGCATTGCACCAACTGCGGATGGAGCAAGTGCAGCTAATCTATTGGCAGTACCACTAAAAAAAAACAGACTGTCTTAATATAATTCAACGACAGTCGATATAATAAAACACCAGGCGGTTCACTGAACCGCCTGGTATTATTTATTTCAATTACCTAGAAGCCCTAGAAAATCTAGGATTTCTAGAATCTCTAGAGAATCTAGACACGCTCTAGCAGGAAACTGACGGGACGAAAACCGTCATTGCAACTAATCATTGCCGAATATGGATTCTTCATCCATCCGTCATAAAAGTCACCGCCTCCACTGGCCAGCTCTTTCACAAAGAACTCCATTGAGCCCCACGCACTCTCACAGAAGCCCTCAGGTTTCTGACCTTCGTGACTAATCCATGTCTGCCCTTCCTCCACATCACAGGTATGCTCTATAGGATTTTCATAGAGTCGCTGAAGATCATCATAATCAGCCTTGCGGATAACAGTTATCTTCACATCGTACATATTAAGGGTTTAAAAAGGTTAAAGGGTTTAAAGGGTTAAAAAGGGTTAAAGGATTAAAGGGTTTAAAGGTTAAAGGGTTCGAATATCATTATACCTTATTATTTGATTATTTCTTAATGAATTGTCAACGTCTGATAAACGTATATTTACGTACAGAACTGAATGGCGGATCATACCAGAGTGTCAGAGTGTTGTATGAGTCGCTGAAACTTAGATCCAACTGATAGCTTTCCGTCTCACATTCATCGTCAGAATAGTCATATTCATTGCGATAGATATGCAAAACCGAATCTCTGGTCATATAGTACCTCCAATACTCATCAGCGACGAATGGTCTGTAATCCCATGAACCATTCTTCACCTCCACAAAATCACCATAGAAAGTAAGAGAGAGGGCATTGTCCTTGGCATTCGACAGACTTACCCACGAACCAACCAAAGCTTCAGGATAATAATGTCGGTCGTCGAGGCAAGAAGTGAAGAACACCGATGCAAACAAAATAAATAACAATCCAATCTTTTTCATAATTATTTTTCTCTTTAAAGTAAAAAAAACGTCAATACGTAAAAATTATTTCATTAAACGCCAAAACTGGGACTCAGTAACTGAAAATGTGTAAATTTGCAGTAGTGAAAAAATAAAAAACGAATAACTACAAACCTTAAAAACAACATTATGGACAGATTTTTCAGATGGTTATGGAGCGGTATCGGAGGCTCCGACAACAATGCAATTGCCGCAGTAGGCAAAACTCTGGCAGTATTTCTGGGTCTTATTTGGATTGCTTGGAAATTAATCAAGTTGATAATTATCATCATCGAGGTAATCAGGGTTTCCGTGCCCAATTTCAAGAACGGACCCTACAATGTTCAACTCACCTCCGCCGGTCCCAACCCCAAAGCGTTGAAAAAAGAATTATGCCGCATCAATGGTTACAACTCATTGCTGGCAAAGAAAGTCATCAAGTCAGCTCCCTGCATCATGTTGCGTGGTGTAACACAGCAAGACGGTGAGGACTTTGTAACAGTATTTGGAGCCACCGGCGCGACTATCGACATTGTCGAAGGCGACAAATAGTAAAGATTAATAATATCAGACATAGCGTTCAGTCGATCCTCAATACTGTTCAAAGGAATTACGACTGAAAACACCCAACTCTTTTGGTTTTAAATTAAAGGGAACTATCCGATAGTTCCCTTTTAATTTATCATGAGGAATCTCTTTGTGATAACAGAATCACGACAGAACGGGGAATAAAAAAAGGGAACCGGAATCGGTTCCCTTTATAAAAAATTGGCGGCGACCT
>DBXB01000016.1:4439-6234 GCA_002309155.1 Bacteroidales bacterium UBA1223 | reverse complement strand
GCTTTTCTTAAGATAAGCGTTGTTGCACCTATTGTGATGATGGCACCATCTTCGAGTCGGATTCTGTCGTTGTCGCGCAGGATGTTGTTCATGTAGAACGTACCCGTATCGCTTGGCGCATCTCGCAGGATATAGCGCAACTCACCCCTCTTCGTCTTTTCCACCTTAATGGCGCAATGGAACGTGTCAATGCTGGGATCGCTGGTTTCTATGGGTTTATTGATGTTAGTTCCTTTGATGTATCTGCCAAATTCATTCTCACCCAGTTCGAGGGGAATCACCTGCTTGAAGGCAAACTGATTTTCCACCACCACGATACTGCCGTAATCCTGACTGTAGGCATGTTCATCAAGAGTTTTTTCGCTATGAATTCCAGTTAGTTTAGACATTCCTATACGGATGCCAAATTCTTTCTTGCAATGTTGGCAAACGAAAACGAGATTCTGACCAACAGCGTATTTCGTTTCATCGAAAACCACATACGTGTCGCATTTAGGACATCTAACTCGCTTCATTTCTTGTCTTTTATATTCTACGGAGTGAAGGAATATAGGAGCTAATTTTTTGAATGATGAATTCCTCACTACTCACTACTAATTCCTCACTTTTCTATTCGGCTTTTACTTGTTATAAAAGGGATGCTTAAAAAAAGAAGAATGAAGACTCTCATCTATAATGTAATAATCATTCTTCATTCTTCATTTTTCATTCTTCATTTAGTCTTCATCCACTTCCAACACCCAAGCCTGTTTGAATTCCCTGCTCTTCTCGCGCAGATCGCTGAGAGCAGCTTCAGCAGCCTCCTCAGTGGCATAGTGTCCATAAAGAACACGAGTCATCTTACCTCTTTCAAAGAAACGACCTTCCTTAAAGCCGTTCTCCGCCAGTTTCTGAATGTATTCATCACCATTGGCTTTTGTCGTATAGCTTGCCAAGACCAAAGTGAATTTCCCATTCGAAACCTCAGCCTCCTGACTCGACCTGTTTTCGCTGATGTTCACTGCACTCGCTGCAAGCGTGTCCGTCGAACCCTTTGGCATCGACTCATAAGAGAGTAAGAAGAACAGGATCACGGCAGCAGCTGCAGACACAGCGATGTCGATCCAGCGGCGGTTGAACTTCACCACGACAGTCTCACTCTTCTCCGAGTCCTCACCAGCCGACGTGATCGGCAGAACGGAAGTCTCTTGGATAGCGGCAGAGATTTTGCGTTGCTTCTCAATCGCATCCACAGGCTCCAAGGCGAAGGACGAAAGACCATAGAACCAAGGAGTGTTCACACCGCTCTCATCCGTCTCCAGCGAAATGTTACGATTGATGTCGATGCGAAGCGTTCCTATGTTCTCCATTACGTACTCGCCCGTGAGGTTCAGTTGGTCCATCATCTCGTCGATCTCCATCTGCATCTGCTTCTGGGCGGCAGGGAAGGACGCGTCATAGATGTTCATGTACGACTGCACCAGCAAACCATCGTTAGCTTGAAGTGCCTGATTGAATCTCACGGTTCTAAAAGGTGGCATCATCTGCCACTCATGCTCAAGGAACTTAGCCTCTTCAGCCTTTGTGATAAAGCCTCCAAAGCCGGGAATCACGACACAGTCGTGCTCCAAGAGCAGTATCTCTATATGTCTTGCCAAACTAATCATGCTGCAAATATAAACAAAAAAAATGAGTGCCGTCAACTTTTTGGAACACTTTTTTTTCTAAAATGCAAAAAAAAATCTCATAATCCATAGATTAAGCAGAGTGATTTCTTGGAATGAACAGAACTGTTTCTTTGATTGAACACAACTGT
>DBXB01000016.1:3236-4345 GCA_002309155.1 Bacteroidales bacterium UBA1223 | reverse complement strand
TAGCGAGCCCTCGGCAACTAGTTGAAGTCAAAGGAGCGGTTCAGTCAATCCACACATGAACTTCTGATAATTCCCTAAAGAAACTGACGAAAATCTATATTTAGACAGCTTTCTTATTCTGAACTGGNNGGTGTTTTCTCTTGTTTTCGAAGCGAAAGAAAAGGGTAAAAGTGTCACTTATTTCCATGCTGCTTCTTGTTTGCAAGCAAAAGGAGCTTTTTTTCTGTTATAATGTCAGGGAAATGAAATATTTATTGTAAATTTGCAAGCGAAATCGTAGTACAAGAAATCAATAACACAATTTGAAAATGTTTTAAACAAATGAAAAAAATTTACTCTTTCTTGTTCTGTGCGTGTTTCGCAGGGGCGACTGCCGCTTGGGCACAGGGACAAAAATCAAAATCCGACCAACCTGATTGGTTGAAGAACCTTTCGGAAAGAATTACTTTGAATGGTTATGCTCAAGCTGGTTACACTTGGCAGCACCAAGATGGGAACTACACCAACTTCATCGACTTGAAGCGCACCCTGCTTTGGGCGAAGGCTCAAATCACGGATCGCTGGTCCTTCTTGTTCATGTACGATTTCTCGAGTGTGGTTCAGGAGTTTTACACGGATTACCGTCTGACGAACAACCGCGCCATGACGGTGCGCGTGGGTCAGTTCAAGAATAGTTATACGTTGGAGAATCCACTTTCGCCAACGAAATTGGAACTGGTCAATGTCTGCTCCCAGGGTGTGACGTTCTTGTCGGGCTGTGGCTCCGACCCGCTTTATGGTGTGAACTATGGTCGTGACTTGGGTATCGAGCTTTATGGTTTCCTCTTCAAGAACCATCTCTATTATGAGCTGGCGCTGATGAACGGTCAGGGCATCAACCGCAAGGATAGAAACAACCAGAAGGATGTGATTGGACGTCTGGATTTCCGTCCTGTGGAGAATTGGCGCGTGGTGGTGTCTGGACAGTTGGGTAAGGGCAACGCCGTTTCTTCTTCGGTCTATAACCCAAATATTCAGGTGGGCGAGAACTACACCCGTAACCGCTGGTCGGCAGGTGCTGAATGGAAGAGCCACGTGCAAGGTGTGGATTATTGGAAGAACCGTGCTGC
>DBXB01000016.1:2317-3142 GCA_002309155.1 Bacteroidales bacterium UBA1223 | reverse complement strand
TCTGTGGATTATTTCAACTACAACACGGACATGGATTACAAGCAGACGAACTTGACTGCTGGCTTGCAGCACTGGTTCTATAAGTCTTGCCGTCTGCAACTGCAATACACTTATTCCATCGCTGAAAAGCAAGAGAATTACGGAACGCTCCAAGCTCAGGTGCAGGTGGCGTTTTAAAAAGGCCCCTCTCCAGCTCCCCCGAGGGGGAGGGAAGGCATCAAAATGGTAGCTAAAGCTAACGCTAATGCTTTCATTTTTAATTTTTCATTGTTCATTTTTAATTTATAAGCTTATGTTTGTCAAGATATTATTAACGGTTATATTTCTTGTTGTGTTGGTGGGCGTGGGCGTGTTGTCGCGCAAGCAAGCCAATAGCGTGGATGGATTTGTGTTGGGTGGACGTTCTGTAGGGCCTTGGCTCTCTGCTTTTGCATACGGTACGAGCTATTTCTCGGCTGTGGTGTTTGTGGGTTATGCAGGTCAGTTTGGTTGGAAATACGGTATGTCCTCCACTTGGATTGGTGTGGGCAATGCCGTGATTGGTTCGCTTTTGGCTTGGTTGGTGCTGGGTCGCCGCACGAAGTTGATGACGCAGCATATTGAGTCGCGCACCATGCCTGACTTCTTTGGCACTCGTTTCCGTTCTCAGAATCTGCGTGTGGTGGCTTCCATCATCGCTTTCGTCTTCCTGATTCCTTACACGGCGGGTGTGTATAAGGGTATCTCCACCTTGTTTGAGATGGGCTTCGGCATTCCTTACGAATACTGTGTGATTCTGATGGCGTTCCTCACTGCGCTTTATGTGATACTGGGTGGTTATCGTGC
>DBXB01000016.1:1118-2231 GCA_002309155.1 Bacteroidales bacterium UBA1223 | reverse complement strand
CTTCTGCCCTGGAACAGATGGCTGCCATTCCTGCTGATGACAACCCTGCCGTGAACGGTCAGTTGGCTGACATCTGGGGTCCTGACCCTTGGAACTTGCTGGGTGTGGTGGTCTTGACGAGTTTGGGTACTTGGGGATTGCCTCAGATGGTGGGTAAGTTCTATTCCATCACGGACGAGAGCGCCATCAAGCGAGGAACCATCATTTCCACGATTTTTGCTTTCGTCGTGGCTGGTGGCTGTTATTTCTTGGGTGGTTTCGGACGTCTTTTCGGTATGCCTCCAACGCTGCCTAACGGACGTCTCGATTTCGACTCCATCGTGCCAAGTATGCTTTCGTCCTTGCCTGATATTCTCATCGCGCTGGTGGTGCTCTTGGTGCTTTCTGCATCGATGTCCACCTTGGCTTCGCTGGTGCTCACTTCGAGTAGTACGATGACGCTCGACTTGATTTATAGAGACAAGAAGTCGTTGGAAGGCGAGGTGAACAGTGGTGAAATCGATGACGAGGTGTCGCAAAAGGTGGAGAAGCGCAAGGTGATTGTGATGCGTGTGCTGATTGTGTTCTTCATTGTCATTTCGTTGATGATTGCCCTGAACCCTCCTACGTTCATTGCTCAGCTGATGGGTATTTCGTGGGGTGCTTTGGCTGGTGCTTTCTTGGCTCCATTCATGCTGGGTCTCTACTGGAAGGGTGTGACGAAGGCTGGTGTTTGGGCATGCTTCATCTGGGGCGTGGGCATCACCGTTGCGAACATGCTTCTGGGCAATCCTATTTCGCCAATCAACTGCGGTGCCATTGCCATGGTGGGTGGATTCGTGGTTGTGGCGCTTGTGAGCTGGATCACTCCTAAATTGCCTCAGAGACACGTGGACAGAATCTTCGAATGTTATCAATGATGCATTAAAGATACAATAAAATGAGGCGCTTTTTCGTTTAGAATTATGCACCTTATTATATATAGGGAAACGAATTCGTGAAAATTGCGATTCTTCAGTCGGACATAGCTTGGGCTCAGCCTGAGCGGAATCGGCAGCACTTGGATGTTTGGCTCGACAGTATGGCTCGAGCCGACCTCTATGTGCTGCCTGAGATGTTTTCGACGGGTTTTGC
>DBXB01000016.1:320-1038 GCA_002309155.1 Bacteroidales bacterium UBA1223 | reverse complement strand
GTGGCAACGGAAGAGGATGGCAGGTTTTACAATCGTTTCTATTTCGTGAAACCCGATGGGGAGGTGACTGCTTACGACAAGCATCATCTCTTCACGTACGGCAAGGAGCATTTGCAGTTCACTGCAGGGCAGGAGCGTGTGGTGGTGGAATGGAAGGCTGTGCGCATCTTGCTGGAGGTGTGCTATGACTTACGTTTTCCCGTTTGGTCAAGAAACCACAAGGATTATGACATGATTCTCTATGTGGCTTCGTGGCCAACGAGTCGTGTGAAGGCATGGAGCACGCTCTTGAAGGCTCGTGCCATTGAGAACCAATGCTATGTGGCGGGTGTGAACCGGGTGGGGGAGGACCCTCACTGTCAATACTGCGGTGCATCTGCCATCATCAATCCTTACGGCGAGGAAATGGAAAGCTGTGGAGTGGACAAGGAATGTGCTGTTTCGGCAGACATCGACATGGAAAAACTCATGGCTTTCAGAAAGAAATTCCCTGTGCTGGAGGATCGAGATTAAAGGGAGGCACCAAAGCCCCCTCCCAACCTCCCCAAGGGGAGGAGAATAGGAAGACCGCATTTTCAGTTAAATATTCATAAAAAAAGATCATTTCCGAAGAAATGACCTTTATTGAGTTACGCGGTGCGGCGTTAAGCGGTGCACGCCATTAAGCGGTGCGGCGGCGGTAGTAGCGGAAGCCGAGGAACGCCAGGGCGAAGAAGAG
>DBXB01000016.1:0-254 GCA_002309155.1 Bacteroidales bacterium UBA1223 | reverse complement strand
AGGATCGTCATCTGTCCAAGGATTAGACATCATCAGATTATCGCTCCTATCCATTATCCGCTGACCAAACTTATCCGAGGAGTTGATCAACACGGAGGTGGATTGGAACCGGATGGCCGGCCAGGAGGACGTACCGGAAGTGCTGCTCGCCGGCGTATAGGTCCCGCTCGTCGTAGTGCCGGCGAGAGTGTTCCCATACAAGGAGGAGTTGACGGATGGCGCCGCGCTATGGAGCGGCTGATAGCCCCACGACG
>DBXB01000035.1:11461-13157 GCA_002309155.1 Bacteroidales bacterium UBA1223 | reverse complement strand
TACGTGTCGTAGTCGCCGAAGACACCACTGTAAAGCATATCGTGATTGCCGGGCAGAAGCGGACAGGTGGCACCATAGGTACGTTCACCGATAAAAGTGCCATGAGGGAAGAGACTCACAAATGCCGCCGACAATTCAGCACAGCTGGCCGAGTTGATGTCGGCTAGGATCACCACTTTTTTATCCAAACCAAGATGATTGGCGTGTGCGTCGATGGCAAAAGGAGTCCAAGCACTATAGTCAAGACGTCCTAGCCCTTCTTTGACACGGGAATAGCCAAAATCAGTCCTGTCGGGGGTGAGACTGCAGATTAGATTCTTAACGTCGTTGAGGTCGCCACCATTATTACCGCGGACATCGATGATAAGGGCTTCCACTTCGGAACGTGACGCCCATCCGCTCTTCACACCCGAGACACCATCCGAACCGTAGAACTCTCTGAAAGGCGCCATTGCCGACGCCGGCAACTGGCCATTGCTGACCTGGGAAGCCACCGACGAAGCCTCGAAGGAACGGAATCTCAGATAGGCAATTTTCTTGCCATTGTTACCCGGGAAGAGGGCGAAGAAACAAGGATGGTCAGAGCTTCCAGCAGTGTAGTTAGTCACTCCGGGCATAGAGGGTATCAGAGCCGCCTGCTGGTTGAAATAGTTGGCATGATAGTAGTTGCGCGAAGTGACCTCGGCAGAAGCGGGTGAGGCGTACACGGCATTGCCGGTATTCAGGTTCTTCACCTGTACATACATATGGTGGTCTATGAGTCCACCCACCATCATTTTGTATGCGTTGGCAAGTTCAGCATCCGAGACCGTTGTCTGGTCGAATTGTTCGAAAACAGGCAGCATGGCGTCATAGACCGAATCCCAGTCCACAGATTCACGTTCCCAGAAAAGATAGCCCTCGTTGAGTCCCTGCCAGACTGTCTGAAACAGACATACGGCATTGTGACAATAGTGTTGATCCGGGTCGACCAATACGACAGGGTCCTTGCGACAGGAGACGGTGACCGCCGCGAGACATATGATGAGAATGATTTTGCGTAACATTGCTAAATGATGATTAATTTTCAGAACCAATACCCCACTCCTATCTGAAGTGTCTTGGTTGTGTTGTATCTGGGATTCATGTCTGCCATGTAGGATTTCTGCATGTCGGTGAGACCGTACAAGTATCTCATCTCGGCAGTGAGGTCGAGTTTACGTGCTATGGCATACCTAATTCCAAAGCCATATACAAGGCCAGCGTCAAACCGGTTATCCCTCTGCTTGTTGAAGGAATAACCATCGCTGAAATAGGTGTCGTCCATATTGCCGGAGATGAGATATGACACCGAGAGACTCTGTCCCTCACGATGCCCCGACAGCCAATATCCGGCATAGGCGCCCACAAAACCACTGACACGGAAAGAGCGGCCGAGTGACAGCACCGCCATTACGGGAACCGACAGATAGTTGTTAGTGGCTTCGGTGTAGACGAAATAGAGATACTTGTGACTGCGGTCCATGCGGTAGTTCTTCTGTACGAAATCCATCTCGCCACGGAAGGAGAACCAACCCGTCAGATGATACTCGCCAAAGAGTCCATAAAGGACACCATCGGCATCAGAGTATTTCATATCTGTAGCGTATGAAACATCAATCTCCAGATGGTTTTCGGTGGTACCAGCATAAAAACCTATCGACCAGTCGGAGACAGC
>DBXB01000035.1:9870-11334 GCA_002309155.1 Bacteroidales bacterium UBA1223 | reverse complement strand
CTCCGCTAATCCTTTGTCAAGGTGTAGTTAACACCCTTGAAAGTGAATTTCATCTTATTCCCTTCCACAGTGAAAGAGACAGTAACTGCATCGCTGTAATCGTCGCCATGTAGATTCATGGTTCCACCACTTCCTGAAACGGAGTAAGTACCCGAGTATACATAAACCTGCATAACGCCGGTAGTCATATCGGTGTAAATCATATCCACAAGCTTGGGACCGAAGAACTCGACCCTCATATCAATCACACCCGTGGTGGCTTCGTAGTCATACCACGACCAATTGGTATCAGTGAGTGAGATATTGGTATCAGAACCTGATGGAGTATCATCCTCCTTATCACCGCAAGAGGTGAACGAGACGGCAGTGGCAGTCATTACAAACAGCAATGCCAGTATTTTAAATAATTTACTCATAACTGGTGAATTACTTCTTTGTCGTCTTTCTGGATTTCGCGGGTTTAGCGGCAGCTTTCACCTTTGAAGCGACCTCCTTGACGGCCTTTACGGTCTTCTTGGTCGCAGCCTTGGTGCGAGCCACAGCATTTTCAACGATGTAAGGGTTATCCTCGTTGCTCACGAAAGGATAGGTATAGTTGTAAGCCGGGTCGAAAGTCTCCTTGATTGCCTGCGGGGAAGTCCAACGAATGAGGTTGAGGTATGAGCCAGCCTTGTCGTTGGTGCCAGAAGCACGTGCACCGCCGAAAGGTTGCTGACCTACCACAGCGCCTGTGGGTTTGTCGTTGTAATAGATGTTTCCGGCAGCATATTTCAGTATCTCAGCACCGACTTGAAGAGCCTTGCGGTCGTTGGAGAAGATGGCACCGGTAAGAGCGTAGGGAGAAGTCTCATCACAGAGGTGGAGAGTCTCGACATACTTCTTGTCATCGTATACATAGATAGTGATGATAGGTCCAAAGATCTCTTCGCACATAGACTTATAGTCGGGTTTCTTGGCGAGGATTACAGTAGGTTGTATGAACCAACCGACGCTCTTGTCGCCAGTTCCGCCGAAGACGATCTCGGCATCTTTGCTCTTCTTGGCGTGCTCAATGTAACGCATGCAGTTGTCGAACGAAGCCTCGTCGATGACGGCGTTGACGAAAGCGCTGAAGTCACGGACGTCACCCATCTTGATTTCCTCAATCATCTTGCCGACGATCTTCTTAACCTCGGGCCAGAGTGATTTAGGAACATATGCGCGTGATGCGGCAGAGCATTTCTGTCCCTGGAACTCGAAGGCGCCACGGACGATAGCGGTAGCCACCTGTGCGGGGTTGGCTGAGGCGTGGGCGAAGATGAAGTCCTTGCCACCAGTCTCACCGACAATCTTGGGATAGGTGCGGTAGTTAGCGATATTGTCACCAATGGATTTCCAGAAGCCATTGAAGGTCTTGGTACCACCTGTGAAGTGAACACCGGCGAGGTTCTTGTCGGCGAAAGCCACCTTGCCGATGAGGGCGCC
>DBXB01000035.1:6255-9840 GCA_002309155.1 Bacteroidales bacterium UBA1223 | reverse complement strand
ATATCCATAAGGATATAGTTGGAGAGCATAGCCGTGGTGGAGGGTTTCCAGATGCATGTGTTGCCCATCAGTACGGGAGAGAGGCAGAGGTTGCTTGCAATGGAAGTGAAGTTGAAGGGGGTGATAGCGAAGACAAAGCCCTCGAGAGGACGATAAGTCACATAGTTGAGGGTTCCCTTGTCGCTGCAAGGCTGGTCGCTGTATATCTGGGAAGCATAGTATGCATTGTAGCGGAGGAAGTCGACGAGCTCGCAAGCTGAGTCGATCTCAGCCTGCATAGTGGTCTTACCCTGTCCGAGCATGGTGGCGGCGTTGATGAGCCAACGATATTTACCACTGATGAGGGTAGCGATTTTCTGCATCACGCTGGCACGCTCAATCCAAGGAGTGTTAGCCCATTCTTCGTGAGCCTTCATAGCGGCGTTGATAGCCATCTGCACCTCTTTTTCGCCGACCTTGTAGTATTTGGCGAGGACATGCTTGTTCTCGGTAGGCATCACGATGGTTCCGGTCTCTTTCGTCTTGATCTTCTTGCCACCAATTATGGGGCAGATTTCATACTCTTTGTTGTAGAGTTCGTTCAGAGCTTCACGGATTTTTTTACGTTCGGGACTGCCAGGAGCATAGCCTAAGACAGGTTCATTTTCCGGTTTTGGGAAAGCAAAAAGTGTATTGTTCATAATATTGAGAAATTAATATAGTTACTGACAAAACAATAAATTACATAAAAAACTTATCCTTCATTTGGGATAAATCGTCTGCAAAGATACATTTATTTTCTCGTTTTTCAAAAAAAATGTAACTTTGCGAATATCAACAAAAATTCCACAAAACATTTAACAAATTAGGAATCATCAAAATAATAAACAACTATAAAATTATTCGACCATGAAAAAATTTGGAATCATTTTATTGTTCGTAGCACTTGTAAGTAGCACCGGATGCAGCTCGATGGGTGGCGTAAATGACGCCGCGGCTATCACTTCGGGAGCAGGTTGCAGCCAGGCCCTGCTTGCATTGAACAACAGTCGCAATGCAGGCACTCTCGCCATCACCAACCCCACCGACCTCAGCAACATCCTTGTCGTAATTGGTGCCTACAACGGTCTCAAAGCCAATAAAGACAACAGCAACTACAAAAAATCGTTCACTAAAGGTCTGGTGACAGGTGGTGGAAAACTCATCACTTCACAGGCCGCAGCCAATGTCACCGCAGCGCTTCTCAACAGCGCAGGTTTTGAAGGGGTGAACGCCCAGAACATAAGCAACAAGGTTCAGACTGTAAGTACCATCATATCTGTGCTCAACGCACTGAACCAACAGTAAGATAAACGGACCATTCTGTAATAACATGAATCCGTAGAACCACAAAAAGGTCTCAGTTGTCTGAGACCTTTTTTATATTCCTCTGCCATTGGCAGTATTTGATTCTGCTGAGTGCCGAGTGCTTGGAGAAGTGGCGGAACGCTGTCTCATCGACATAGGGCAGACTCTCCAGTTCCGCCTTGCGACTGTCGTCGAGATGATATGCCGGAGGCGCCTGCCTGTTATAGGGACATACCAACTGACAGATGTCGCATCCGAAGATATACCCCCTTGCGTCAAGATTATCTGGGAGCATCTGATCTCGGTTCTCGATGGTATTGTAGGACGTGCATTTGCGAGCATCAACAAACGGACTGTTGTCCGACAGGGCTCCGTTAGGACAAGCATCGATGCAGAGGTGACAGTCGCCACACCCGTGGACTTGAGTATTATTCTCTTCCGATTCTGCCTGTCCGGACTCATATTGGACATCCTCCAGTTCGGCGGTTGTCACAATCTCACAGAGAAAACAGAACGAGCCTAAACTGCGATGTATAAAGAGAGAGTTGCGTCCTATCCACCCCAATCCCGCCCTGAGAGCCCAGTGGCGGTCGCTGATAGGAACAGTGTCGACACAGGGTTTCCCCTCGAAGTCGGGATAACGCTCTCTGATGAGTGCAATCAACTGGTACATCATCCGCTTGAGACGCTCATGATAGTCTTCGCCATAAGCATACATAGCTATATGGAAAGGTCCCTCCATCTGACGGTCAGGCTTGTACGCCGCCACCAGCGAGATGACGGTACGGGCCCCTTCGACAAGCAGGCGAGGGTCACGACGCATAGCGGTGTTGCGTTCCATATACTGCATACCGGCATGACAACCACCGTCGAGCCATTGCTCGAGAGGATATTCGTCGGCAGACAACGCCGAAGCCCTGGAAAAGCCACAGTCGCTGAAGCCCACCTCCAGTGCCAATTGTTTTATATACTGACTATTGATCGGCAACCTTGTTTTTCTTGCTTCCGCTATACAGTTCGAACTTCAGAAGACGGCAATCGAGAGAACCGTTGAAGAGCTGTATCTTTTTTGAAGGATGGAGGCCTATATGCTTCATTGCCTCAAAGTCGGAAGTGATGAGCCACACCTGACAGTTCTCGCCGTAGCGGTTCTTGAAGGTATCGCCAAGACGTGTATAGAGGTCGTTGAGATCGGAGACCTTGATACGCTCGCCATAGGGAGGGTTAGTGACAATAATAGTCTTGCCCTCGGGAGGATCCTGATCCTCGAACGAGCCGTGATAAAGAAGCACATCTTTGTGGAGTTTGGCGTACTTGAGGTTCATCTCCGCCTGACGGAGCACATCGAGGTCGATATCATTGCCCCATATCTCATAGTCAAAATCTGTGGAACCAATCTTACGGTCCTCAGTCTCCTTGACATTCTTCCATTCCGCAATATTGAAATCGCTCCAACGCTTGAAAGCGAACCTTTCCTGCCGATAATATTGCGCCGGGATATTGTTTGCCATCATTGCGGCCTCAATCAAGAGCGTACCACTACCGCACATCGGATCGAAGAAATTGCAGTCGCATTTCCATCCCGACAGCTTTATCATGCCAGCGGCAAGAACCTCATTGATAGGTGCCACACCAACTGCCTGGCGATATCCACGTTTATGCAATGACTCACCAGAGGAGTTGAGGAGGAGTGTGACATGAGTGCCTTCGATATGAAGGTTGAGCTTGAAATCGGCATTCTCAGTGTCGATGCTTGGACGGTGGTTGAACATGCGTCTGAAGCGGTCGACGATGGCGTCCTTGGTTTTAAGGGCGGCATAATAGGAATGAGTGAACACGTCGCCCGAAGTGGTGGAGTCGATCATGAACGTAGCGTCGACATCGAGGATTTTCTCCCACTTGATCCTATAGACATTGTCGTAGAGTTCCTGGTCGTCGGCAGCTTCGAATTCCGCAAAGGGTTTGAGAATTGCAAGAGCCGTCCGGCATGTGTAATTAGCGCGGTATAGGACTTTCATGTCGCCAGTGAAGGAGACTGCACGGACCAGGAGTTCGATATCTTTTGCTCCGCATTCACGGAGTTCGTCAGCCAGCAACTCTTCAAGACCAAACATGGTCTTTGCTACCATTCTGAATACTTGATGAGGGGTGTTCTCAGCCGGCAACGGACTGCCGTTCGATTTCTGGATTATCATGGGAGATTAGTTTAAGAGTTGAAAGGTTTAAGAGTTTAAGAGTTTTCGTTGATATGTTGATATG
>DBXB01000035.1:0-6194 GCA_002309155.1 Bacteroidales bacterium UBA1223 | reverse complement strand
TTGTTGCGGAATCTTGTAGTCCCGGAGGGTGAATGGTAGATATTGGTGCCTCGTGGCTGACGGGCAGCGGGGTTGTGAGTGGTGAGGGTGTAGCGACGCACCTGTTTGTGACGGCGCTGAAGTTCACGGCGGCGACGGCGCGACGGTTCATATCCTGCCTCACGACTGTCGGCAATGGCGATATTCACAGCATAACCAGAGAGGATAACGACGCAGTTGGCATAGACCCAAAGCATCAGCACCAGCAGTGTACCGATGGAGCCGTAGAGTATATTATAGTTGTTGAAGTTGTTGATATAAACCTGGAAAGCCCATGATAGTCCAAAGATCATCAAGGTAGAGAGTATGGATCCTATGGACAGGAAACTGATACGTTGCTTCTTGACAGGTGCCAGATAATAGAGCAGACTAAGGGTAAGAAGGGTGAGGAAACTCAGCAACAGCCAACGTCCAAGACTGAAAGCGAAGAAGCTGAGCTTGGTCTCTGCCATATAATTGCGACTAACCATGAACTGGATGAAGAATTTATAGCCGATGAGCAGAGAAAGGATAGCCACCACCAACACGAAGAGTATCACTACCAGCAAGAGACAGAGCAGGTAGCGATGCACCAAGGAACGCCACTCAATACTGTGGCTCACGGAGTTGAATGACTGCAAGAGTCCGTGGATGCCGTTAGCGGCAAGGATAATGGCACCGACAAAGCCTATGGAGAGAAGACTGCTGTGCTTGTGCCCCATGACATCAGTGATGGTCGATGCCACACGGTCGAACAAACCAGCGGGAAGAATCAATGCCAGCTGGTTGAGCAACTCGCTCTGAAGTCCCTCAATCGGGAGATACGGTATAAGAGTGAAGAAAAAAATCAGCAGAGGAGGCAACGCCATGAGGAAGGAGAAAGCCAGAGCTTTAGCCCCCTGCCAAAGGTCGCGGTTGGAGAAATGCAACAAAATCTGCAGAAGTGGCACTCCGGCACAACCAGGTAACACCAAACGGTTGGCGAAGGGTATCACCTTTAGACTCCAATAGCGGAGTATGTTGTCATAAACCCTTTGTAACCAAAGAAAGAGACGAGTGTATTTAAGTTTTTCGAGCATCGTCAGACTATCAGACTCAAATCAAGGCTTTTGATATGATGAGTGAGGGCACCCATCGAGATAAAGTCGACTCCCGTCTCGGCATACTGACGCAGGGTAACCTCAGTGATGCCACCGCTAGCCTCAGTCTCGAAGCGATGGTCTATTCTGCGGACTGCCTCACGGAGCGTATCGACATCGAAATTATCAAGCATGATGCGGTCCACACCGCCATGCCGCAACACCCTGTCGAGTTCGTCGAGGTTACGGACCTCTATCTCTATTTTCAGCGATTTGCCACGGTCGTGGAGATAGCCATTCGCCCTGTCGATCGCGGCTTCGATACCACCGGCGAAGTCGATATGATTATCTTTGAGCATAATCATGTCGTAAAGACCAATACGATGATTGGTGCCTCCACCACATGCCACCGCATATTTCTCGAGCAGACGCATATTGGGAGTGGTCTTGCGGGTGTCGAGCAGTCTGGTGTGCATACCTTCGATGAGGCGTGTCATGCGACGAGTCTCTGTAGCAATGCCACTGAGACGCTGCATGAAGTTGAGAGCGGTACGTTCAGCAGTGAGTATGCTGCCGGAATGTCCCTCGACAGTCATCACCATGTCGCCTTTCCGCACCTCGTCGCCGTCATGCATCAAGATGGTAACCTTAAGATCAGGATCAACCAAGTGGAACACCCTCTCCCCCACCTCGACGCCACACAAAACACCGTCTTGCTTGGCCATCATCCGAGCTCGACCCTGAGCCTCTTGGGGGATACATGACAGTGTGGAGTGGTCTCCGTCTCCCACATCTTCACGCAATGCCATGTTAATCAACTCATCTAAATTGGGTATCGAAATCATAATTTCAAATAAATCTAAGAAACTGCAAAATTACAACATTTTTTCTTATTCGGACAAAAAAAAACCACCATTGAGACAACTTTTGTATTTTTGCACCACGAAAAGAAAAACGCAATTCTCAGCAAATATCACATATTATGAATGTTAGCATAATCAATATAGGTAACGAACTTCTTATAGGACAAGTCGTGAACAGCAATGCCGCCATGATGTCGAGAAAACTCATCGCCGCAGGAATTGATGTAAAAGAGATTGCAGTGATAGGTGATTCCGCCGATGCGATAAGCACAACTCTTCGCCGACTTCACCGTACCAGCGACGCTGTCATCATGACTGGAGGACTCGGACCGACCAAGGACGACATCACCAAGCAGGTGCTGTGTGATTTCTACGGCAGTGTCCTGGTGGAGAACCCCGAAGCGTTAGCAAACATACAGCGTATATTCGATGCCCGAGGCTATGAGCTCACCCCCCTGAACCGCCGCCAAGCATGGGTGCCGGAATGCTGCACCATGATCAACAATGTCTTGGGAACAGCACCTGCCATGTGGTTCGAAAGTGGCACACGACGTCGCAAAGTGGTAGTCTCTCTGCCCGGCGTGCCCTTCGAGGCGGAGAACCTTATGGATACTGAGATTATTCCCCGTCTGAAGAGTTATTTCCAGACAGGCATCATCATCAACAAGAACATATTGGTTCAGGGCATCGGAGAATCGTTCCTCAGCGACCTCATAGAGCCTTGGGAGACAGGTCTGCCACAGTGCATGAGTCTGGCATACCTACCGCAAGCCGGCATGGTCAAACTACGTCTTACCGCCAAGGGCGACAATCACGATGAACTCGTCAATGGCGTTATGCGCGAGGTAAAGAAGCTCTATCTTCTTGCCGGACAGTATATAGTAGGTGAAGATCTCGAGACCATACCTGAGGCTGTGGCAAGAATTTTCAGCATGAACGCCCTCACCCTCTCCACAGCCGAGAGTTGCACTGGAGGAGCTCTAGCATCAAAACTCACAGCCCTTTCGGGAGCCTCCAAATATTTCAGAGGTGGCGTGGTGGCTTACAGCAACGATGTGAAGATGGATATTCTCGGAGTTCGACGTGAGACACTCGAATCACAGGGAGCTGTCAGCGAGGCAACAGTACGGGAAATGGCAGAAGGCATACGGTCACGCACCTCTTCCGACTATGGTGTTGCGACCTCCGGAGTGGCAGGCCCCACTGGTGGCACCGACGAAAAACCCGTAGGAACCGTATGGATTGCTGTAGCTGGTCCACGGGGAACAGAGACTCGTCTAAAGAAATTCGGCGATGACCGTCTGCGAACTATCGAGCGCGCCTGCAACGAAGTCTTCTCCATGCTTATCAACCAAATCAAAGAGAGGGAGCAATGATGCCCAAAGGTCTTCTCACCATTTTGCTGCTTGTCGTCAGCAATATCTTCATGACATTTGCCTGGTATGGCAATCTGAAACTCACCGAGATGAAGGTCAACACCGACTGGCCTCTGTTTCTCATCATCCTGTCATCCTGGGGCGTGGCATTCTTTGAATACAGCTTCATGATTCCCGCCAACCGTATCGGAAGCCAAATCAACGGAGGACCTTTCTCGCTGATGCAGCTGAAAATCCTGGCAGAATGTATTTCGCTGACGGTATTCACCGTCATCGTGGCTACGGTATTCAAAAGCGAACCTATCAGATGGAACCATCTAGTCAGTTTCATCTTCATACTACTCGCCGTAGTCTTCGCCTTCTGGAAACATTGAGAAATGGTGAATTGTTGATATGTTGATATGTTGATAAGGAGTTAAGGGGAGTTAAGATGTTAAGGTGTTAAGATGATATGGCGATATGGTGTTAAGGTGATTAAACTTTCAATTATCAATTTCCAACCTTTTAAACCTTTTAAACCTTTAAAACCTTTCAAACCCTTTGAAACCTTTAAAACCTTTATAAAACCTTTTAAACCCTTTTAACCTTTTCAACCTTTCAAACCTTTTCAACCCTTCAAACAATCAGAGTCTTCGCCACCTCTGCGGGATTGAGTGCCCAGAGTAGAGTATATGACTCGTCGGCCTGGTCGGGGCTATCAACAATTTCGAGTTTCTGCACGTCGGCTTTCAGTTTCAGGAGTTCGCCAATTTTAACCTTGTCGTTGAGGCGACGCAGATAACTTCGGACATTCGCACAATCCATCTCCTCCGCAATCTGTCCTCCAAAAGGTAACTCCATCCACACTATTTCCCTGCGAGCCACATCGAGCACGCCGAACACCAGACCCTTGCTAAGGTTAGTTGTCGCTATCCTCACTCGGTGCTGGACTGTCGACGGGTCGTATGCGACACCCGTCTCTTCGGAGATCTCCATAGGGTTGGCGGAGTTCATCCAACCTACAGACAGGTTTGGCGACAAGTTGCCTGTGGAATAGGCGTTGCAACTGAAGACACAGTAGCGAGCTCCCGCGGCGTTGAGGTCCGACAAGGAGAGCTCAATATATTCTGCGGCGCCGACATCATCGGGTATATATCGTATGTCTCCGCTATGGACGGCGCCAACAGTCGACAGGTTGTAGTATGAGCAGACATCATTGCGACCGTCGTAAGCTATGATACAGCTGAGGTCCATGTCCATGTGCTGTGCTTTCAACCCTTCTCCCCATTGCATGAAGAGCCGCACCTTGTCGCCCTCGACAGGGAAAGTCATACCCTGCAGCGCACAACTGGCGTCCTGTATGGTAGAGGAGCGATCGCCGATAGACAGAGGCACACTGAATAGCACCGGATCGATATACATCGTCTTGTTCTCATCAGGGATGGCGGCGTAACGACGTGACATAACCTCAAGATAAAGACGTTGCACCTGTCGAACCATGTCGTGCAATTCCTCATCATCATAAAGCGACAGCGACGGATTGGCGTCAATTCTTTTGCGCATTCCCGTGATGGTCTGGACCGACCGGTTGACTGTGGGATCGAAGTAGCTGTCGGCATACATTCCGAGGGTGAGAATCAGACGTGTCGGAAGCGAATGCATAATCTTGCGGAACGATTCGAGGACTGGTTCCGGACCGAATCTGAGCATATTGGAGAAGAGGCCGCGTGCAAAAAGTCCAGGATTGGCAACGAGCAACTCAAGTGTCTCGTAAGCATCGTCACGCTTGCGGGCTTTGTCGATTAGTCCTGCCGTGACAGTATAGTCCTTTCGGTAGAAGCAGTCAAGCAACGTGGCGAGATAGTCGAAACCCTCCTTATGAGCATATTCGGCCAGCCGCAGCGCCCTGATAAAACGAACCCACATTCCTCGGTAAGGGTGCATCTGCTCGCAGGCCGCCTGGGGGGAGATTTTCATCATATTGAGCCAGCTAGCATAGCGTAGGCATTCAGGTCGACTGTAGTGCAGGCGCAGTCGTACAGCCTTGAGTCCCACATCGTTCCAGTCTTCGTTCTCTTCATCGTCATACCAACAGTCGTGATGGCCTCGTGCCACCATCTCCACAAGTTTGGCTGGACGTATCAGTCTCGGGTATCCAGTATGGCGGTACCAAAGCAATCTTATGATGTCATTAGGTCCTTGTACTAGCGAAGCCGCTCTGTCGCTGGCGCCGATATCTATCAGCAGACTGGCAATCACCGTTGCCGTCTCTTTGATAGTCGTCTGGAATGTGTCGGGAAGTGGATATGAACCGAGCAACACCTTGAGGTCGGAGACCTGAGTGGCGTCAAGAGGCACAGGCGAGGAGATAAGACTGTCACGGAGGTCCATCAAGTCGTTGTCGGTCCAAAGTCTGAGCGTCTTCAGTCGAGATCCCTGACCGGAATATGTGGTGTTAGATATCTGAAAGGGAGTGCCACAGAACGGACATCCATTGTAGCGTTCCAAGGGGAATGTGCCGTCAGGAATTATATGACCGCAAGGCAAGGTGGTGCCCTTGAAATCCTCGGGCAAGCCAAAGACATTGGCACACATGGTGATGAAGTGGTCGACATACGACTCACCAGTAGGCGTGTCCCAACCTTTTACAAGGGGAGTCCAGTTTAGTTTTACGGCATATACCTCCTCGATAGCCGACACCAAGGATGCCAGCGTCTTGGCGCCACAGTGGTTCACAGCCTGAAGAGTCTCCTCGGCGAGTGAATAGCCAAACTTGTTCAACCTCTGCACGAACAGGAGCGTCTGACGACTCAGTGGTTTGGGTTCACCGACATGTGAAGAAAGAGCCAGTGGCTCTCTCGACAGCGAAGCGGAGAAAA
>DBXB01000071.1:713-44212 GCA_002309155.1 Bacteroidales bacterium UBA1223 | reverse complement strand
AAGAAGATTGCTCTCTCTGGCTTCGGCAACGTGGCTTGGGGTGCCGCCATCAAGGCTACCGAACTCGGTGCAAAGGTTGTCGCCATCAGCGGTCCTGACGGTGTCTGCGAAATCGCCGACGGTATCACCAAGGAGATGATTAACTATATGCTTGACATGCGTGCTTCCAACCGCAACAAAGTTCAGGATATGGCCGACAAATTCCCCGGCAAAGCCAAATTCACTGCTGGCAAGAAGGCTTGGAGCGTCAAGTGCGACATCGCTTGCCCCTGCGCTTTCCAGAACGAGATGGCAGAAGAGGACGCCAAGGAACTTATCGCTAACGGCGTGAAATATGTTGCTGAGGTCTCCAACATGGGCTGCCAGCCTGGTGCTATTGCCGCTATCCAGGGCGCTAAGATCCCCTTCGGACCTGGTAAGGCCGTCAACGCCGGTGGTGTTGCCACCAGCGGTCTGGAAATCTGCCAGAATGCAGGCCACATCAACTGGACTGCTCCCGAGGTTGACCAGAAACTGCACAAGATCATGAATGACATCTATGACATGTGCGTCCAGTACGGCAAGCAGGCAGACGGTACCATCAACTATGTTAAGGGTGCCAACATTGCCGGTTTCATGCGTGTTGCCAATGCAATGCTTGCTCAGGGTATCATCTAATTCTTGCCCGTCAATTTTTCACATAAGAAAGGTCGCCCTTCTTCGGACGACCTTTCTCTTTTATCTCTGAATCATGAAAAGAATAGAGATCATCAATGGCCCGAACCTCAATCTAACAGGGATGCGTCAACCCGAGATTTACGGCGACATCACCATGGAGTCGTTCCTCGACAGTCTCCGCCAACGTCATCCTGAAGTGGAGATAGGTTATTTCCAAAGCAACATCGAAGGCGAGATAATTGACAGAATACAGGCTGTGGGATTCGATGCCGACGGAATCATTATCAATGCCGGAGGCTACAGCCATACCAGTGTTGCCATCCACGATGCACTGAGTGCCGCAACAGCGCCCGCGATAGAAGTACATATCAGCAATATCTTTGCCCGTGAGGACTATCGGCACACAACCCTACTGACATCGGCATGCCGAGGCATCATTGCCGGTCTGGGACTTGACAGTTACGAACTGGCGTTGGAGAATCTGATAAAATAATAAGGTGAAATGAGGGGGAGTTAAATGGAGTTGCTCACTGTATTTTATTTTATTTTTTTATGGTGTTGCCTCATCAAGTTCGGCAGGCGTACCACGCAGCCTTCGGCAAAGGGGAGTTAAGGGACAACTGATTTCGGTTAAACGATTAAACGAAATAACGTTATAACGATTCAACGATTCAACGAATAATCGATTACTCCTTATCAACATATCTGGTGAGCCCCGCGTGGCATAGCCTGCGAGCACCGCAGAATAGATTAAATGTGGCGAGTCAACTTGACGAGCGAACGTATAAACATATCAACGTTACCAATAAAGGAACCAGCCTGTTAATAAACCTATTTATAAATATAGAAGAACCTTAGATTATTAAACACAAAATAATAGTACCTTTGTAATCACCTAAGAGTACTCGTGATCATCTCAAAAAAGTAATATCCAGTATATTACCATAAAAACAATGAATACCGACCGTTTCAAAAACTATCAGGACAACGTCAAGCAGTTGGTGCTGGATTTCGAAGCCATGCAGAACTGTGGAGGCAGCCGTTTCTATGATGTCGACCAGCTTGAGACCATCATAGATTTTTATCTGGAAACCGCAGATGGCGAGATGTTGGAGAAATCGGTACGGTATGGCGAAGAACTGTTCCCGGCCTCAACAGAGATACGGTTGAGGAGAGTGCATCTACTCTGTTTCAAAGAGCGTTACAACGAGGCGTATCATCTTCTGCAACAACTGGAGCAGATGGAACCGGACAACACTGATGTGCTGTACGCTCTTGGTGTGATCCACAGTGCCCTGGATCATCCAAGGAAGGCGATACAATATTATCATAAAGCCGCTGCCGACGGCTACGATCTCGGAGCCATCTACAGAAACATAGCCGACGAATATGAGAAAACCGAACAGAGGGAGATGGCGCGCAACTACTACCGCAAAGCCTTAAAAATAAATCCCGACGACGAGCATTCCCTCTATGAGTTGGCGAACTGCTACGAAGATGACGGATTGAGTGAGAAATGGATAAAGTATTTCTCACGTTTCGTAGCGGATCATCCCTACTCCAAAGTCGGATGGTTCTGTCTGGGTGAGGCCTATCTCTCAGTCCAGCTCTACGAGCATGCCGGCGACGCATATCAATACGCCATAGTAATTGACGAGACATTCCTTTATGCCTACCTGCAGTTGGCAGAATGTCAACTTGCGGAGAATCCCGAACAATTTCAAGGAGCCGTCAACACCCTTCATGACGCCTTGGAATTCACCGACGACAAGGCGTATATCTACAACAGGATAGGAGATATCTACCGTTTCAGCAACGAACATAATATCTCAACGGCGGAAATCTATTACCGCAAAGCCACAAAAGAAGATCCATTCTATTCGGAGGCTTGGCACAATCTCGCCATAGCCTACAGCATGCAACAGTCGTATGAATCGGCTATTGACGCCGCAAAACGAGCCATAAAGATAGACCCAGAGTCGCCACTATTTCTCACCACGCTGGCACTTATCTACGGTGACTATGGCGAGTACGACGAAGCTGATAAGATTTTCGAGTGCGCCATCCCCTATTACACCGATTTCGAACAAGGATGGCTTGCTTATGCCGACTATCTGACCATGCTGCAACGGTACGACGAGGCTATCGAAGCCCTGAATACCGGTCTGGCAGACTGCGACATGGTGTTGGAATTCAACAAGAGATTGGTATACTGCTATTTTCATACTGGAGAACGCAATCTTCTCTATAATGCTGTAAGGGCATGCCTTTACTGTGACAAGAACGGAGAAGCCGAAATGCTTAAATATTGTCCCGAACTTAGAGAAGACCTCCAAGTCATGGACATCATCATAGCCCACCGGCAAGACTCACTGTAACAATCACCCATAACCCTCAATTCAAAGCGTATATGACTCATATTAGACCAACGGTAAAGATACTGACACTGATGCTGTTCTGCATGACAGCACTCACTCTGTCAGCTCAAAGCGATGACATCACTGCTTTCGAGGACAAAGAAGCCGCCTTCATCGCACAAGAGATGAGCGACGCTGAGTACGATTCAACAATAATAATAGACGACAACCCTCTCAACCATGCTGGCCACAACACGGCACTGACAAAGGACGAGGAGGAGATTGCTGGCGAGGCGGCACATTACCATGGATGGGTTGCCAAGGTTGTGCAATGGTATGGGCACAATGTGACTTATGGAGCAGTAGGAGCTCTGATGACTCTGGAGAGCAGTTTCATTCCTTTCCCGTCAGAGATAGTGATACCTCCAGCTGTGATGGTCTCAGCAGACCCTGCCACGCCCAACGACATGAAGATATGGCTCATCGTTCTTATAGGAACCCTAGGAGCTTTATTGGGAGCCTATATCAACTATTTCCTTTCCAGATGGCTCGGACGCCCAATAATATATAAATTTGCCGACAGCAAATGGGGACATGCGCTCCGACTGTCGGGAGAGAAGATGGAGCGTGCGGAGAATTACTTCAACGAGCACGGTGTGGTAAGCACCTTTGTGGGTCGACTCATTCCCGTCATCCGCCAACTGATATCCATACCCGCCGGACTCTCCAGAATGAATATCGGAGTATTCACCTTTTACACCTTTCTGGGCGCGGGTATTTGGAACTGCGTCTTAGCCTTGCTCGGTTTTCTGGCAGTCAAAGCCGGAGGCATGGATTTCATCTATGAATACAGCGGACTTCTCTCAAAAATCATCATAGTGGTCTTTGCCGCTGTTTGCCTCTTCCTCATAGTACGTGCCATCATCAAGAACAAGAAGAAGAAATCCGTACAATAAGACCGTAGCAGATGAGCGACAACGACAACAAAAATTCAGGCGAACACTTTGAATGGAAACGGTTTCTGCTACGCAAAGACCGTCCGTTGCCTAAGGCAGGATGCGGCTGGGCATTTTATATCGGAATGCTCATCCTTATCGGATACCTGATATTTATGTATGTCCGTTACAAGAACCAATGACTATGGATATAAGCAACACACGTAAACTGTTCCCTATACTGGACCAAGAGATATATGGCAAACCTCTGGTCTATCTCGACAATGCGGCGACAACACAGAAACCTCGGCAGGTGATTGAAGCATTGAGCGACTACTATCTGACACAGAACAGCAATATACATCGAGGAGCCCATTACCTCGCCGCAAAATCCACCGAAGACTACGAACAATGCCGTCACAGAGTTCAGGAGTTCATCAACGCCCGTCATAGTCACGAGATAGTCTTCACCCGTGGAACCACAGAAAGCATCAATCTGGTGGCATACAGTTTCTGTCAGGAGTTTCTGAAAGAAGGCGACGAGATAATAATCTCGGGAATGGAACACCACAGCGACATTGTCCCATGGCAGCTCGCCTGTGGTCGTCACAAAGCGAAACTGAAAGTCATCCCCTTCAGCGACGAGGGAATACTAGACCTTGAGACATTCCGTGGTTTGCTCAACGACAAGACACGTATCGTTGCCGTGAATCATGTCAGCAACACCCTAGGAACGATAAATCCCATAAAAGAGATAGTCGAGACAGCCCACGCTCACAACATCCCCGTACTTGTCGACGGAGCCCAGGCCGTGTCGCATATGCCCGTCGACATACAATCGTTGGGTTGCGACTTCTATTGCTTCTCAGGCCACAAGATGTACGGACCTATGGGCGTTGGTGTCCTCTATGGCCGCGAAGATCTTTTAGACAAGATGCCTCCCTATCAAGGTGGTGGTGAGATGATAAAAGATGTCACTTTTGAAAAGACGACATACAACGAGCTGCCATTCAAATTCGAAGCCGGCACACCGTCGGTGGGCGACGTGGTGGCGCTTAGATATGCCATAGACTTTATGCAAGAGACAGGGATAGAGAATATCGCGGCACATGAGCAGAGTCTGACGAGATACGCAACAGAGCGCATGATGGAGATAAGCGGAATGCACATCTATGGCACCGCACCCGACAAGACTTCAGTCATCTCGTTTCTCATAGGTAACGCACACCCATACGACACAGGCACCCTGCTGGACAAACTCGGCATTGCCGTCCGCACGGGACACCATTGCACCCAGCCCATCATGGACCGTTACGGCATCCCCGGCACGGTGCGAGCATCCTTTGCGGTATACAACACCCGTGAGGAGGTCGACACACTAATCGCCGCACTGAACAGGATAGCACCCATGTTGATGTAAAAAACCTACAGTCATCATGCTGAACCACTTACACATAGAGAATTATGCATTGATACGTCAAAGTGACATCGACTTTGACCGTGGTTTCGTCGCCATCACCGGCGAAACTGGAGCAGGCAAGTCGATAATGCTCGGCGCCTTGGCACTGCTTCTCGGACAGCGTGCCGACAACAAAGTGCTCTCCGACAGTGGTCGCAAGTGTATAGTTGAGGCACAATTCAACATCTCTGGACTGAATCTGAAATCATTCTTCGAAACTAACGACCTCGATTATTCTGATGACGGAACACTCATCCTCCGACGGGAGATACTGCCGACTGCCAAATCAAGAGCCTTCATAAACGACACTCCTGCATCGCTTCAGACCCTCAAGGAACTCGGGTCTTCACTTGTCGACATCCACTCCCAACACGCCACACTCCTACTCGGCGACAGCACTTTCCAGACCTCCCTGCTCGACTGCATCGGCGACGGGCATCTGATTGTTGACGAATACAGCAAGATCTACACCAAATACACAGGACTGAAACGCAAACTAGAAAAGCTGACCTCTGAGGAGCAGCAACAACGCAAAGACTACGACTACAACAAATACCTCTTCGATGAGTTGGAGCAAGTCCGCCTTGTCGAAGGAGAACAGGAAGAACTCGAGCAGGAGTCTCTGATGCTTGCCAATGCCGAAAACATCAAACAGACGCTCTCGCAACTCGTTGCAATATGCGATGGCGATGAAGACTCCGCCATGCAGAGACTTAACAGCAGCAAGAATCTACTCTCTAAAATATCGGAGTTCAATCCTCAACTCAAGACTTCATACGATCGGTTGGACTCGACATTGATCGAACTACGTGACATTGTGTCAACACTTGACGCACTGAACGACGACATCACTTTCTCTCCAGAGAAGCAGGTGCAGGTCGACGAGCGTCTCGACTTGATATACCGTCTTCAGAAAAAGCACAATGTCGACACTGTGACGTCGTTGCTCTCCATCCAGGACGAACTAGACTCACAGCTACGTCAGGCAGGCGACCTAAGCCAGCACATACAAGAGGTTATGGAGGCTGTCGACAAAGCATTCAACGAACTACAACGACAAGCGGCAAAACTAACCTCCTGTCGCAAGACCGCAGCCGACAATCTCAGCAGTCAGATCGGACCACTGCTTGCCGAACTTGGGATGCCCAACGCCAGACTGGAAGCCTCAGTGGAAGAGACCGGGAACTACGGTCCCTTGGGCAATAACAAAGTGTCGCTGCTCTTCAATGCCAATAGAACTGGTCAGATGAGGGAACTGTCAAAGGTTGCCTCTGGCGGCGAGATGTCTAGACTGATGCTCGCCATAAAATCTATCACAGCCAAAGCCGGACTGTTGCCGACAGTCATATTCGACGAGATTGACTCGGGCATCTCCGGAGACATCTCTGTAAAAGTGGGACGCATCATGCAACGAATGTCCAACGAGATGCAGGTCATAGCCATCACCCATCTGCCTCAGATTGCGGCACGTGCCAGCCAACACTACAAAGTCTATAAAGACGACAGCGAGGAAATGACCGCTTCCAACATTAAGTTGCTGGATAATGAAGAGAGAAGGTATGAGATAGCAGTGATGCTGAGCGCCGAACCGCCCACCGAAGCCGCACTGCAGACAGCGGCGGAACTCATGACGATGTAAACACCGCCGACTCGACGCACAAACACCACTATGCATCACATTCGCAACTTCTTCAAATCAGCCATCCTTTCTCAGACATCGGTGTTTTTCTTTGCACTGATGTCACTCTACTTGTCCGTCACGGTCGCCCAGACGAAATACCCCACCGATTATTTCAGGCATCCCATGAATCTTCCCGTCTCCATGGCTGGCGACTTCGCCGAGATTCGATCCAACCACTTCCATTCTGGGATAGACCTCCGTACAGGAGGGAAAGAGGGCGAAAAAGTGTATGCTCCCGCCGACGGGTATGTCTCACGAATAAACATCTCCGCCTGGGGAGGAGGCAAAGTGTTATACATCACCCACCCCAACGGGTATCGTACGGTTTACATGCATCTCAGCGCATTCTGCGGTGAAATAGGGAAATTTGTGAGTGACTACCAGAACAGCCATCAGACCTATGCATTCGACACCGAGTTGCCAAAGGACTCCATCCCCGTCAAGAAAGGTCAGCTGGTAGCGCTCTCAGGCAACACTGGAGGCTCGGCGGGGCCCCATCTCCACTATGAGATACGCTATGCATCCAACGACCAACCCATCAACCCTCTCTATTTCGGAATAGCTTACGAAGACCCCATAGCACCTACCATTGTCGGCGTCAAGATTTATCCCGCCACTCCATCCACCCTGATAAACGGGAAGAACAACGAAATGAAGGTCGGCTCCCAAAACGACGAAATAACAGTGTCAGGACGATTCTATACAGGCATCTTTACATACGACCGTATGGAGACGGGCTCCAACAGCAAAAACGGTGTAGAGAAGATAGAACTCTATGTTGATGACACCTTATTCCATCGGTATCAGGTATCCACATTCATGTTTGAGGAGACTCGGGGCATAAACGCCGTCATAGATTACCAGCAGTTCCAACGCAACCGTGAGTATTACATACTAAGCCGCCGACTCCAAGGTGATAGAAGCAATTATAATACGGTTGTCCGCGACAACGGCTACCTGTCATTCTCCGACAACAATACCCACACGTTGGAATATCGTGTCAGCGATTACAAAGGCAACACCTCCCGTTTCCGCTTCCGAGTCAAAGCCATCTCATCGAAAGGGGAAGTCTTCTTCCATGACACCGGCATCCATGCCAAAGGGGAGCCCATCACCTATTACAAACGTTTCAACATGCTACAGTCTGATTTCTCGGTCGAGATGGAACCTTACACTGTTTACAGCAATGACATGCTAGCCTACTCAGTGATGAAAGACGCTGACGGACTCACACCCTTGCACAGGATAGAGTTGGTACGGCATCCCCTGCCTCCGCACCAGAGTTTCACCGTTCGCATCGCAGTACCAAAGAGTGTACCCACGAATCTGCGAGACAAACTCACCGTGGTCTGCATCAGTGGGAAGAAGATATCGGCATGCTCCACACGTCTGAAAGGAGAGTGGCTGGAGGCGTCGACACGCTCATTCGGAGGCTTCTCTGTGCGTCTCGACACCGTCGCACCGACTGTGGCACCCGTCAACTTTACTGAAACCAAGGCATTCAATGGCAATGAATTAAAAGTAAAAATCGGCGACAACCTCTCAGGCGTGGATACATACAAATGTTTTGTCAACGGGAAATGGGCATTGGCGGAACATGACGGAAAGACCTCCTCGCTTACCGTCAACGCACGCTATCTGAAAAAAGGAGAAAACACAGTCACCTTCCGCATCACAGACGCCGCAGGAAACGCCATCGAGGAGACATGGAAAATCAGGAGACCATGAGGATATATCTGATAGGATACAGCTACAGTGGCAAGACCACTACGGGACGACAACTAGCCAAACTGCTGGGTTTTCGATTTTTCGACACAGACAAAGAAATCGAAAACAAATATCACACTACTATTCCTCTTATTTTTGAGCGCTATGGGGAGAAAGCGTTCCGCATAATTGAGAGTTCTATCCTACACTCAACCCACACAATCGACGATGTCGTGGTATCGACAGGCGGTGGCACGCCATGCAACGAGGAGAATATTAGGTTTATACTCAACAATGGTATTGCCATATACCTTGAAATGAGTGTGGATGAAATTATACAAAGGGCTGTAAACTCGCACAAACAACGCCCGTTATTACATGGAATGACCGAATCTGAACGACGACAATATATAGAACGTCACCTCTCTCAACGCATTCCATATTACAAACAGGCGCATATAGTTCTTTCCGGTGTCACCGTCACCGCTGACCAGATAATCCAACATTTGAAATAATCCCCCAATCGGGTTAAACCATTTTGAGTTTCACCCGATTGGGAACATCAAAAAAAGCACCGACTAAAGGTCGGTGCTTAAAGTTAACGTAACTCAACAAAGTTTATTCGTTGCGGAGGAATACCAATGTGAGGTTGACAGGGGTTCCGTCCTCAGCAAACACCATCGGCAGAACGAAAGTGATTGCGTCAGTAGCGTCGTCGTAGGTGAACTCCAACTGTGCGGGAACAATATTTCCATTCTCATCCTCGGCTTCGCCAATGAGGTAACCGGTGTGAGTAGTGCCATCGTATGTATAGCTGTAGGAGACACCGTAGATCTGATCCAACATACCCTCTTCACCACCATAGGCCACAATATTATCAGGGAAGGAGAAATGAGCATAGGTGCCGTCGAAGTTCAGTCCAAAGGACAGAGTGTCATCTTCGAAGTCTCCCATGCAGCTGACGTCGATGCCCAGCATAGTGCCAAGGAATTCGGAGTAGGTCACGCTATAGGTCCAGTCGGTGTTGTGAAGGTCAGCGGTAGATTTTACACGAGGAGTGCCGGCAAAGTTGTTGTCACCCGATACGATGGTATCATCTTTCTGACAAGCTGTGAAGGAGAGGATCAAGGCTGCGATAACAGCGATAAAAATGTTTTTCTTCATTGTGATAAATTGATTTAATGATTATTTAAAATGTTTAATTTCTTGTTCGCTTATAATAACGTATAAAGCTGACTAAAAACTACAGTGACTCCGAAAAAAAATTATTTAGCACCACTAACAGATTCAAATTGAAGTTGATAATAAAAATCACCTTCCTCGGTTCCAATATTGTTATGCGAGAGAATCATCGTGTTTGGGGTAATCCAGTTCACATTCCAATCCAAACCGTTTGGCAGAAGTTCACTGCTAAGCACACCGTCGTCCGAGAGTGACCATACCCCGTTATCGGTAGCCGTGGTACCGTCAATGCCATTAACCGTCAATGTCACCGAACCGTTTTCTGAAAAGGTGTAATACATTGAACCACCGCCCGCCTCAGGCTCATAAAGGTTACTATTAATCAAATGTCCATTCTGATCCAATTGCGACACGACCATGCAGTTGAAATGCCATGTGCCTATTAGGACACCCATAGTGTTGTCTGCCGGTGCGGTGGCGTAAGCTTCTCCATGCCAAGTGCCGGAGCCATCGTCATAGGTAACTCGTACTGTGAGACCTTGTTTTTCCATCTCCTTCATCCATGATTTTATCTCATCACGGTTTGTGGTGGTGATAGTTCTGTTTTTAGGCTCGGCGCCTTTGGCTTTAATAAGCAATCCAGTGCTTTGGTTCATATTGTAAAACACCACCTCGTTGCCATTATATGCCTGGTCGCACAACTGATCCAACATAGAGTCCCATTCTGACTCAGTATTCAGCGTCCTGCGGTTTTCATTGCTACCAACAGTGTATATAATGAGACGCTCTGTATAGACATTGTTATCATTATTATCACCGTTAATAGGATCTTCTTGTTTATCGCAAGCCACAAAAGTGACCGTCAATGCCATTAAAAATAAGGTAAGTCTTATTGCTTTTTTCATTTTTTTATTCCTTGTTTTTTGTTTTCTCCAATTGATAATCAATCAAGGCGTCGTACTGCGCCTCAGTGTCGACACGGTAAAAGCCTATAGTGTGTTTGCTATGCGACGCTATGACACGCATCATGGAAGCTCCGGTCCATATTGTACGTTTGGTGGGATTGTCAACTTCGCCAAGCCAACTGACCGTTCCCTCATCGCCGCGGATGTCAAACTCCTCTTTCATCCGTGACCAGGCCTGTTCATTCTCTGCCTGCAGCATAACGACATCAACCCGCACAGTGTCGCAAAGCTTGAATCCGTTGATTTGCGCGACCCTCAAGTCTTTTTGTGCGGCGTAGCGCTGATAGAGCTCACTTTCGCTTTGTGTCCCTCGATGTGAGCATCCTGTCATCAGTGCCAGCGGCAATAATAATATCAATAATATTTTTTTCATCTTCATTTTCATTATACCGTTACTCATGCATCCATCAATAAGGCGTCGGCCATTTCAACCCAGTATTGGTCTGCCATTTCCGCCCGATTGCAATAAGCAGCAATATAGCTGTCCTCATTAGTCGAATGCTTCATATTGGTCATCATTGGCAGCGCCACCGCAACAACAGCCACCAGCGATGCAGCCACCCCTATGACGCGACGCTGTCTACGGCGCCATGAAGGGTATTCCTCCATCAAGTGAGTGGCGTGCGGTGCCGATTCCGCCCGATGCCACAAATTGTCAAATTCCTGTTCTGTCATCATGTCCATTCCTTTCTTATTTTATCTTTTATTCTTACCAATTTCACGCTAACGTTCTTTACCGTCATTCCGAGCGCATTGGCAATCTCCTCGTAGCTGAAACCCTCTAACTGCATTGTTACCACCGTACGGTCTGGCTCTGGTAGCATAGCAATACGCTCATACAACTCCTGAACTTTGCCACGGTCATCGTCTGCTGTCTCATACCCTTCGGGTAGCGCCTCGTTAATCGGTGTCCGTCGCAGGTCGTCTATGATAGCGTTGCGAGCTATCTTCCATACCAACGCCGCCTGTTTAGGCATCACCGACTGAGAGAGTACAAGCTCGCGGTTAATCCATAGCGCCAACGTAGCCTCTTGCAGAATGTCTTCCACAGTGGTGCCTCGCCGTTGATACCGCCGACAAAGTGTGAATAGTAATCCACGGTAGCGGTGAAGCAGGGTATCAAAGGGATCGTTCGTACGCATACTATAATAACGTAAAAGAAACACAAAAAACTACACCGACTATTAAAAAAAACGACAGGCTCAAATTATCCTGTCGTTTATATGATTATAACATTATCATTTTTTTGATGGTTGTAAACTATTTTTTCCAATTTAGGCTTAATGGCATTCCAGAAATAATTACATTTTTGGGAAGATAATAATAACCACTATTCTCACTCATTCATAAGGTGGCAAATCTAACATCTGACGCAGCGAATTGGATGCGCTGTCAACCTCCAGACATGCCAACTGCCTTCCGTTGGTTATCACTAGATAGGGAACTTGAAGCACCAAATTATACCGACTGGCCTGATCCACAACCTTCTGAGTTAATGGAACCGACTCCTTTTTGCATTCCACAATCATGAATGGCTTGACATCACTGTCATAGACGACGATGTCACAACGTTTTGTAAGACCGGCGACAGTGATAGCCGCCTCTATCTGCATCAATTCCAATGGATATCCATACTGACTATGAAGCATGCTGACAGTTTGTTGCCGAACCCACTCCTCTGGGGTGAGTCGCACCCAACGACGGCGCACGGGGTCGAAAATCTCTTGGCGACCGTCGTCGTTTTTCCTCAACGGTATGTTAATAGACGATGCTGTCATCACCTCCCTCATCTTCTTGCTGTTGTGGTTTCTGTTTCAAACCGTTGTTGATCTTCCAGCTGAAGCCCAGGGTGACAGTAGGCGACAACCGTCTTACACTGACGATACGGTTAAAGGTATCACTCTCTGTGGTATGGCCCCACCCTCCTGTGCAGAAGACATCACTGACACGGAGGTTGATAGAACCTCTTTTGCTGAAGACATCCTTTTTCACAGCCAGGTCAACCCAATAGCCAGGATCCATTCTAGTCTGCAAGTCGCTCCATGGAGCCCAGTACTGGCCACTGAATTGAATAGTCCAGTCATTCTGAAGATTCATGAACGAACTGAATTTGCCACTCGCCTGAAGCGATTCGGAGCTTTGGTTATATAGAAGATCGGTGCCGGCGATATGACTTTTGTAAAGATTAAGGCTTATATTGATTTTCCACCACTTGGCTATCTGCCAGTCAAAGATAAACTCCATGCCGTAGTTGTAACCAGTGCTGAGGTTAAGGCCCGTCGAAGCGCGGTAACCATCATATTCCGAGTTGTATGGTTCCCACCAGGCGTAGCGCGCCACGCTGTCCTGACACCAGATGAAACCGTAGTGGGTAATCATGTTGTTAGTCTGACGATAGTAGAGAGAGGTGAAAATATTTATCTTCTTGATGCCAAGGTTATAACTCAGTTCAATGGCGTTAGTATACTCCGGGTCGAGGTTAGGATTACCGAAGCTCATCTGATTACCCTCACGAATGTCGAGGTAGGGGTTGAGGTCCCAGAAATGTGGACGACGCACACGGCGGCTGTAGCTGAGTTGCATGCTCTGCATATCAGTAATTTTGTATGACAAGTGCAGGGTAGGATAAATCTGCCAGTATGATTTGTCGATAGGATCTGTGGTGGGGTGATTGATATCTTCTCCGTAGATAGCCGAATATTCGCCTCGTAGACCAGCCTGAAGCGAGAACTTGTCGTTGAGATTACCTCCAAGTGTAGCATATATGGCATGCACCTGCTGACTGTAGTTGAAATGAGTCGATGAGAGTGCGTCATAAGCTGTATCAAGATCATTCGACGGAAGATATGTCACTCGGGTATAGTCCGCCCTCTGGTCAGGCCAGTCCATGCGGCCCTCATAGCCTGTCTCGAGACGCCATCCCTCCCTACCAAAGAAGACATCTAGCGGTCTGAGCCAGTTCGCCTTGATATTCAGCGCCTGATGTCTGTTCTCAGTCTCGCTGAGACGCATATAGTAATTATCGTAATTGGCAATGGTGTTGGCATATAACTGTTCCTGGGTTCCTTCACCGTTCACATGGCGGGTGCTGAAAGTGGCATCGAAGGTCAACTCCTCATCTTTACGATCAAATTTCTTAGTATACAGCAGATTGAAAGAATGATTGATATTCTTGTTCTCGCTTTGGGTGGTCTGATTGTATTGCATCGAGTCGTTGAAGAGGACATCATGGGCAAAGGTGTTATTGTTCCTCTCACGGATGCCGCCACGCAACTGATACGAGAGCAACAAGCTGTTCTTCTCGTTGAAAAAATATTCACCACCAAATTTCACACTACCCATACGGTTAGGATTAAGTCCATATTGCTCTATGTCGTAGTGGGAAATGGGGTTGTGATTGTTGTCTAGGTATTCAATGTCGGAGGTTCCTTTGTTGCCTCTCTGACGTAGACCGGCGTCGGCATTGAAGAAAAGATTGTATTTCTCTGTGGTATAGTTGAGACTTATGTTACCCATGGCGGTAGGTATGAATCTCCCTGTAGAGTTCATAGCCGCCAGCGAGTCAGGCACCATGAAAGGCAGGGGAGCTCCGACATTTACGTTAACCACACCATTTAGACCCATAGCTCCGGCGGTGCGGTCTTTAAGTTTGATGTTGATGATGCCACTCATGCCTTCGGGATCGTATTTTGCCGATGGGTTGGTGATAACCTCGATATTCTCGACAGTTGTCGCCGGAATCTGTTCCAGCAAGGTGGCCAGGTCGGAGGCAAGCAACTCGCTGGGGCGACCATTGACAAGCACCTTGACATTGCCGGAACCACGGAGAGTCACATTGCCGTCATTGTCGATAGCCACGCTGGGCACCTGTTCCAAGACATCGCTGGCGGTACCACCACTGGCAACAATATTCTTGTCGACATTGACCACACGCTTGTCGAGCTGGTATTCCATCATCGATCTTTCGGCAGTGACAACCACAGCTTCGAGTGCCGCCGATGTAGGAGAAATCGACACCTTGCCCACATGGACATTGTTATGATGTTGCGACAGCACAATCTTTTCTTGATGGAAGTATGGGGTATAACCCATGAAAGTAACACGCAGAAGATATGTGCCATAGGGCGCCGTCAGTGTGAAACTGCCGTTGGCGGCGGTAGCGGCCCCCACGCCTTTTACCATACTGGAATCCTGCGGATTGAGCAGCACCACGGAGGCATATTCCACTGCGGCACCACTTTTTTTATCTATAACCCTTCCACTGACTTTACCCTTTTGTGCCATCACTGGTTGAACACAAAGGGACAACACCAGCAGCACACATAATCTTAAGACCCGTCTCGACATACTACTAAAAATAGATTCTTTTAAATTTCTTATTATCAATCCTTTTTCGGCTGACGCACGAAATGAGGCATCTCGAACGGTATCTCGATAGAATATTCTATGAGACCGCCAAACTCGCCATTCTCTTTCCACCAGGGAGTCTGGTAGATAAGTTTCTTGACTTTGCCACCATCGGCAAGAGTCTTCTCGATAGTGTATGCGTTCAACCGCTGATGTTCAAGCAGTCCTTTCAGCTTTGTCTTCGCCGGCTCAGGGTGGCAGTTCATAAGGTTATAGCCGATGATTTTCTTGCCATGACTGTTCACGTCGGCGGAATGCTGATTCATATCGAGTATATTGCCATCGGCATCGCACACTGTGATGGCGATATTGTTAAGACCTTCGAAATATTGATCCATGATGATTTTATGAAAAGGGGTTGAAAGCTAGAGATGGCTCTCAACCCCTTTGATACTATACTTTCATTAAGATTTATTTAGTGTTCAAAGCTGCGAGAGCAATGCTGTAGAGTTTAGACTGGATGCTGTCGCCACGGCTGGTGAGGACACAGGGGACCTTGGCTCCGACAACCATACAAGCCAGTTCTGCTCCTGCGAATTTGGTGCAGGCTTTGTAGAACACATTACCACTCTCGATATTGGGGAAGAGAAGACCGTCGGCATCGCCAGCAACCTCGCTGGTAAGTTTCTTGGTCTGTGCACTTTCCTTATCGATGGAGCAGTCGAGTGAGAGAGGACCGTCAACCACGGCACCTTTCAGCTGACCACGCTGGCTCATCATACCAAGCCAAGCACCCTCAGAGCAGGCACGCATTCCGACGCTCACCTGCTCAGTAGCGGCGATGATGGCGATCTTCGGTTTTGCGATCTCAAGGCTCTTGGCGGTGCTGATGATATAGTTCAGCATAGCCTGTTTCTGCTTGAAGTCAGGATCAGGGATGATGGCGACATCGGAGCACACCAGGAGTTTGTGATAAGCGGGAACCTGGAAAACGGCGATATGTGTAAGCATATCGTTTTTCTTTCCGGGCATAAGGCCTTTCTCTTTATTGAGGATGGCACGCATATATTTGTCAGTACTGAGCAGACCTTTCATCAGAAAGTCAGCCTCACCTGTATTGACAAGTTCCACAGCCTTGGCACCAGCCTTGTTGTCGTCGGCCTCTTGGACCAGCTTGAATTTGTCGGGGTTGATATTCTCCTCGGCACATACTTTCTTGATAGTCTCTATATCACCCACGAGAGTGGCATCGACAATACCTTTGTCAATAGCGAGACTGACAGCACCGATAGTGTGTGAATCGTTGGCATAAGCAACAGCCAATCTTTTCTTACCTTTAGTTTTGACCAAGTCAAGAAGGTCATCTAACTTTGTAACCATATCGTTATTAGTTTATTATAATAAAAATTAATTATTTTTATGTCTACAAAGATACACTTTTTTATTTATCAATGATGAACATTATAAATAAATAATTGAAATATTGCTTCCGCTCTGACAAACAGTCAAGTCAGGGGTGTGTTTTCGGCAATACAAAAAAAAGTGTAATTTTGCAATGCGAACAGCACCTACGTGTGCACCCGAACTTCCTGAATAACAACATACTCCACAAATTGCCTTTCATCAAAGACATACTGCGACACCGAAGCCTATCTATCGTAGGACTTGACAAGAACACCGGCAAGACCGTGTGTCTTAACTATATCTTGCGCCGGCTTCATCAAGAGTCCGTTCAATGTGCGGTAACGTCAATCGGAGTGGATGGCGAGCAGGTCGATTCTGTCTACGGTAGCGCCAAACCTGAAATCACGTTATACGAAGGAATGCAGTTCATTACTTCCGAAAGACATTACCGTCAGCGGCAGCTGGTCTCCAAGATTCTTGCCGTCGACCAACGCAGCACATCGTTAGGACGACTGGTGACCGGCGAGGTGCTCTGTGGCGGACGCATACTGCTGAGTGGCGCCGCCACAACGGCCTGTCTGCGTGAGCAAATCAACGATTTCAAGCAAAAAGGAACCCAGCTGACCATCATTGACGGAGCTTTATCTAGACTTAGTCTGGCTTCTCCCACAGTCACCGACGCCATGGTGCTCGCAACCGGAGCCGTAGTATCTCCGAACATCAACCAGTTGATTAACAAGACCCGTTATGTATGCAAGCTGATATCCATTGAGGAGACCTCCCCCGAACTGCAACAGATGCTTCTACCTTTGGAAAGAGGATTGTGGAGCGTTGACGATGGCAAACTCCATG
Organism: Bacteroidales bacterium UBA1223; assembly: GCA_002309155.1. Classification (GTDB taxonomy): domain Bacteria; phylum Bacteroidota; class Bacteroidia; order Bacteroidales; family P3; genus Colimorpha. The sequence continues at coordinate 26,666 of DBXB01000071.1, read as the reverse complement.
ACCTTCAAATCAGTTCTGTGTTCATGCTCGACTCGGGGATAGACATACTGAGCCACGGCAAGACCATCTTTGCCGCCGGTGCAGTCAGCGACAGACTGATAAAATATCTGTCTCGGCAGAAAGAAGTAGCTGATGTCATCCTCATCATCCGAGACTTTACCAAACTCTTTGTCGCCCCTGAGGTGCTTAACGAATACTTGAGACGCGGCGGCCAGATACAAGTCCTGCAACGCTCAAACCTTGTAGCCGTCTGCCTGAATCCCACATCGCCACACGGCTACAACCTCCACTCACAAGAAGCCTGCCAAGCATTGAGCGAAGCATTACATCTGCCTGTATACGATGTTGTTCAAGTTGAAAAACAACAAAAGCTATTATCATGACAATTAGAGACAAACTGAATGCCGACCCTGGTTTCAACTATGTTATAGACAGCATGGAACTGATGTCCTCCACGGGACGCAGGTTTCTCATGCAGCAGCCGTTACTCACCGACGCCCTTTTACTTGAGAAAGAGTACTCCAATATCGACCGTGTGAAAGCAGTGTTGACAGAAGAATGTCACCAGCAGAGTGTTTCCACACTGCTCCACCAACTGATGCAGATGCACGACTTGCAGGGCACCCTCCTCAATCTCCAGCACCACATGACCCTCGAAGAAATAGAACTCTTTGAGATAAAGAGTTTTGCTTTTCTCTGCATGACAGCGGCTCGTGCCTCGAAAGATATGGGTATCGACGATATCCTGTCCATACCCGACCTCCATGAAGTATTCAACATACTCGACCCCGACCGCACCAACATACCAAGCTTCTACATCTACGACAGCTATCATCCCGACCTTCCAGATATACGACGACAACTTAAAGCCAAACAGACACTACTGGAAAAAAGTGAGTCCAAGACAGAAGAGAGTGCCACCATCCAACAACAGATCAACAGCCTGTTCGAGCAACATAACGCCATACAGCATCAGGTCATCGTGCGGTTGTCTGACAACCTGCAGAGCTTCCACTCCACCCTACAGGAGGCATTGAAACAAATGGCTTATGCAGACCTGCTTTTTGCAAAAGCCACCCTCGCAAAAGAATGGAATCTGTCTCACCCCCATCTGACAACACTGGAATTGGGCAAGACCTGCTACCGCTCATTATGGAATCCCCGCCTAAAGAGTCACAATGAAGAGATCGGACTTAGATACCAACCCGTAGACATCGAGTTGTCAAAAGGTGTATGCCTCATCACTGGCGCCAACATGGCAGGCAAGACTGTCCTGCTCAAGACTGTCGGCATATCACAGCTGATGGCGCAGTTCGGATTCTTTGTACCAGCGGCCGAAGCCACTGTAGCACTTGTAGACGACATAATTTTATGCATCGGTGACGGACAGAACGAGATGAACGGACTATCATCATATGCATCGGAGATCATCAAAATAAGCGACACCATACGACGGGCAGACAACGAGAAACTGTTGATACTGATTGACGAGCCCGCCCGCACCACCAACCCGATAGAGGGAAAGGCCATAGTGCAGTCGGTGGCGAAGTTGCTTGACAAACGTAATTCAGCGACACTCATCACAACACACTACAGCCAGTTAGAGCTGAATTGCAGGCGACTCCGGGTGAAAGGATTTGTTGAATCGATGTCCGACTCTCCACTTACTCCTGAAAACATCAACAGTTTTATGGATTATTCCCTGCTCCCCGACGAGAGCGAGGAGGTCCCGCAGGAGGCTCTCCGCATAGCCTCAATCCTGGGTTGCGATTCGAGACTTCTAGACACTGCCACGGAGTTTCTGCAACGTCAGTGAGACCGCCTACTGCCGACTAAAATGATGGATTGGGGTATCCAATTTCAAAATCAAAAAAAATTATAATTATTACCCAATCACAGTCCATTTAAAAAAAATGTAGTATTTTTGCAATTCAAAACATCTACTGAAAATATTTATAACGATGAAAAAAATATTCCGTCTTTTATTATCTACCGCTCTGATTGTTAGTTTTATGGCAGTCACACAGAGCGTTAACGCCGGCAATATTGACAAGGCTACAGCCCGTCAGGTCGGAGCTTATTTTATGGCATCACAGTTTGGAGACAAAGCCATCACCGCCACAAGCCTCAAAGAGGTGTACCAATATCCCAATGTAGAGCTTGGAATTCCGGCATTGTATGTCTTCAACACTCCTGGTAACCGTGGATTCGTTATCATCTCCGGCACCGACTGCGTAAGTCCCGTAGTAGCCTACAGCACTGATGGAGCATTCGATCCCACCAACATAGCCCCCAACCTGAACTGGTGGCTCACTGACCAGGCCCAGCCCATCATCTATGCTCAGAACAACAATTTGGAGCCCTTAAACGAAAGTCTCGCCGAGTGGGAAACCCTTATCCAGGAGCGCCTTCCCTACTTTGGTCAAGACTCGAAAGAAATCATCCGCCTAACCACATCCACCTGGAATCAGGAACCTCTTTACAACAACTTGTGTCCCATAGACAATGGCGGACGTTGCGTAACAGGTTGCGTGGCTACAGCCATGGCTCAGATCATGTATTACTGGCAGTATCCTTGGGTTGGCAAGAGCGTGCACGGTTACTATTGGTACAAGAATGGAACCACGGCAACCTATCTTGAAGCAAATTTCGGACAGACTTATTACGACTACAACAACATGGTTGATGCTTTATCCACCTCGTCAACACAGGAGCAGATCAACGCCTGCGCCCTGCTGAGCTACCATTGCGGCGTAGCTGTCGACATGAATTACAGTTCTGAAGCCAGCGGTTCGCACGACGACAAAGCCAAGCTTGCCTTCTATAAATATTTTAAATACAACCAGGACAGCATTAAACTTTTGGACCGTTCTGCCGCACGTTACAGAAATGATAACAACCAAACGAACCCCAACTACAAAGACTCTTTGTGGGTCAACGACCTCAAAGAGCATATAATGAAAAAACGTCCTATTTATTATTCTGGATATGACGTCAGTGGAGGAACTCACTCTGGACATGCTTTTGTCTGCGACGGTTATAACACCACCACCAAGACGATGCATTTCAACTGGGGTTGGGGCGGTGCCGGCGACTGCTGGTGCAATGTCTTCAAGTCTAACCTCAACGCTATGCTTGGCTATCATTTCACCACCGGCCACACTGCCATCGTTGGTATCACACCTCCTGCCGACAGCATCCGTTTCAGCAGCGAAGGCATCGTAGACATTGAAAACCCGTTCACTGCCAAAATCTATCCAAATCCTGCCAAGGAGAATGTCACTGTAAGTTATACACTTGCAGGCAATGTCAATGCCGAGCTTCAGATTCTCGACATCACTGGTCGCGAGGTGAAACAGGTGACTGTCTCTCCGGCATCATCACAGGTAACTATCTCTGTCTCCGGACTTCGTCCCGGTGTATATATCTGCCGTTTGCAGGGACACTCACAGAAATTTATTGTACAGTAGTAAAGGTTAAAGTTTACAGTTTAAAGGTTAAAGAGTTTTCTTGAATTGTTTCTTTAATCATACACATAAATATAAAAATAGCCGGGTCGATGCCCGGCTATTTTTTTTCTAGAAGCTCTAGAGGGTCTGGACGAAAGACGGAAGAAATAAACCTTTAACATAATATTGTTAATACTTTTACGTTATCACTATCAAACAATTAAAGTAAGTTAAGTACTTTTACACTACATTAATCAACAAAAATACATCAATATGTTACTATTTAACAACATCTTACTGCAAGCCGACCCCTCCACTGTGGAGGAAAAAATCACTCTGCTGCAACTTGCCATGAAAGGTGGTTGGGTTATGGCGCTGCTCGTATGCCTTCTCATCCTGGCAATTTATATCTCTGTTGAGCGTTTCCTGGCTCTCAGCCATGCATTGAAAGACGATTCGACGGGTTTCATGGACAGCATCCGTGAATACGTGCACAAAGGCGATATAGATGGAGCAAAGACCTTCGCCAAGAACACCGACACCCTTATTGCCCGTATGGTTGGCAAAGGTCTGTCGCGCCTTGGTCGTCCGTTGAGCGACATACAGACTGCCGTGGAGAATGAGGGCAAACTGGAAGTCTCGAAACTCGAGAAGCGAGTATCGCTGGTAGCCACTGTTGCCTCATTAGGACCCATGCTCGGATTCCTCGGCACCGTCACAGGTATGGTGAAGGCTTTCCAGGATATGGCGCACGCAGGAAACAATATCGACATCCATCTTCTTTCAACAGGTATATACGAAGCCATGGTGACAACCATAGCCGGTCTTATTGTCGGTATCACAGCATACTTCCTCTACAACCTATTGGTGAACCGCATAAACAAAGTGGTTATGCTACTCGAAGTCCGCTCCATGGAATTCATGGACCTTCTGCATGAACCCGCATAACAATCCGAAAAGACTCGACAACAATGATCAAAACACAAAACCAGATAAAGATTGAGACAGGATCATCGTCGATGTCCGACTTGGTATTCCTGCTGCTCATTTTCTTCATGCTGACATCCACTCTGATTAGTCCGAATGCTGTCAAACTGTTCCTTCCCGAAAGCAACAACAAGACCATGGCAAAGGAGAGTGTGACAATCTATATTTCGGATCTTGGCACCGGATCGTCAGACGGCACCGAACTATCACGATGCCAATTCCAAATAGACGAGACTCCGCTGACCGCAACATCGGGAAGCGATTTAGTCGACGAGATGAAAAGTGTTCTGACGACAGAACTCGACCGTCTGGCGCCCGGCGACGGTGAGGCAGGAGTGTTTGTCAGAGCTGATCAAACAGTCGATGTGCAATATATTGTCAACGTCATCGACGCTGTAAACCAAATAAACAAAGAACATGAGACCAAGCACAAGGTAGTGCTCGGCACCCAACAAGCAAAATAGGTCGGTACCATGACACAGGAAAACAAAGACAGGATGATATCGGGACTGACGACATTTGTCGTCATGCTTCTCAGCATTGTTCTTTGCTCATGGCTGGGCTACAAACTGCCCAACCCTCCCATTGAGGAAGAGGGCATGGGAGTCGCCGGAGAGGTCCTTGGCGAAATTGAAGGCTTGGGCAACAACGACGAAGCCACCTTTGACGACAACAGCGCCAGCTCACCTTCCTCCTCAGCACCCGAGGAGAGTTACACCACCAGCGAAGAACCGACTCCAGTAGCAAAGACACCCAAGTCTGAAGAGAAGCCCACCCCCACTCCGCCGAAAGAGTCTGTCAAGACTCCCAGCAACAACAGCAATGCAAGTCAGACGGAGACTCCGAAGCCTACCACCAATCCCAACGCCTCATTCCCCGGACGCAACCGCAACGCCACGGGTGGCGAAGGCAAAGGAACAGCCACTGGCAGTGGCCAGCAGGGTAGTCCAGATGGCACCCAGGGAGCCCAGGGTGGCGAGGGTAAAGGCAACGGAGGCGGGTATAGCCTTGGCGGACGCAGTCTGCGAGGCACACTGCCTATACCAAGCTATGAAAGCAGCAAGGACGGCGATGTAGTGGTCAGCATCAAGGTAGACCGCGACGGAAATGTTGTGGATGTCGAAGCCCCGAAGAAGGGATCGAAGAACTACGACAACAACATGGTTGAAGCGGCAAAACAGGCGGCCCGCAAAGCACATTTCAACGCCAACCCCAACGCTACGGAATACCAATACGGAACGATAACCTACAAATTCCGTCGTCAAGGATAAAAAAATCGCCATTTTGCAAGTTTTCCACATTAACTCATACTAATCAATGTTGACACTCGAACAAGAACAGTTGATTATACAACAGATTCTGAACGGCGACAAAGAGCAGTATGCCCTTATTGTGAAAGAATATCAGAGCAATGTCGTGAATCTCTGCTACAAGTTGGTGGGCAACAAACTTGACATAGAAGAAGTCACACAGCAAGTCTTCGTGGAACTATACACCGCACTGCCCCGTTTCAGACACGACTCCCGGCTTAGCACCTTCATCTACCGCATTACCGTGAACATCGTGTCGAAGATGCTGAAGCATGAGAAAAGGTTCGTTTCAATAGAATACGAATCACCCAACGACGACTACCAAAACTCACGCGAAGACGAGGTGATGAAAGAAGAGCAGATAAGGAAACTGCGTCAAGCCATAGGACTACTGAAGCAGGAGCAACGGACAGCATTGGTGCTGTACACATTCAAAGATCTCTCTTACAATGACATCGCCGAAGTGATGCAAGTATCTTTGGCAAAAGTGGAATCATTGATATTCAGAGCGAGGAAAAACCTACAAAAACTAATGACGACATGAGAAAGAATCGCGACATAGAACTTAGCAACGACATCTGGTTCAACAACCAGGTCGAAGCCATCCGACAGATGGAGGTGCCCAATGTGCCCGATGTCACCGCCGATGTCATGCAACGCATAAGCGGTCTGCCCCAACCCATGGCATTGCCCGAAACCAAAAAACACAAAGGATTCAAAATCGCCTCCTCCGTTGCCGCCGCCTGCATCGCAGGTGTGGTTGTCCTCGCCTATTCTATATCCCACACCGACGCTAAAGCATCAACAACTTCCCCCAGCGAACTCTCACAACGACTGTTTGACGTCTACGAATACTGCGACAACTATGGCGAAGACTATGAGACCGAAGACGCAGCATATTATGACAACCCAATGGCAGACCTGTTTTAATACCCTCACTCCAAAAACAAAAACAATGAAACAGATATTTCTGACAATCCTGGCCATCACCCTCTTCCTCTCAGCGGGCGCACAAAACAGCAAAACAGCACCTGACAACAGCAGAAATAAAGGGAGAACTTCAATAGAGAGCATCATCACCGACCTTACTCCAGCACAGAAAAGCCGCATAGATGCCATCACGTCGCATTCCAGCAAACTGATAGAAGACTATCGCCAACAACTCAAGGTGTTGCGTGACAGCATCCGCACATACATGAACACAACGGGAGACCTTAGCAACAAGTTATTCCCGCTATACGACCGCGAAGGTCGACTTCAAGCAGAAATCAGCAAAGAATACTACAAATCAAAAATAGCAATCGACAAAGTCTTGAACAGCAGTCAGCTGAAAAAGTTTCGTGATGAAGTGAAAAAGAAAGCCCGCAACAAACTCAATCAGGTGCAACCTGCTCCAAGCCCCCAATCAGACCAAAATTCTAAAAAATGATACATAAAGATGCCCACGGGCATCTTTTTTTTTGCACTTGTTGAAAAAAAAGTTTTGTACATTCCAAAAAATTAATTAATTTTGTTGGTGATATGAGACCAAGCTACACCAACAATAACAGCCTGAATGTCAACACAGCATCAAACAACAAGGTTGACGGTGGTGTTTTTCTATTTATCTAGCGGCTTCAATCAGTCGCTTTTTTTATAAAACAAATTCAGCGAAGCCATAAGGCTTACATTTTTATAAATAAACATATAAATCTACATAAACCATGGGTAATTTAAAAGGAAGGAATTTGATTTCCATTACAGATTTCAGTCGTGAAGAGTACATCCAGGTTCTCGACATCGCTGAGGAATTTGAGAAGAATCCCAAACAGCCAATCCTGAGTGACAAAGTGGTGGCGACACTCTTTTTCGAACCGTCGACACGCACACGACTCAGTTTCGAAAGTGCCGCAAACCAGCTTGGAGCCCGCATAATAGGTTTCAGCGATCCTGGCGGAACCAGCGTGCAGAAAGGTGAATCCCTGCATGACACCATCGTTATGGTGGCAAGCTACGCCGACCTGATAGTGATGCGCAATCCCAAAGAGGGCAGCAGCCGCTATGCCAGCGAGGTGAGTGCCGTACCCGTAATCAATGCCGGCGACGGTGCCAACCAACATCCCACGCAGTGCATGCTCGACCTGTACAGCATCCGTAAGACCCAAGGCACATTGGAGAATCTGCAGATAGCCTGTGTGGGCGACTTAAAATATGGCCGCACAGTGCATTCCCTGGTCCAGGCAATGTGCAACTTCAACGCCACCTTCCATCTGGTATCACCTCAAGAGCTTAAGTTACCCTCGTCGGTAAAAGCATCCATCAAGAATGCCGGACTGAAATACTATCAGTATACCGACCTCAACGACATTATTCAGACCGCCGACATCATCTACATGACAAGAGTACAACGCGAGCGTTTCCCCGACCCGCTGGAGTACGAGCGAGTGAAGGACAGTTGCATCCTTACCGCATCAATGCTTAAAGGATGCAAACCCACCATGAAAGTTCTGCACCCCCTGCCGCGAGTCAACGAAATCACCGTGGATGTCGACTCGACCCCCTATGCCTATTATTTCCAGCAGGCGCAGAATGGCGTATATGTCCGCCAGGCACTCATGGCAGCCATCCTCGGAGTGAGATAAAATCCTTTAACCATATCAACATATCAACAATTAAAAATGGAAGCAAAAAAAGAATTAGTTGTACCGGCAATTGAGAACGGCACAGTCATAGACCATATACCCACCGACGTCGTATATAAAGTCATCCGCCTCCTTGGACTAGAGAACTACAACGACGAAGTATTGATAGGCAACTACCTGCACAGCAATAAATTCGGACGCAAAGGCATCGTGAAAATCAAGAACAAATTCTTCGACAAGAACGAAATCAACAAGATTGCCCTTGTAGCGCCATTAGCGAGCATCATCACTATCAAGAACTACGCCATCGTGGAGAAAATCAAGGCGGAGATTCCCGACCATATCGACCATATCATCAAATGCATGAACCCCAAATGCATCACCAACTTCGAACAGATTGACACCAAGTTCGACGTGGTCGACAAAGAGAATCTCAAACTGCGTTGCCACTACTGCGAGAAATTCACCACCAAAGAAACAATAAAATTCCAGGACTGACATGAGGCGGTTTCTCTGTGGACTACTCCTAGTCACCATCGTGATGATGCTGTTGGCATTTGCAGTGAAATGGACCGGCATGGCATTTTTCGCACCTGTTCCACTATGGTTGCTACCTACGGCCGTAATCTATTTCGCAATAGCTTATGGCGTGCAGTACTGGCTGACGGTGAGTGGCATGAACAAACATCCCAAGGCTTTCGTTCAATCCTTCCTTGCCGTCACCGTGGCGGTGTTGTTCGTCCATATCATAGTCCTTGTCGGCGGTATGCTTGTCAACCCTGCAGGAGGCAAACGTTTCGCCGTGGCATTCCTGATACTCTACCTCGTCTACACTGTCTACACAACTGTAGGACTGGTGAAGTTTGTCAAGGTGGCAAGCGGCAAATAATCCTTATTTACGCACAAGACTAACCCTACGGCGCCACCCCTGGTTGGCGCCGTTTATATTATATGCCTCAATCACCACGACATAGTTACCCCTCAAACATATCCCGCCGTCGTCGTCAAGTCCGTCCCATGTCAGGACCCCTTCACAACCCAGCAGGGCGCCACGACAGAGACGTCTCACCAAGCGTCCATGAGCGTCGAAGATGCTCACATTAGCCGACAGGTCGCACAGCGTCAGTGAGTAGGTGATATCGAGCAGGTCGTTATAACCGTCGCCATCGGGCGAGAACAGAGTATTCGCTATATTAAAGTCATTGTCGACAAAAAGGAATTCCCGGCTTTGGGAATTGCCGTATGTGGGGGTACCGAAACCAGCGGTGGATGCCGCCGAGTACCAGTTAGAGGCATCCTGAGTAGGTGCCGAGAATGAGCGCCTTTCCAACGCCACGCCCTCGTTGTCGCGAAGCAGACGGCTGTGCATATCCTCGTTATAGTCAAACCTGTCGAGAATCACTGTGTCGACTGAGGTGACGACAACGCTACCTGAAGCGTCGTTATATGAAGGCATGGTCTGCACCTGCAACAGTCGTTCAGGATACTTTACATTATAATGCTGGGTGACATAGTCGGCGTCAGTGGTGACCACCAGGAATGACCCGGGCAAGACGGTGTCATTGTCGCCAATCTTATAGAGTTTCGTCACCACGTCGCCATCCATCTTTGCAAGACGCAGACTGCCGACGGATATGGCGACGTCGCCGTTATTGTAGAACTCCACATAGTCGGCGCCACCCGGCTCGGGATTGAACAAAATCTCGCTCACCAGCAGTTGTCCCGGAACTAGAGCAATTCCGCCATCCTTCCGCTGTGCCGCCGTATCGAGACACGAAAGGAGCAACAGAGGCAAGAGAAACAGTTTGTAATTTTTACCCAAGAGCCTTATCATGTTATAAAATAATTTGTTATTTTTGCAAAGTCTACAACAGCCACCCTGTTGTTTAAAATGCAAAAATACTGAATTTTATAAAAAGCACACCATTAATATGGAAATAAGAAAAATATTAATCCCCGTCTTCGGCATAGCTTTGTGCTCTTTGTTCTTCATATCATGCAACAAAGACAGCGACACAGTTTTCTCTGCCCACATCGAACAATACAACGGCACTAAAGATTATGTCGACAACCGCAACAAGATATACTGGAGCGACGGCGACCGTCTGAAGATAAACAATGGCACCTACACTGTAAATGTCGCCGACGACGACGCCACAATCAACGCTGAAGGAGTGACAGACTATGGCGGACAATACTATGCAGCCTATCCCGACAGTTATGCGGCAATAGCAGCCAACGGCACCATCACCTTCACCCTGCCCGAAAAGGAAGCCTATAGAGAGACCGCCGGCAGACAGGTAGTAAACAGCGTGATGACAGCGAAGACCTCCACCAGCCGACTGGACTTTAAGAACGTCTGTGCCCTGCTTCATTTCTCTTTGAGTTCGACAGCGGCAGGATCCCGTCTCTGCGCCGTCGAGGTCAGCTCCGACAAAGCCCTCTGGGGCACCATGACGGTCACCTACGACGGCGACAATCCATCGGTGACGCCTCCGACACTCGCCTCAAACACCACCCGCCGACTCACCTTTGCAACACCTATTGAGCTAAGCAGTACGGCAAAAGACCTCTACCTTATAGTTCCGCAAGTCAGTGGTGCGTCAACATTCACACTGCGTTATGTTATAGAGACGTCAGCGGGAGCAGTGAAGATATTCAATAAGACAAAAGAGAGCAGTGGCATCGCCTTTGAGAAGGGCAATATTTATCATTTCGACACCAACACCTTCGACGGCAACCGTCTTGATGGAGCTCTGGATGCCGAGACCATGAATGGTTCGGAGAATCATCCCTACCAAGTCTACTCCACCACCAGCTGGAACGCCCTGATGACCGCGGAGGTTGCAGGCAACACCTCGCAGTATATCAGCCTTGCCAACGACATCTCGGTAACTTCGAGTTACTCCGAATTCAAAGCCACCCTTGACGGCAACAACCATCAGATAAACCTTGCCAACAACATCTCTCTTTTTACCCAAATCACTAATGGTACGGTAAGGAACGTGGTCCTCAACAGCGGTTCATGCACAGCACCAACATATTATACCGTTGGTTCAACGAGATATTTCGGAACACTGGCATGCAAAGCAACATCTGCCACCATCGAAAATTGCACTAGCACTGTTGACATCAGTTTTTCCAACAATAATAATACTGCTAACATCGGTGGAATATGTGGCGCTGCACCTAGCTCAACACTATCCAACTGCTCAAACAGAGGCAATATCACCTCAAATTGTACAACTATTGGAGGTATTGTCGGCGACGCATCAAGTTCTGTGTCAATTAGCGGATGCATCAACAGTGGAAATATCATTATTCCGTCGGATATGGTTTCGAACAACACATCTTTCTATTGGGGCGGTATTGCCGGAAGAACCTCTGGAGGCACTGTCAGCGGATGCCACAACCAAGGCAAGATAGTAGTATCATACGTACCCGCAGTTTCGACGACCACTTACATCGGAGGCATATTCGGACAAGGGGACTGCAATATCTCAAATTGCAGCAATGCGGATTCGATAATATGCAAGACGACATCGTCCATCTCCCTATTCATCGGAGGAATAATCGGCAACGTCAGTCGCAACGAAGAACACACCATGCTCAATTGTCATAATGAAGGACATATCAATGTCGAGACAATAACACTCAACTGTTATGCCGGAGGTCTAATAGGTTCGAACAAGCACATGCATATCAAAAACAGCTATGCCTTCTGCAACATAAAAGCCAACAGGGTTGCTGGAATTGTGAGTGGCAATATTGACGCACTTTTGAGCAGTACCGACATTACGAACTGCTACTATTACGGCACAATAGAGTCGAAAGATGCCACCTACGGCATCTCGGCCCCGGGCTATAGTGCAGGTTGCAAATATGATATCACCTACTGTTTCTATCCCGACGGATCCACAATGACAGGCGCCAATAACACCGGCAGCAACAACACTCCCATCAATGATCCCAACACGTCGTCGATGGCAACATCGCTAACCACCCACAAACCCGCCAACGGCCTCGACTGGACAACAGGGACGACGCACGTAGTATTCAGTAATAGCAAATAATATAGACTCCACAAACAAATAATGCCGCAAGTTCAAACTTGCGGCATCTTTCTTTTCAGCGGAAAGGAAGGGATTCGAACCCNNGAAGCGCTTTTAACGCTTACTCGCTTTCCAGGCGGGCCTCTTCAACCACTCGAGCACCTTTCCGAAATTGGTTAATTTCAGCAAATTACAACAGAATTTAAACACTTTCTCTGCCTTATTTGCGGTTGCAAAAATACTACTTTTTTTGGATATACAGATAAAACTTTAGTTTTTTTCAAAATTTGGCACAGCAATCAAGCACAATAATAACAGGACATAGGCGTTAATAATAAAGGTTAAAGGTTACAGTTTAAAGGTTAAAGGTGGGAGTTAGGGGAAGTTAAGAGGAGTTAAGGGGAGTTAAGGGGCAAATGATTTCGATTTAACGACGTAACAACTTAACGATTTAACGAAAAATCCCATATCAACATATCAACATATCAACATATCAACGTATCAACATATCAACAAAAAAATATGCAGGTTGAAGTTATTATCGAAAACACTGGCGAACGCAGATTTGTAGAAGCGGGCATCACGCTCGGCGATTTGTCGAAAGAGTTCCATAATCAATTCAAATATTCAGTGCTCGGCGCACTGGTGAATAACAAAATCACGATGCTCTCCCATCAGGTGTACCAGCCTGAGAGCATCCGATTCTTTGACATAACCCATCGTCAAGGCTACCGCATATATACAACATCGCTCTGCTTCCTGCTGTACAAGGCTGTACGAGACTGCTACCCCAAAGCAGTCCTGACAATAGACCATTGGATGGTGAGCGGTTACTTCTGCAAGATCGAGTCAATCGACGAGGGATATACCCTGCCTTCGCAACTCGATATTGTCCGTACAGTGAGCGGTCGCATGGTGGAGCTCCAGAAACAAGACCTGCCATTCCTTACCAAATCTATGCTGGTAAGCGACGCCCTCAAACTTATCGAGGACGAACCCATTCCGTCGACAAGGAAACTACTTGAAGGCCTGACACAACTCTATATAGAGATGCACTTCCTTGGTGGCACACCCCATAAATGGGCGACACAACTTGTGCCGTCAACGGGAGTACTCAAACAATGGGATCTCCGATCCTTCGCTGACGGATACCTGCTGCAATGTCCCGACCCGTTTCTACCCGAGCGTCTTGAGATATACCAAGAAGCACCCAAACTGTTCAATATATTCCAAGAGCACCACAACTGGGCAAAGCTACTCCGTGTTACTACAGTAAACGACCTCAACAATGCGGTGCGGAAGAACAAAGAGAACCTCTTGATTCAGGTCAGCGAAGCTTTACATGAGAAAAAATACGCCGACATCGCCGACATGATAGCACAACGACGCGACAAGGTGCGTATGATACTTCTCGCCGGTCCATCGTCAAGTGGCAAGACAACCAGCTGCCGTCGATTGGCGGTACAGCTGGCAGTTCTTGGCTTCGACGTAAAACAGCTGTCGCTCGATGACTATTTCCTGCCACGTGAGCAGACTCCGCGACAACCCAATGGTGATTACGACTTCGAGGCTATTGAGGCGCTCGACATACCACTCCTCAACAAGCAACTAAAACAGTTGTTCGACGGTGAAGAGGTCAACATCCCCACCTACGATTTCAAGAAAGGCGAGCCCTTCTTCAGTGGCAGAACTTTGAAACTCAACAAAGAGAGCATACTCATTGTTGAAGGCATCCATGCCCTCAACCCCAAGCTGACAGAAGAGATCGACGACGAATTGAAATTCAAGGTGTATGTCTCTGCACTCACTCAGATAGCCCTTGACAAACAAAACATCATCCGATCGAACGACAACCGACTGTTGCGACGTATAGTCCGCGACAACAACTTCAGAGGCTATAGCGCCTACGAGACGCTGAAACGATGGCCCAGCGTGCGCTCCGGCGAGCACAAGCATATCTTCCCCTACCAAGAAAATGCCGATGTGATGTTCAATTCTGCCCTGCTTTACGAGCTCGGCATTCTTCGCCCCTTCGCCGAACCACTGCTTAAGATGGTGCCTCAGAATTCTGAAGAGTATGCTGAGTCAACACGATTGCTTAGTGTACTGGAATTGATTGAACCCATACAGACACGATTCATACCACCGACTAGCATCCTGAGAGAATTCCTAGGCGAGAGTAGCTTCGAATACTAATAATATAACAGCATTTAGACGACACAGTAAAAAAAAGCGTCGACAGACAATAATAAATATACTGTATCGTTATTGAATCTGCAATTGCGACAATAGCTCAGTTGGCAGAGCGGCGGCTTNNNNGCGGGTTCGAGCCCCGTTTGTCGCTCCAGGAGGTGAAAGCAAAAATTAGTCATTGAGGGATCAAAAATCAGATTTTCGACCATACATTTGCACAAAAAACAGCACCCCGAACACCGATTTAAGAATTATTAACAAAGTTCATCGCTTTATAAAACACCATTTTAAGAAAAACAGAGCATTTTTTCTACAAAAAAAGGGAACAGAATAGAAAAATGATGTACTTTTGCAACCGCATTTAAAGGAAAAAAGAACAATTTATGTATTTGACAAAAGAGAAAAAACAAGAAATAGTTGCAGAGTATGGCAAGAATGCTCAGGACACCGGTTCGGCAGAGGCACAGATAGCCATCTTCACCTACCGCATCCAGCACTTGACCGAACTGATGAAGAAAAATAAAAAAGACCAGGTGTCAGAGAGAGCACTGGTCGGATTGGTCGGAAAACGCCGCCGCATGCTTGATTACCTGAAAGAGACGGACATCGAAAGATACCGTGCGATAATCAAGAAACTCAACCTCAGGAAATAATAGTTTTTCATATTTATTTGGTTATGGTTGAGGCACCGAGAATTTCCTCGGTGCCTTTTTTTATAAGACCGTAGCCAGCGACACGACGTGACGTTCGCCGTGTTGAAATGTAGGACAACAAGGAAAAAAGTAAAAAACAATGAACATTATCAAAAAAACTTTCGATCTCGGCGACGGCCGCATGATTGAAATCGAGACCGGCAAGCTTGCAAAGCAGGCTGACGGTAGCGCTGTGGTACGCATGAACAACACCATGCTCCTCGCCACAGTATGTGCAAAAAAAGAAGCTGGTGAATATGTGGACTTCATGCCCCTCACCGTTGACTACCAAGAGAAATACGCCGCCATGGGCCGCTTCCCCGGCGGTTTTTTCAAACGTGAGGCCCGTCCGTCGGAGCATGAGATTCTGATTGCCCGTCTTGTGGACCGCGCCCTGCGTCCCCTGTTCCCCGACAACTTCCATGCCGAAGTTCAGGTACAGATCACCCTTATCTCAGGCGACAAGAACACCATGCCTGACCAACTCGCCGCTTTAGCCGCGGCATCGGCATTGGCAGTAAGCGACATTCCGTTCAACGGTCCCGTAAGCGAGGTCCGTGTGAGCTATCTTGACGGTCAGTATGTGATCAACACCCCGATGGCCGACATCGAGCGTGCAGACCTCGACCTTATCGTTGCCGCCACCGAAGACAACATCATGATGGTGGAAGGCGAGATGAAAGAGGTTAGCGAAGATGTCATGCTGGGAGCCCTGAAAGCCGCCCACGAAGCCATCAAGACCCAGTGCCGCGTCCTTGCTGAACTCACCGTAGAGACCGGCAAAACCGAGAAACGTGAATACTGTCACGAAATCAACGATGAAGAGTTGCGTCAGCGCATCCACGACGACGTATACCAGAAATGCTATGACTTCTCTAAGCAGGGCATAGCCAACAAACATATGCGTGAGGAAGGCTTTGAAGCCATCAAGCAGGAATTCATCGACGCCAACTATACTGAAGAGACTCTTACCGAAGATATCCAGTTTATGATAGACCGCTACTATCATGACACCGAACGCGAAGCCATGCGAGACATGGTGCTCAACGAGCGTACCCGTCTCGACGGCCGCCAGCTCGAAGAGATCCGTCCGTTGTGGAGCGAGGTGGACTATCTGCCCTCAGCACACGGCAGCGCCATCTTCACCCGTGGCGAGACTCAGAGCCTCTCGACGGTGACACTGGGCACCAAACTCGACGAACAGATAATCGACGGCGCCGTCATTGAAGGCACCCGCCGCTTCCTGCTCCACTACAACTTCCCGGGCTTTGCCACTGGTGAGGTCAAAGGCAACCGTGGTCTCAGCCGCCGCGAGGTAGGTCACGGCCATCTGGCTTGGAGAGCTCTGAAAGAGGTTCTGCCCACCGAAGAGGAATGTCCCTACACCATCCGCGTTGTCAGCGATATTCTCGAGAGCAACGGTTCCAGCTCGATGGCTACCGTATGCGCCGGCTGTCTGGCACTCATGGACGCCGGCGTGAAGATTCGCAAACCCGTTGCAGGTATTGCCATGGGACTTATCAGCAAAGGCGATAAATGGGCAGTATTGAGCGACATCCTCGGCGACGAGGACCATCTGGGCGACATGGACTTCAAGGTCTGCGGTACCCGTGACGGCATCACAGCCTGCCAGATGGATATCAAGGTCGATGGACTCAGCTACGACGTACTCGCCAAGGCTCTTGAGCAGGCACGCCAGGGACGTATGCATATCCTGGACCACATTCAGGAGACCATCGCCGAACCGAGAGCAGACTATAAAGACTTCGTGCCCCGCATCGAGCAGATCAAGATTCCGAAAGACTTCATCGGTGCCGTCATTGGCAAAGGTGGTGAGGTTATCCAGAAAATCCAGGCCGAGACCAACACCATCATCAACATCGAGGAAGAGGGAGAGTTCGGCATTGTTGACGTCGCCTCGCAGAACAAAGACGACATCGCCGCCGCAATCAAATGGATTCGCGATATATGCACCGTTCCCGAGGTCGGACAGATTTACGATGCCAAGGTTGTCAGCATTGTTGAGTTCGGAGCATTCCTCGAATTTCTCCCCGGAAAAGAGGGTCTGATGCACATCAGCGAATACGACTGGAAACGTACCGACACCCTTGAGAACCTTCTCCATGAAGGCGACACCGTCCAGGTGAAAATCATCGCCATCGACGAGAAGACCGGCAAACTGAAACTGAGTCGTAAGGCTCTGCTTCCCAAGCCCGAGGGTTATGAAGAAGAGAAACCCCGTGGTCCACGTCGCGAAGGCGACAGAGGTCCCCGCAATCACGGTGGCGACCACGGACACGGTCGACGCGAGGGCGGAAACGGTGGCGAACGCCGCAGCTCAGGCGACGGTGGCGGACACCGCAGACAATAAAAGCGACTAAAGCAGAATAACACGACTATATCAGTCAAAAAAGCGGACACTTCATAAGAAATGTCCGCTTTTTGTTTCAATATAGATAAAAAAGTGTAAATTTGCATAGACACACTCCACATACTCACCATAGTCAAGTACTATAATTATCAATCGCTTAACTCCCCTCACCTCACTTAACTATGTTAGATTTTCTAAAACTACACAAGCAATCACCGGTATTCAGTTCGATAACTACCGACATTCACTGCCATCTGATTCCGGGAGTCGATGACGGTTCAACCTCCTTGGACGAGACCGTGAATTGTTTGAGAGAGATGGCAAAGATGGGATTCAAGAAGATATTCTTCACCCCCCACTTCCAAGCCCGCTACCCCAACCAAGAGGAAGATATATTAAAACGGTTTGAGCTACTAAAAGAACATCTAAGGAAACTTGGGGACAACGATCTCCCCGAGATTGGAGGCGTTGCCGGTGAATACCGTTTCGACAACTTATACGAAAAGCATCCCGAAGACAAGCCCCTCACTCTACCTGGCAAGAAGTTGTTGTGTGAGCTCTCGTTGCACACCTCGGACTATTCTCCAATTGAAGTCTTCAAACAGTTCTTGGATGCCGGCTACTCTCTCATCCTGGCGCACCCCGAGCGATACCCCTACCTGAACATCCATTCCAAACTGATATCCGACATCCTCAATATGGGAGTCAAGATTCAGGTCAACATACTGTCTCTCCAAGGCTTCTATGGTGTCGGAGCCATGGAGAAAGGATATGACTATATGAGAAACGGCATAGTTGACTACATAGCCACCGACACGCACAATATGCGATATGTGAATGCGTTGGCCGGCATAGAGCATAACAAACGCCTACGTAAAATAATAGACAACACCACCTTTCTCAACAATCAGCTATAAGCGATTATATCATATTATCTTAGCGAAATTTCTCAACATCCACCCACCGATGAAAAAATATATTCTTTCATTACTTTTTCTTGCCGTGCTCGCCACAGTAAGCCTATCAGCACAGGCACAGAAGATGGAATTAAAATCAAATCAGTCACAGTATGCGACCTATGAACTGCGGGCCGACTTAGGTATGCTGAACGACAGAGATAAAGAACTAATCGACATCTTCATACAGATATCCGAAATCATGGATAAGATATTCTGGCAACAGTCGTTCGGAATAGACTATCAGAAGAAACTCCAGGAGATTAAAGATCCATCGTTGCGACGTCTCGCCAACATCCATTACGGAGCATGGGACCGACTGAACGGCAACAAGCCATTCCTGCCCGGATATGGCAACAAGCCGGCGGGAGCCTACTTTTATCCTGAAGACATGACCAAAGAAGAGTTTGAAAAAATAAAAGGCCCCCTCAAGACAAGTCCCTACACCGTAATCCAACGCTCCCCAAAAGGCAGTTTGAACGTTGTCCCCTATCACACCGCATACAAATCCGAGCTTGAACGAGTCTACAACCTACTTGAAAAAGCCATACCGATGACTGAAAACGAAGGGATGAGAAAATATCTGGAGTTGCGCCGCGAAGCCCTTCGCTCTGACGACTATACTGAAAGCGACATGGCATGGATGGATATGAAAGACAGTCGTCTTGATTTTGTCTTCGGTCCCATCGAGAACCACGAGGACGGACTCTTTGGCTACAAGACAGCATACGAAGCCCTCGTGCTTGTCAAAGACGAAAAATGGAGCTCTCGATTGGCATATTTCACAGAGATGTTGCCAGAACTGCAGCAAATGTTACCCTGCGATGAGAAATACAAGAAAGAGAGACCCGGTACCAATAACGAAATCAACATCTATGATGTCCTCTATTATGCCGGCAACTGCAATGCAGGAGGGAAAACCATAACCGTCAACCTTCCAAACAACGAGAAGATACAATTAGAGCGAGGCACTCGTCGCCTTCAGCTGAAGAACGCAATGAAGGCAAAATACGACGCAATCCTCACACCCATAGCAAAAGAGATGATCTCCGAAAAACAACTGGATCATGTTAAGTTTGACGCATTCTTCAATAATGTTTGCTTCCATGAAATAGCCCATGGGTTAGGAGCCAAAAAGACCATCACGAACAAGGGCACAGTACGCGATGCATTGCAGAATCAATACAATGCTTGGGAAGAAGCCAAGGCGGATATCTGTGGACTCTTCGTAGTCAAGAGCCTGATAGAAAGAGGAGATATTCCCGACATTTCTGTCGAGGAAGCATACGTCACCTTTCTCGCCAGCATTCTGCAAAACGTACGGTTTGGCATTACCGAAGATCACGGCACAGCCAACATCATGTGCTTCAATTATATGATAAACAATGGCGCATTCATACGTGACAATCAAGGCAAATATTTGGTGAATGTCGATAAAATGCAGAAAGCCATTAACGAATGGGCTGCTTTGATACTCAAGACCCAAGGTGACGGCAATTATAAGTTTGCCGAGTCCTACGCCGCCAAGAACGGGACTATGCAACCCGAACTCGCCAAAGACCTGAAACGTCTCGATAGAGCGCAAATACCCATCGACATCACCTTTAAACAAGGTCAAAAGTACCTCAACATCAAAACCTCCAAAGAGACGCAACTGCCGACATTTATGGACAATAAAATCGACCCCTTCAAAACAGACAAAAAGTAAAAGACAGCACTGTCTTGGAATAGAAAAGAAGAAGTGATTCATGCGAAATCACTTCTTCTTTTATTTTCTGATTGTCAGCAATGACCCGTCGGGCATCCTTTTAACTATTCGTGACGGTCGCGACACACCGCCGGAATCCATACTTGGTGGGACACAATAATCGGCACTGTCGATAAGCCTGGGGTCTATATCCGAGAAGCAGGAAGGCGAACCGCATCCTGAGAAATTCGCCGAAGTACTGACCAGAGGTCGGTCAAGTGTGGCAATCAGCTGCTGACAGAATGCCATCTGAGGGATTCGCACCCCAATAGTGTTGTCGGTGGCGACAAGTTCCCGGGCCAGAACGTCACATTGCAGAGGCATGATTAACGTCGTGGGACAGCCACTCTCCAATAAAATCTGGCGACAAGTGGCGTCGACTGGTGCGACATACCGCTCCACCATCTTGATGTCGGAACAGAGTATGAGCATACTCTTGTCAGGTTCACGTTTCTTCAGCGAAAAGATTTTCTGCACAGCCTCACTGTTGGTAGCGTCACAGCCTATGCCCCATATCGTATCGGTGGGATAGACAATCACGCCACCCTTCAAAAGGGAGTCCACAGTGGCGGAAATGACCGAGTTACAATAATCATTAATACCATCCATAATGATGCAAAAATACAAATAAATCGACACATTGAGTGTTTCATTTAAAAAAAATTAGTAAATTTGCACTATCATTTTCAATTTTGAATTATTCAAATAAAACTTTAAAATATTATTAATCAAAAACTTTACAATTATGAAAGGACATCCCAAAGGACTAATTGCAGCCGCATTAAGTAATATGGGTGAGCGTTTTGGCTACTATATTATGAATGCGGTGCTGGTACTGTTCCTCTGCTCCAAGTTCGGTCTGAGCAACAGCGTGGCAACGGGTATCTATTCCGCCTTCTACTGCGGAATCTACATCCTGAGTCTCGTCGGTGGTATCATTGCCGACCGTACGCAGAACTACAAGACGACAATCCAGTCAGGTCTGCTCGTCATGGCTTGCGGATACATCATCCTCGCCATCCCGATCCTCGCCACTGCAGGCAACATCAACTGGCTACTGCCCCTCACCTGCTTCGCCCTGCTTATGATTGCTTTTGGTAACGGTCTGTTCAAAGGCAACCTTCAGGCTATCGTGGGACAGATGTATGACAATTTCGAAGCCGAGGCTGCCAAGATAAGTCCCGAGGCTTTGGCCGAGGCCAAGAGCAAACGCGACCCTGGCTTCCAGATTTTCTATATGTTCATCAACATCGGCG
Organism: Bacteroidales bacterium UBA1223; assembly: GCA_002309155.1. GTDB lineage: Bacteria > Bacteroidota > Bacteroidia > Bacteroidales > P3 > Colimorpha. Next base: position 5,032 of record DBXB01000071.1, on the reverse strand, counting down.
GACTCATCGCCCCGTTCGTGGCTCCTCTGCTCCGCAGCTGGTGGCTTGGAGTGAACGATTTCGCTTACAATGCCGACCTCCCCGCTCTCTGCCATGAATATCTCACCGTTGGCGCCGCCATGGCTCCCGAAGCCATACAGAAAGCCACCGAACTCTTCGCCAGCATGAACATCATGCTCCCGACAGACACCGGTGCCGCACAGGAACTCTGCCAGAACTATCTGAACGTCTTCAATACCGGAGTCCACTATTCATTCATAGCCTCCGTCTGCGCCATGCTTATCTCACTGCTCATCTTCGTCGCCAGCAAGAAGAAATTCCCCACACCGGCAAAGAAGACCGCAGCCGAGAGTGTTACCTATACCGCCGAAGAGAAAGCGGCTATGGCAAAAGAGCTCAAACAGCGTCTCTATGCACTGTTTGCCGTACTCATCATAGCAGTATTCTTCTGGTGGTCATTCCACCAGAACGGCACCTCCATGTCGCTCTTCGCCCGTGACTTCGTCAACACTTCCCTCTTCCCGCCAGAGGTATGGCAGGCCGTCAACCCGTTCTTTGTCTGCATCCTTACCTTCCCGATCATGTGGCTGTTCGGCACCAAATGGGGCCGCAAGTTCTCCACACCTCGCAAGATTGCCATCGGTATGGGTATCGCCGCCATCGCCTATCTATTCATGACCGCATTCTGCAATGCCCAGGGTTATCCCTCGGCAGAAGAGTTCACTAAACTTGACGCCACTACCGCAGCCGGTTTGAAGGCTGGTCCGTGGGTACTGATAGTCTACTATTTCTTCATGACTGTAGCTGAGCTGTTCATCAGCCCTCTGGGGTTGAGTTTCGTCTCGAAGGTCGCTCCCAAGAACCTCCTCGGACTCTGCCAGGGTCTGTGGCTCGGTGCCACCGCCGTTGGTAACGGACTGCTCTGGATCGGACCTCTGATGTACACCAACTTCCCCATCTGGATCTGCTGGAGTGTCTTCATGGGCGTCTGCCTGCTCTCCATGATTGTCATGCTCTGCATGGTTAAATGGCTCGAGCGAGTCACACAATAATCCGACAATAGCAACAAACCACAAGAGGGTGTCAATTGCGGCACCCTCTTTTTAAATACCTATGATAGTCTACTATTTCAGCAATCCTGGGAGACTCAGCGAGGAATGTCTTGCAGAAATCGTCTGTCTTCTGCCGACGCAGCAGCAAGAGATAGTCGCAAAGATGAAGAACCACCGTCACCGTTGCGAGCAGGTGGTGGCATACCTGATGCTGTGTCATGCGCTAGAGCATAACCAGACCGAAATCAATGACAGCGAAACAACAATAAAAGAGTTTCAAAACTCACAACTCACATATCAACATATCAACAATTTTCAATTCTCAATTCTCAATTCTCAATTATCCCCCCTCCCCCTCTGGTCCTTCGGTGATCACGGCAAGCCATATATAAACAACTATGAAGGCATCCATTTCAATATCAGCCACTGCAACGAGGCTGTAACCATAGCTGTCAGCAACCGCACCATTGGCATCGACATCGAGGGAAGGAGACACTTCAGCGACACGCTGCTTCAACGCGCTTTCAACAAAGAGGAACAGGACTCTGTAAAAAACAGCGACGATCCCGAATGGGAATTTCCACGTATCTGGACAAGGAAGGAGGCGTGGTTCAAACACACAGGCACCGGCATCCTTATGGATCATCTGACCAGTACTGAAAGCGACGCCACAGAAGCAGGATGCGCCATTACCACCCTTACCGTAGCCACCGACAAGGAAAGTGGCGGTCCCTTCTGGCTAAGCATAGCACAAAAACTTTAACGACCGACAACGGAAGAGACAACAATTAAGACAAAACCAAGCATCAAAAAAAACAATGCAGGAAAACCGTAATTCACAAATCATACGCACCAGTTGGGTCGGCATCGGCACCAACGTATTGCTGGCGACTTTCAAGGCTGGCGTGGGACTGATAGCCAACAGTGTGGCTATAGTGATGGATGCCATCAACAACTTGAGCGACGCCCTGTCGAGCGTCATTACCATCGTAGGCACCAAGCTCTCGGCACGCCCTGCTGACCGCAAGCATCCCTATGGCCATGGACGCGTGGAATATTTCAGTGCCATTATCATTGCCCTCATCGTGCTGGGTGCAGGTGTGACCTCGCTGGTCGAGTCAGTGAAAAAGATATTCCACCCCACTGAGCCCGACTACACCGCCGTCACCCTGGTGGTCATCATAGTGGCAATCGCCGTCAAACTGCTGCTGGGCAGCTACGTGAAGAAGAGAGGCGAGCGACTTAAGAGCGACGCATTGATAGCCTCTGGTTCTGACGCTCTATTCGACGCAGTCATCACACTCTCCACTCTCGTTTCAGCTGGCATAATGTTACTGTGGAATGTCTCCATCGACGGCTACCTCGGTGCACTTATCTCTCTTGTCATCATCAAGGCAGGCGCCGAGATGCTTGCGTCACCCATCAACGAACTTCTCGGAGCCAATGTGTCGCCCGAACTAGTCCACAACATAAAGCATGATGTAGGCAGCGTAGAGGGTGTACACGGCGTATACGACCTGATATTGCACAACTATGGACCGAGTGTTATGATAGGTTCGTTGCATGTCGGAGTAGACGACACTATGACGGCATACGAAATACATGGACTCACCCGCCATATCTCCCTAATGATGTACCAACGCTACGGCATCATCATGACCGTCGGCGTCTATTCCATCGCCACGGCGACGAGTCCCTACGCTGAGTTGCAACGCAAAGTGGTGCAGGTCCTGTCATCTCACAAGGAAATTGTTCAGGTGCATGGCTTCTATTGTTCCGAAAAGGAGAATCTGCTGTCAGTCGATGTGGTGCCTGAAATCACCGTCCAAGACGACGCCGGACTGATCAGCACCCTCACCGCCGAGGTTCAAGCACTGGTGCCGGATATGAATGTCGTCATCGTAGTCGACCACAACTACAGCGAATAACGAACAAACAATAATGGATACTAATTGATGCTGTATGAAAAGAAAGAACCTTTTTATCGGTTTAATATTTGCTTTGGGACTTGTTGGATGTAATAACAACCAAACAAGTCAAGACAAAACAGATACAACTGTTGGTTGTGATGGGATTACTACAACCTGGATTAAATATGACACTCCCGTTGATGGTTATGATATATTGATGCACTGTAAACAGGAAGAAGTGGGTGGTTCGTACTTCCTCACGGATTTCCATCTGTCAAAAGACGGAGAAACACTCTCCTTTCAACAAACTATCTGTTTTGACCTATGGGAACCTTGTTGCTTAGAGGGTCTAACCGAGAAGGATACTCAATATATCCACAACACACATATCACTTCTGTCACACAGAAGCTTGACTGGCATAATCTTCTATACTTCGAGGATATGGATTTTGACGGAGAAATGGAACTAGTAGTGTGTGGGTTTGTCAGACCTCAAAGGGGCTATGGTGACTGTCTTGACTGCGAGAGTTTCACTATATACAAAATCGGCGATACTGGTATAAGTCGTGTCCGAAATCTTCCTTTTGACGAGATGGAGGAAGGTCGATGCCGTACTGTCTTTTCATTTGACCAAAAGACGAAATGTTTATCATTAACCGGTTATGGTGGTGTATTTCTGGAAATTGAGGAGAAGTACTGGTTCAAAAATGGCAAGCCCTATGCTATGGATTTTAATATTCTTGATAAAGACAAGGGGAATTTATATCATCATTGGAACATCGACGGTGTTGAAAGTGGAGAGATTATTAGGCGGATGGATTCAATAAAGAAACAAGGTAATTACGATTAAGAGAGAGATATCCAAATACCACATTATACCAGATGGTGAATGGATTCCTGCCGACAGGCAGCTGATAAGTGAGTTTGTGAGTGTGAATGAACTATTATAATCTGCCGCTGGTTCGGTGCCCAGTCTGCACAACTCATTCGCCGCTTTCGAAAATAAAAAACGCCGCCCGATGGAGCAGCGTTTTTTTTATTGTCAATTCTAAAATGTCAGACGTGCGCCGCCGGGTCAGGCATACCCATATAGGCATACTCATAAATCATATCGCCGTTAGCCTCACGGGTTGTGCCGCCGGCAGGGGTGAAGCGTACACCGCCCTTGGCGTAGTAGCGGAAATACTGCATACGCATTCCGATGGCATCGTAGCGCTTGCGCAGCTCCTTGCCGGCCATCTCGTACATGTCCCAGAACTCGAGCTGGTCCTCCCACTCGACGTCGAACTCGGCACGCGAGCCGTCAGCGTTGGTGAAGACATAGTGGCTCTCCTTGGGAAACTCGCGGCCCTGATGC
>DBXB01000071.1:0-674 GCA_002309155.1 Bacteroidales bacterium UBA1223 | reverse complement strand
TCGGTCATGAAGACCACTTTGCCGGTCTTGTTGTCCATCAGGCCGAACATAGGCAGCTGCTTGTAGCCGTACTGGCGGGCGGCCACGAAGTCGTAAATATAGATGGTATAGAGGTCGGTGTACATACGGCCCCACAGCCAGTGGTGGTAGAGGGCGAAGTGCATCGTGTTCATCCACTGGTGGTCGTGGTAGCCGAGTCCGCGGACCTCGTGCCACTCGCCATCGTAGAAGAGGCGGCCGCTGACCTGGTTCTTGGGCACGGCGAGGTCGGTGTGGTAGAACTCGTCGTTGTCACCAAAGGCCAGCAGCGAGGTGCCCTGGCGGAAGGGCTCGGTGAGGGCGTCGTAGTGCAGGTCGAGACCCACTCCGTGGACGGGCTCGAAGTGCAGATCGTAGTGCTTGAAGTCACCACGGCACCAGTGGGGACCCACCTTGGTGTCGCATTGTTCGCGGCTGAAGCTGCCCTCGGCGGCGGGGTAGACGATGTCGTCGCGGAACTCCTTGCCCGCGGGGCTCTTGATGTAGATGTTCACATGTGGCGAGTCGACCGGCTTGGTCATGCCGTCCATCGACTTGGGACGGTAGCCGACCATGAACTTGGTGCCGTCGTCCATCGTGCCGTCGAAGTACCACACCTCGCTGCCCACCTCCTCGGTGCGCGTGCGGCGTCCGTC
>DBXB01000033.1:15595-15936 GCA_002309155.1 Bacteroidales bacterium UBA1223 | reverse complement strand
ATTTTGTATTCGGTTGATATGAGCGGAATGTTGTAAGAGTATTTATTACGCATCCTATACACAATCAAACCGGAAGCCCCGCAAGGGACTTCCGGTTTCTAATTATTAATAATACATCTTACCTCTCCCTTCGTTCTATGACCTGCTTCAGACGGTAGCGGTCACCTGTGGCGGGTCCCACGGCATCGATAAACGGCTTGCCGTACCCTGGGGTGTCGTAACCCCAACGTTGGAAGTTGCCATTCTCGTCAGTGCGCCGCACCACCTGGTCGTTATACTTTACGATGAGATATTTGGAGAGTTTATCCCAGCGCCGCATCATACGGTCGGCATAGGCGATG
>DBXB01000033.1:0-15457 GCA_002309155.1 Bacteroidales bacterium UBA1223 | reverse complement strand
CAGTTGTTCATCCAGAAAGCCGACTCAAGGCTGAATTCTGTCCGTGGGTTATTCTCAGGGCGGAAACAGTCGGGCACCTGAGTGATGCAACAGTAGAGAGGCACATACGCCACCATGTCGGCATCGTCGCAGTTGAACCATGTCACGCCACCCACGTCGTCGGGCAGCCACGACCTCATCTGGCAGGTCATCGTGAATCCACTCTGCTGCGTGGCAATAGGACGCTCACGGAAATAGGAGTTCCCTTGACTGTCGGTGAAGTGCATCGGTAGTGGACGTATCGGCATCCCCCACGGACCTGCAGTCATGTCGGCGGTCATGTCGAGCGGAGTGCCCTCGAAGTGGTCACGCATATCACGCTGAACATCACGCAGACTCAGCGGTGCGTCAGGCTTCACCCACAGTGGCAGAGCATCGCAGATGTCAAAATGGCCTTCTATATAAGGTAGATATTGATCCATATCCGAGCGGTGGTGACGGAAGAAACTCCACACTCGGGCGTCGGCGTAGCGCACATTCTCGAAATCGATGGGGCAGTAGGCATCGCGAAAGGAGAACTCCTTGTCGGGTCCGTTATAAAAACCATTCTCGCGGGCAAAGTCGACCACATCCCATGCGTAGACACACTCCACCTGTGGCTGTCCGATATACTCCAAATGCTTGCTGCTGATGCTCTTGAAGTCCTTCGTCTTCTTGGCTTTCTGGTTGACAATAAAGCCGTTGTCCCAGCATTCACCTTCACGTGGGAAAAAGCAGATGCGACTCAGGTTGGCGTGGGCACAGATGCAGTCGTCGGGAATGCGCAAAGCCACCCAGACAGCGCCATTCCGCCCCTTCCCTTTGCCGACAATCTCCATAATCCACGCCTCGTTAGGGTCACAGATGGTGATGCTCTCGCCACTGCTGTTGTAACCATATTGTTCCACAAGCTCCGCCATGCATTTGATAGCCTCACGAGCCGTCGAAGAGCGTTGGAGCGCCAGTCGCATGAGACTGAAATAATCCAACAGCCCGTCAGGGTTCTGCAGTTCCAGACGGCCGTCGAAAGTGCTCTCCACAATGGTCAGCTGTCGCTCGTTCATCAGTCCCACCACATTGTATGTGTACTCTACCTGATCGACATACATTCCATCATGACGTGGCCCCCAGCCGTTGATGGCGACTTTCTCGCCTGGTTTATGGCGACCGGCAGGAGAGAAGAACAACGACCCTGCGAAACCGAAGCCGTCGCAGTTGTAGCTACACATCACGCTACCGTCTTTGGAAGCCTTCTTCCCGACAATCAAATTGGTGCATGCCGAGACTGGATAGCTCGACCAAATGACAGAAATAACAAGAATGGATAAAAAGATAATCGACTTTCTCATCATGGTGGTTTTTATTACGATAACGTAATAATATGGTGGTTATTGCCCTGTCAGCTGACATGGTTTTCGACAGTCAGGTTCCCAATGGCGTGGGAATATGAAAAATATTGTCGGATAGATAATTTTTCCTGATATTTTAAGTTATTCAATAATAGATGATAACCATAATATAATAAGGCATCTCGATTCGCACAATTAACTTACTGAATACCAACTGTAATTTCTCTTTAAACTTTAACCGTTAACCCGTGACCTGTGACCCGTGACCTGTGGTGTGTGATTGCGATCAAAAACTTTAACCTTTAACCTCTAAACTTTAACCTTTACTCAACAGGAGTTCCTCATTTATGATATCTCAGAAACAAAAAATGAAACAACAGCAGAAGCTGACACCGCAGCAACTTCTGCTGATGCGACTGCTACAACTACCCGTAACAAGTTTGGAACAAAGACTGAAAGAAGAGGTCGAGAAGAATCCTATGCTCGAGATTGAAAGAGATGAGGAGACTGACAACGACAACTACAGCCAGTCCGACAATCAAGACACGGCAGAGCACGATGAGACACAGGATGACTTCAACGGCATAGATTTAGACGACTACTTCGATGACGATGACTACAGCTACAGAGAACGCATTGAACGAGACAGGAACAATGAGGAAAAACAGATTGACTTCGGCGAAGGGACCTCTTTCACCGAGTCATTATTACGACAACTGGGATTAAGGACCCTCAGCGAAAGGGACCGCACCATCGGCATCGAAATCATTGGTAGTATCGACGGGTCTGGCTACCTCGGCCGAGACATCCAACTTATAGCCAATGACATGTCTTTCCGTTCCGGAATCATCGTTGATGATGACGACATCGAGCGGGTGCTGAAGATTATCCAGACATTCGACCCCGCAGGTGTAGGAGCACGCACTCTGCAGGAATGTCTCTCCCTGCAGCTTCACCGCATAGACAATCCCGACAGCACCACAAAGATAGCCACCACTATCGTCGACAACTATTTCAGTCAACTGGGGAACCGCCACTACGCTTCCCTGACTTCGGCGCTTAAGATAAGCAACGACGAGCTGAACAAAGCCATCGCTACTATCCGACGGCTCAACCCCAAACCAGGCTGGGGTCGTGAAGAAGAAAACAAAGGCGCCCACTATATCATTCCCGACTTTATTGTCTCACACGAGGGCGACAGCCTTTCATTCTCCCTGAGTCGCCGAAACAGTCCGACACTCCATCTCAACAGCGACTACAGCGACATGTTGCAGGAACTCTCCACTCGCAAGAATCTTAACAAAGAGGACCTGCAAACTGTTCAGTTCATCAAAAGCAACACCGAGTCGGCACAGTGGCTTATCGACGCCGTCACGACAAGGCAGAACACTCTCGCCACAACCATGGAGGCCATTCTGAAATATCAGCAGGCGTTCTTCCTCAGTGGCGACAAGAATGACCTACGCCCGATGAGACTTAAGGATATTGCCGCCATGACGGGTTTTGACGAATCTACAATCTCAAGGGTGGTGAACGAGAAATATGTCCAGACCTCCTTCGGCACCTTCCTTCTGAAAGAGCTCTTCTCAAAGGCCGTGGTTACCGAACAGGGCGACCTGCTCGCCACCGAGCACATCAAGCAGGCTCTGAGGAAAGTCATAGACAACGAAGACAAAAGCAACCCCCTCACCGACGAAGAACTGACTGCGAAGTTGAAATCGTTGGGATTCAACCTCTCTCGCCGTACAGTATCTAAATACCGTGAAAGCATGGATATCCCTGTCGGCAGATTGAGAAAAGAGATATAACCGCACTTAAAGACCATGCCGGAGACCATCAAACTGAGAGCCATACTACTCGTCATTGCTTTCTTGTCAATGACAGGTACCGTTGTGTCCCAGAAGGATGTCTCCAACAAAACCAACACAGCCTTCTACGAGGGAGACGGTAGCGAAGTGGCTATGTGGCAGATGTTCTACCACGACAATTTGTCGGGAGCCCTGGTACGAGTCCGCAACCTGCCTCTGGACTCCCTCCCCGACGAAATCAATATCAAACTCCTGAAAGACAGCGACGACTTCTGCTTCCCAGTACGCAACATCATCACCTCCCCCTATGGATGGAGGGCCAAGTGGGACCGTCCCCATCGTGGTGTCGACATCCTGCTGCATACCGGCGACCCGGTTAGGGCCTGCTTCTCAGGAGTGGTCCGCATAGCACGCCCCATGGGTGGTTATGGAAACCTGGTGGTGCTTCGCCACAAGAACGGCATAGAGAGTGTCTATGGGCATCTTTCAAAAATATTGGTCAAGCCTCGTCAGATCGTCAAGGCCGGCGACATCATCGGTCTTGGAGGAAACACAGGACGATCCACAGGTCCCCACCTCCATTTCGAGGTCAGATTCCAATACGAGCCTTTTGACCCGGAATGGATTCTCGATTTCAAGACCTACTCGCTGAGGACCCGCAGACTCCATCTCGACAAGACCTATTTCGGCATCAGCAGACCTCGGAACAATAAGACTCCCATCTTCAAGGCCGACAAGAGTATCATCAAGGAAAAGCCCGTTTATCAGCAACCTCGCGAGGTATATCATACTGTAAAACGTGGCGAGACCTTGGATCTCATAGCGATGATGCATAGCACCACCCCCGAGAAAATCAAAGACCTTAATCCCAAAATGAGAAAATTAAAGCCCGGCATGAACATACGGGTCAGATAATATCCAACAAATATCATATAGATGAAAAAGACTAACCTCTCAGAGCACAATCCCGATTCAATCCCTTCCGCCAAAGGATTCCGCATTGGCGTTATCGTAGCCGAATGGAACAATGAGATAACCGACAAGATGGCTGACGGAGCTGTCGCCACCCTTATCCAATACGGCGTTGCGGAAAACGATATCGAACTCATCCATGTCCCCGGAAGCTTTGAACTAACCACAGGCGCCGACCTGATGCTGCGTAACAGAAAGGACATCGATGCCGTCATCTGCATCGGATGCGTCATACAAGGCGAGACTCGTCATTTTGACTTCATCTGCGAAGCTGTGTCCCAGGGATTGACCAATGTGTCGCTTAAACATGAGAAACCCGTTATCTTCAGCCTCCTCACGACGAACAACATGCAACAGGCAGTAGACCGTTCCGGCGGAAAACACGGCAACAAAGGCATAGAAGGGGCTCTCACAGCACTGAAGATGGTGGCATTACAAAAAGAGCTGACACGATGAACAGACGTATCGTTTTCATGGGCACCCCCGAGTTTGCCGTCAAATCACTCGACGCCATTGTCTCGGCGGGATACGACGTCGTCGCCGTAGTCACCGTGCCCGACAAACCGAGTGGCAGGGGACTGAAGGTAAATATCTCTCCAGTCAAGGAATATGCATTACAGCATAACCTCCCCGTTCTCCAGCCAGAGAAACTCCGAGACCCTGAATTTCAGGAGAGTCTGAAATCATACAACGCCGATCTCTTCGTCGTTGTGGCTTTCCGCATGCTGCCCCAGTCAGTATGGTCTATGCCTCCGCTGGGGACATTCAACCTCCACGCCTCACTACTGCCCCAGTACCGCGGCGCAGCTCCCATAAACTGGGCGATAATCAATGGAGAGACTGAGACAGGCGTGACAACGTTCCTCCTCAACGAGAAAATCGACGAAGGCAAGATACTGCTCCAAAAGAAGACACCTATCACAGAGAACGACAACGCCGAGAGCCTCCACGACAGACTGGCGGAGATGGGCTCTCATCTGGTCGTCGAGACCCTCGACAAATTGTTTGCAGGCACCATCACACCCACAATCCAAGACTCAGACAGCAACATCAAACCGGCACCGAAGATTTTCAAGCAAGATTGCGCCATAAATTGGAACCGTCCCGGAAAAGAAATACATAATTTCATCCGGGGACTCTCCCCCTACCCTGCCGCCACGGCAACCATGACTAACGAAAAAGGAGAGACAATCTCAATGAAAATATTCGACACAGAATTCGAAAAAAACACAGAAAAAATCGCCATTGGAACCATATTTTCTGATCAAAAAAAGGAGTTAAAAATCGCCGTAAGTGACGGATTTATCAAGATATTATCTCTCCAAATGAGCGGAAAACGAAAAATTTCAACTGATGAATTTCTAAGAGGTTACAATGTAAAATATTGGAAATTAACAGTTTAAAAAATATATAAAAAATTAACATAATTTTTTCGTCAAAAAACATTTTGCATATAAAAAAAACTTTTTATATTTGCATCGTCAAAACAATTGTTTAACCCTCAATTTCATTATTATGAACAAAACAGAATTAGTAGCAGCAATTGCTAAAAAAGCTGAAATCACCAAAGCTGCAGCTGCAAAAACTTTCAACGCCCTTCTCGAAGTTACCAAGGCTGAGATGAAAAAAGGTGGCAAAATCGCTATCATCGGCTTCGGTACCTTCTCAATGCAGAATCGTCCTGCCCGTAAAGGTAAAAATCCTCGCACCGGCAAGACCATCAAGATTCCCGCAAAGAAAGTTTTGAAATTCAAAGCCAGCAAGAAATTCTAAGCTTGCCTTTAGTAAAAGAAAAAAAGCATCCTCTCGGATGCTTTTTTTTATTTATACAGCGCAAGGAATAGCGCAGTGACTCTTCATTCTAAACCCTCTTTACTCTCCTGATAGAAATCGTCGGAAAAATTAAGGAGATACAATTTCTGGGTGGAGCGGGTCACGGCGGTGTAGAGCCACCGCAGGTAATTCCTATCAATATCCTCATCAGACAGATAGCCCTGATCAACAAAGACGACGGGCCATTGGCCTCCCTGTGTCTTGTGACACGTAAGCGCATAAGAGAACTTCACCTGCAAGGCATTGTAGTAGGGATTCTGCCTCATAGCGTTTAGTTGCTCAGCCTTAGTGGGCAGGTCGGCATAGTCGGCGAGGACCTCTGTATAGAGTTTCTGCGTCTCCTCACGGGTGAGCGAGGCGGATTCCGAATGCAGTGTCTCAAGAAGAATCTTGCAGTCGAGCGTCTCCATATCAGGATAATCGACAAAACGCAGAGAGACATCTACGAAATGGAATCCATACAGTTCCTCATAATTCCTGGCTGAGACCACCTCCACGATGTCGCCGTTTGCGATAAAGCCCATCTCTGAATCCTCATCAAGCCAATAGTAGTTATTCTTTACCACCATGAGGTAGTCGCCCGTTCCCACCTCATCCTCGCGGAAAAGGATTCGGTTGCGTATTGACTGGTTGTAGAGGTTGGCACGTTTGTTGGAACGGCAGACAAAGACGACATCGTCGAGAGTTCCCTCAGAATACTCACGGTTCAAGGTCTCCTCAAGATCCGAACCATGGAGCCTGACAACATCGTCAAAATCGTCCAGCATGAAATGAGGCCGTCTCCCCTCCTCAGCATAATCATCCTCCATTATCATCCGCCGCAACATCGTGGCATTGGAGAGTATCCCAGATTGTTTCTCCTGTCGGACAACCTCAGTCAGCTCTGCCTGATAGACCTTCAGGTCAAAAGAGTGTTCCAGATATTCTGTCGACAACGCAGGGCTGTCGGAAGATCCCACGGGAGGCAGCTGTGCCGAGTCGCCGATAAGCATAAGCCGGCAGTGCGACCCCTCTCTGACAAATGTCGTCAGATCCTCCAGGAGTGACCGACGCCCGACGTATCCACCTTCCTCAGCTATGGCACTAATCATCGAAGCCTCGTCGACGATAAAGAGCGTGTAGCTGTATTTATTCTTGGCAAGGACGGTGTGTGGCATTCCGCTACCATCCGTAATGGTATGGTATATTTTTTTATGTATGGTATACGCCTGCTTGCCGGAGTAGTTGGAGAGGACTTTGGCGGCGCGTCCCGTGGGGGCCAGCAGCAACGTCTTTATCCTCAGATATGGCGCCGCCTTGATGAGCGCCGACACCAACGACGTCTTTCCCGTTCCGGCATATCCCCGTAACAAAAAAGTGGAACACGGATCGCTGTCATACAGAAAACTCACCAGTTCGGAACATGCCTGACGCTGTCCCGTGGTGGGCTCGTGTGGGAATAAAGAGAATATCAGCTGTTCTACCCTATTCATCGGCAGTAAGAAAATCAAAAAAAGAGATTCACCAGAGGCAAATCTCTTTTTATATCTCGTTCTGCAACTGTCATTACTGCTCGGGAGTGGCGGGAACCTGCTGAGCGTTCATAGCATCGGCGGCAGAGGGCATCTCAACCTGCTCGGCGTTGATGGCGTTCTTCTGCACGCTGGCTTTCTTGCCAGAATGGATGGAAATTGTTGCGATAAGGCTGAGAACCACCAAAGCCACGGCAAGACCCCAGGTCAATTTCTCAAGGAAATCGGTAGTCTTGCGTACACCCATAATCTGGTTAGGAGCAGAAAAGTTGGCTGCAAGTCCACCACCTTTCGAGTTCTGCACCAGAACGACTATAGCCAGACAGACGCTGACGATAAGAATCAGTATTACGATAAAATTGTACATGGTATTATTACTTTTTATTATTTTCCAATTTCATTTTCAGCTCCGAAATTCGGATTGCAAAAGTACTACTTTTTTCGGGATATTTGGCAATTAATTTTTCGTACACGCTGATAGCCTTGTCATACTTCTGTTGTTTTTCAAGGACAAGTGCAAGTGTTTCAGTATCTAACGAATCATCTGCCGAGATGCTCTTTTTCCCCAGTTCTTCAACCGAGACAGCTTCAGCCTGACCCAATTCCTCTGGTTTATAGTTGCCGGATTCAAGAAATTTGGAGAGTATCACACTCTTGGGTGCAGTCTTGAAAGAGACCTCCTGATATGAGTTTATCTCTTTCATGACATCGAACGAATCCGACTCGCTGGACACAAATTCCTGACTCTTCGCCTGCTCCACCTGCTCTTTTGCCTTCAGGTCGGCAGGTGTGTTGATCTCAGTGAGGGCGACATGCTCGAGACAGTAACTCAATCTTGAGTTGTCGAGCATGTAGAGAGTCGCCTTGGGAAGAAAGCGTTCTTTCCACTGCGACGTACCCGTTGCCTTGTCACTCAGAATATCCATCATCTGAAGCAGGGCACAATATGGATAGCGGTTTTTTTCATACTGAATATCCGACTTGTCCATCATTGAATAGCCGCAGAGATTCGCCAGCTTTATATTAAACGCTGATTTATCCATCTTTTTACAATAAAATTCCACTATAATTCAAAATGCAAATGTACACCATTTTTTTGACATAGAAATAATCAACAAAATAAAAAAAATTATATCACTGACAACTAGTATTTTAAATAATATTTTCAAAGTTTTAAACATTTTTTACTATCGGTATTGAAAAAAATATGTACTTTTGCAACTCCAAAAACGAGTAAAAAATGAAGAGAACATTTCAACCATCACGCAGAAAAAGAGCAAATAAGCACGGTTTTCGCCAGAGAATGTCCACAGCAAATGGCAGAAAAGTTTTGGCCGCTCGCCGCAAAAAAGGCAGAAAGAAACTGACCGTCTCCGACGAACGATAAATAATGTGCTGGTATCTCCCGACGGTGGAGATACTTTTGCCAGAATGAAGCTTAAGAAGTATTGTAGCCAATACTTCTTTTTTAGTTTTACGGCTTAATCCATGAAGATGAGCAGGACAAAACATGAAATCATAATCCCCGACGTCGAGGTCTGCGACGCCGGAGCCGAAGGCAAGGCTATTGTGCGAGTCGACGGCATGGTAGTCTTCGTGCCTTTTGTGGTTCCGGGAGATGTGATAGACCTGAAGATATTCAAGAAGAAGAAAAACTATGCCGAAGGCGTTGCCATCGCCATCAAGAAACCTTCTCCCTTCAGAGTACCCGAGGCCTGTCCTCATTTCGGTGTCTGCGGAGGTTGCAAATGGCAAACCATGGACTATGGCGAACAGCTGAAGTACAAGCAGAAGCAGGTGCGTGACAACCTCGAGCGGTTAGGGCATATCGACACCTCCTCAATGCAACCTATCTGTGGGTCGGACAATATTTACAACTATCGCAACAAGCTGGAGTTCACCTTCTCCACCAAACGATGGCTGGCGACAGGGGAATTGCGTGACGACAACGATCCCGGAGCTCTCGGATTCCACGCCCCCACAGTGTTCGACAAAGTAATCCCTATCGAACACTGCGCACTCCAGCAGGAGCCTTCCAACAGCATCCGCAACAGTGTCAGACAATATGCCATCGAGAATGGACTCCCTTTCTACGACATCAGGAATCATACAGGATATCTACGCAATCTTGTCATCCGTAACAGTTCGACAGGTGAGATTATGGTAATTGTCATTGTCGCTGAGGATAGACCCGAGTGGCTGAACCCACTCATGGATTTTATCGCTGAACAATTCCCCGAAATCACCTCCCTGTTGTATATCATCAACAGCAAGATGAACGACAGTTACGGCGACTTGGATGTCCACACCTACCGTGGCAAGGGTTTCATTGTGGAACGTATGCCTCGCTACGACAACGACGGCTTCCTGCAATTCAAAATCAATCCCAAATCTTTCTATCAGACCAACTCCGCCCAGGCCTTCAAACTGTACAGCTTCGTGGCACGCAACGCCGACCTGCATGGCGACGAGACGGTCTACGACCTATACACAGGCACAGGAACCATCGCCCAGTTTGTGGCGTCACAGTGCCGCAAGGTCGTTGGAATAGAATATGTCGAGGAGGCGATAGCCGACGCGCGTGAGAATGCCAAAATCAACAGTATCGACAACTGCACCTTCTATGCTGGCGACATGAGCAAGGTCTTCACCGATTCGTTCGTGGCCGCCAACGGCCGTCCCGACGTCATCATCACCGACCCACCCAGAGCCGGCATGCATGAGAAGGTGGTGCAAGAACTGCTCGACATCGAAGCCCGCCGCATAGTATACGTCAGCTGCAACCCGGCGACACAAGCCCGAGACCTGGAAATGCTCTCCTCTAAATATTCCACGATACTTATACAACCTGTGGACATGTTCCCCCATACTCAGCATGTGGAGAACATCGCCGTGCTGACGCTGAATAAAGTTTAAAGTTTACAGGTTAAAGGTTAAAGAGTTTTTTCTAGTTCTTCTAGAGTTTCTAATAATACTAGGGGCTTTGCCCACCTTGACCCTTGACCTTTAAACTTTGAACCTTGAACTTTGAACCTTGAACTTTGAACCTTGAACTTTGAACCTTGAACTAGAGACCTTGAAAATTGAAAAAATTATTAATAAGATACCTATTTTAAAAAAAAATACTATCTTTGCATATTAATAAAAATGTCAAGTAAAGTGCAAATAATATTGCATTTATTTGACAACATGTGATTTAAGAAATAAATAATAAGTAGTATAACAATAATTAATTCAATCTACACGATGAAAAAAAGATTATTCTTCCTGTTATTGGCCGCGATGATGATGCCTCTTGCGATGAATGCTCAGCATAACGCATCTGTCCACATCGACACTACAATTGACGCTTGCGTGTCATATATATGGCCAGTGAACGGCGTCACCTACACTGCCTCTGGTGCTTACACCGCCATTGTGGGCGACACCCTCTACATCCTCGACCTCAACATCCACCCTCAATACACCATTATGATCTCTACACCAATCGCGGGTGGTTGTACATATCAGTGGGGCGACTCCACACTGACAACTTCAGGTCTCCACACCCAGACTTTCAAAAGTGTAGACAACTGCGACAGTATCGTGACCATTAACCTGAACCTTACAGGCACGGCGACAAAGTTATATACCGTCACGGCTTGCGACTCGTTGGTATGGAAAGGCGACACCCTCCGCACCACCGGCATGACCATGATCACCGATACCACAAACCCCGCATGCGACTCATTGCTGACAATGGATCTGACCATTATCCAGCACACTCAGAAGACTTACGACACCGTCGTCACCGCATGCAACAGAACCCGTTTCCGTTTCAGCGCTTCACAAAGCTGGACTACCGTAACTGTTGACGGTACTGTGATGACCTCCGAAGCTTACGGCAACACCACCGCAGGCCGCAGAATCATGCATCCCCGCACCGCTGAGAAATGCTACGACAGCCTCGTGACCGTGACTTTCAATATCAAGAGCTACGGAATCAACAACGTCATCGCCAGAGAATGCGATGAATTCACCTTCACAGTCAACGACTCTACCGAGAAATACTATACCTACAACGCACTTGACACCGTCACCCTTACCAAAGAGGCCGCCAATGGATGCGACAGCCTTATCATCCTCGACGTTAAAATCGTCAGCAGTCCTGTTGTCTCCATTGAAGGTGACCTCCGTGTGAAACCCGGTTCAGACGCTGTACTCAGAGGCAAATGCGACAAGGCTAACGCTAACTTCCTCTGGAGTAACGGCTCCACCAAGGACAGCATCGTCCTCACCAATGTCACTGGCAATGTCGACGTGTACTTAACCGCATCTTCTACCTCTCAAGGTATACAATGCGCCTCCACAACTTATGTGACCGTCATGGCAAACCTGCTTGGACTTGACGATGTCGACAACGACATACTGAATGTCTATCCGAATCCCACCTGCGCCAAGATCAATATCAGCACAGCTGAGACCATCAAGAATGTCTCTGTGTTCAACATGATGGGACAACAGGTCATCAATGCCAACACCGCCAACGAGGTTGACTTGAGCACCCTCACCAACGGCAACTACGTGGTTCGTATCGAACTTGCCAACGGCAAGGTGAGCACCCGCACAGTGGTATTATCAAAATAAGATACTAATGAAGAATCCTGAAAGCGTTCGGATTGTCCGGACGCTTTCTTTTTTGCATCTGGTTACGGAATAGAAACACATGAGAATCCTCTGTCTATTATTGACGTTACTCCTGGCACTATTCACAAGCTGCGGAAGAGGCGACAAAAGAATTGAGCTGCGTGGTGAAGCTCAAGGCACATACTACAGCATCATTTATTACGACTCCATGGGTCGCGACCTGCAAAGCTCTATCGACTCCCTGCTCGACGACTTCGACCAGACGGCGTCACTATGGGTCGACAGCTCGCTGATACGCCGAGTGAACGAAAACCGCGACAGTATAGTAAACCCACTCTTTGCCACCCTCTGCCGTCTATCGACTGAGATGAACAGCTATACAGAAGGATGCTTTGACTGCACTATCGGCGGACTTGTAAAACTGTGGGGATTCAGTTTCTCAAAACACGAGGATGTAGATGACTCAGCAATCGACAGTCTCCGAAATTTCGTAGGCATCCAACCTGTCATCTCTTACAACGAAGACGGGACTCCAATCATTCATAAATCTGCACCCGAGGTAATGCTGGATTTCAATGCTATAGCCCAAGGATACTGCACCGACCTAATCGGCCACTTCTTAGAAAGCCACGGAATACAAAACTACCTGGTTGATATTGGAGGGGAAGTCTTCGCCAAGGGAACAAAAGGCGACGGCACTCCATGGACCGTAGGCATCGAACGCCCTGCTGAAAACAAATACAGCAGTCCCGAAATAGAGACCGCCATACAGTTACACGACCTCGCCGTAGTGACCTCAGGCAACTATCGCAAATACTACGAGAAAGATGGTGTGAGATATTCCCACACCATAGACCCCTCAACAGGAAGACCTGTTACGCACACCCTTCTGAGCGTGTCGGTGGTCGACACCGTGGCATGGAGAGCCGACGCCCTGGCCACAGCATTTATGGTCATGGGACTCGACCGTGCTCTGCAATTCATCGAGGAACACCCTGACGACATGGGAGCCCAGACCGCATTCTTCATCTACGACGACGGCGGACACTACAGCACCTATGCGACGGAACGGTTTAAGAAATGTGATAACAACTCTAGAATAACTAGATAATCTAGAAACTCTAGAAAATCTAGAAGAACTAGAAATAAAACTCTGTAACCTTTAACCTTTAAACTCTAAACTTTACATATAATGAAATCGATGACCGGATTTGCCAAGAGGCAATGCAACATCAACGGAAGGACATTATCGATAGAGATAAAGACCCTTAACAGCAAACAAATTGACGCCATTGTAAAACTGCCACAAAGTCTCAAAGAACATGAACTGGAGATACGTAGTTTTATCAACCGTCTGGAACGTGGCAAGATCGAATTAGTCATCACCGAGGAGAGCGACAACCGGTCGGAATCCTCACTTAACGTCGACCTAGCAACGAACCGCTACAACGAGTTGAAGAAACTGACAGCGACACTGGGATGCGACGTGACTGACAGTTCACTACTCTCCATGGTCATGCAGCAACCTGAGATATGGGATGGCGACGAGGAGTCGGTGCTAAGTGACGAAGAGTGGCAATCGATGGCATCAGAGATAAACGCCACCATAGACGTTGTCGATTCAACGAGGAAACACGAAGGCGAAATCCTTAAAATGGATTTTGTCAAACATATAGACCTTATCGAGAAATATCTCAAAGAGATACCGCAATACGAACAGGAACGTATTGTGACAGCTAAAGAAAGGATACGTACCTATCTTGCTGACGCCGCAGTAAAGAATGTCGACGAGAACCGTTTTGAGCAGGAGCTTATATACTATCTGGAAAAACTCGACATCACCGAGGAGAAAGTCCGACTGGCAAAACATATCGACTATTTCCGCGATGTTATGGAGCACGAAGAGAGCAGTGGCAAGAAATTAGGATTCATCGCTCAGGAGATGGGGCGCGAAATCAACACCACCGGCAGCAAGGCCAACCACGTGGAGATACAGCGCATCGTTGTTGCCATGAAGGACGAGCTGGAGAAGATAAAGGAGCAGCTGGGAAATGTGTTGTAGTAATGGTGTAAGGGTGTAAAGGTGTAAGGGTGTAGATTACTTTTACTACCTTACTACTTAACAAAAAAAGAACTCCCCGGTTGGGGAGTTCTTTTTGTTTTATCGTGTCGCTAGGACTTAGCGGACGATGAGTTTCTCAACCTTGCTGAACTTGTCGTTGGTGACGCGCACGAAGTAGGCGCCGGCGGCGACATTGCTCAGGTCGATGGTCTGGGCGCTCTCGGCATTGATGGTGCGGTTGTAGACAACGCGGCCGCTCATGTCGATGATGCTGCAGTTGACCATACCCTCAACACCGCGCATGTTCAGAGTGACGCTGTTGGTGGCGGGGTTGGGCTTCAGACCGAGGCTGACCTCAACTGCTTCGGCCTCGATACCGAGGTTGAAGGGATAAGCATGACCAACGGCGCTGACGGTGTGGTCGCCAGAGAGACCGGTGAAGGTAACGATGTAGATGGCACGATGGAGCAGCACATCACCGCTGGCGTTACGCAGGGTCTCAATCTCCTCGCTGATGATGTAGTCGTCATACTCATCGATGTCGTCAACGGCGATGCGCTCACCGTCAATGATGATGGTGTCGATGACACCCGGATGCACGCTGGTGCTGTCGCCAGTAGGCCAGACATAGACGGTAGCGTCGCTACCCTCATAGGCCTGCATGGTGTCGCCACACATATTGACATAGTAGCCATCGAGAACACGTCTGATTATGTAGTTGGTGTCGGTGCAGACGGCGTCGATGTTATACTCGTCGAGCTCTTCGCGCGGGCCAACGATGAGGCGGATCAGAGGCCAGTTAGAGTGACCATAGGCGCTTGACCAGCATGTATACTGGACGCCGGGTGTTGAGGCGATAACATCATAGGATCCGGCCGTGAACTGATAGTAGTATTCGGCCAAGTCGGGATCCTGATAGTAGCGGACAGTTGCTCCGCTAGCATCCGTGTAGCCATAGAGGTGCTGGGCAACACCGAAGTAACCATCCTGAGCCATAGCGTAACCAACCCAATAGGCAGTGTTGGGCTCCAACTCGGGCTGGCCAGGGAGGCGGATGTTGACAGCCTTGTAGTCATCGCCAGGGGCTATACGACCCGAGCGGGCGTTGTTGAGGTTACTGTTGATATCTTTATACTTCACGGTGTAGGTGTAGTCGTCGGCAAGACCGGTGTTCACATCAAGAACTCCGGAAGAACCGGGGTTGGTGTCGTTATAGAAAATCTTGTAGATGATGGGCTGGATGACCGAGCCGACGATGGCGGTGTCGGTGGTGTCGGT
>DBXB01000062.1:1882-4449 GCA_002309155.1 Bacteroidales bacterium UBA1223 | reverse complement strand
ATTAAGGCGACGGAATTTCTCCTCAAAATAGATTTTGGAGAACGAATGTGAGAGGTGGCGGCCCAGGAGAGCGTAATGGTGCATGAGAAAAGAGAAATTAGCGGTGCAAAAGTAAAGATAAAATATGGATTGTGAAAATAAAAATTTGCTCAGTCTGTCCAACTTCTGTATTTTTGCATAATAAAAAAAGAGATAGATGCAGACGCAAACTATTGGCAGTCAGTTGAAGGACTTTTTCAAGAGCGGGAGCCTGCTCTCGGTTATCATCATCATCAATCTCGCTGTATGGGTTATAACACTCTTATTTCCGTTGGTCGACTATCTCTTCGACAACGTGAAAGGGACAGCCGAGGCGGGGTGGATGGATATGCTGGCACTGTCGTCGAGATGGGACGAATTGTTGACGCATCCATGGGCTATTGTTACCTATATGTTCCTCCATGCCGGTTTCGGACATCTGTTCTTCAATATGCTGATGCTCTATTTTGGTGGCATAATGTGTTGCCGGTATCTTGGCTCCAAGCGGTTCGGATGGATTTATTTCCTCTGTGGCGTCGCCGGAGCTCTGCTTTATCTGTTGGTCTATAATCTTTTTCCCGTAGGACGTACCCAAGTCTCTATGTTGGTCGGGGCATCTGCCGCGGTGCTTGGAGTCTTCATAGCTGTGGCCGTCTATATTCCAAACCAGGAGGTCTCGTTCTGGCTTGTCAGGACCTTTACCTTCAAGATGAAATATGTAGCTATAGCCTTTGTCGTCATCGATTTGCTCTCGATTTCGAGATCGAATCCCGGAGGACATATAGCTCATCTGGGAGGAGCTCTGGCGGGATGGCTCTATGTGTTGTTCATGCGTCGTCAGGAGCAGTGGGAGAGGAGTCATCGCTCTGGCAGTCGCCGACCCCAAGGAGGCAGACCCCTCAGCGACGATGAATACAACCGTCGCAGAGCGGAGAACCAGCGTAGAATCGACGCCATCCTCGACAAGATATCCAAGTCGGGATACGAGAGTCTTTCCCGTGAAGAAAAAGAATTCCTGTTCAAAAACTCATGATGCGTAAGAAATGAAGACCATCTTGAAAATAATACTCATTGTCATCAATCTTCTACTGATTGTCATGTTGTTGCTCTCAACATTGGCAGGCAAGGTGGAGCCGTCCAAGTTCATTGGCTTCTCGTTGCTTAGTTATCTGTATCTGTATTTGTTGATTGCCAATGTGTTGTTTATTCTTGTATGGCTTCTTTTCGGTAGCAAGTGGTTCTTGCTGTCCCTTGTGGGAATCTTGATACGGTTCAGTTTTATACCGCTCTATTTCCAAATTGGTGGAACCGAGAGTTTGTCGCAGGAGGAGAGGGCCGAGGCTAGTTCAATCAAGGTGATGACATTCAACGTGCATTTGTTCAATGGCACTGATGTTTCGTACGAAGTCGTGGATACCAATATGAAAGGTTTTCTGTCCATCGTCGACGAAGAGTCGCCCGACCTGCTGGCATTGCAGGAGTATATAGGACAAGGCATGACGGTCAACCTTACCGAGAAACTTCGTGAACGTGGCTATACATATGTCGTCTCAGGTTATGACAGCGGATCTATAACAGGAGAGGTAATCTTCTCCAAACTGCCAATACAGAGAGTGGTGCGTATCGAAGGTCCGTCTAAACTCTATGCCAATCTACTGTGGGGGGATGATACGTTGCGGCTATATTGCCTGCATCTGTCTTCATACGGACTTGACGAGAGCGACCACAAGCACCTGAGCGAGATATATCATGGCGAGGTGCCATACGGTCAGTTGTCACCTCATGACGGCACATTGAGGAAATTCCGCAGGACCATTGTCCGTCATGAACAGGAGTGGCAGACACTCAAACCCTATTTTGAGTCCAAGGAGCGGATGACACTCGTCGCCGGCGACTTCAACGAGACTCCGGCATCATATTTCTATCAGCAGATTTGTCAGTTTTTTAAGGATAGCTACTGTGAGTCGGGCCAGGGCTTCAGCACCACATATCACGGGTTGTTAACCCGTCAGCGCAACACCACCTTCCCGGCGTTCCGCATCGACATGGTGCTGCACTCGCCCGACATGGAGGCTGTCGCCTACAAGCGTATAAAATCGGATATCTCAGACCACCATCCTGTTGTTGTCGAAATCAAGAAAAAGAAATGACACTGAAAAAGAGATACGAGGAGATGATAGCCTATTTCGAGAAGGAGAGGCCTGATGCTGAGAGCGAACTGATGTACGACAATCCATTTCAGTTGCTCACTGCGGTGATACTCTCAGCCCAGTGTACCGACAAACGTGTTAATATGGTCACCCCACGACTTTTCGCCGCCTTCCCCGATGCCAAAGCAATGGCGAAAGCTACTGTCGAGGAGATATACGACTACATAAAATCAGTGTCATATCCCAACAATAAGAGCAAACATCTTAAGGGGATGGCGGAAAAGCTGGTGAGCGACTTTGGCGGGGAGGTGCCCGACGATGTCGAGAGATTGCAGACTTTGCCAGGAGTGGGTAGAAAAACCGCCAATGTAATTGCCGCCGTTATCTGGGGTCAGTCGC
>DBXB01000062.1:0-1828 GCA_002309155.1 Bacteroidales bacterium UBA1223 | reverse complement strand
GAGTTGGTGTTGGAGAAGAATATTCCTGCTGAGAAGATTCCCATAGCCCATCATTGGCTGATACTCCATGGACGGTATGTCTGCACGGCGCGCTCGCCACATTGCGGCGAATGCGGAATAACGCACATNNTGCCGTTATTATTCCAAAAATAAAAAACTGAAAGAATGATATGGTTTTAGCATCTCCTCTTTTTCTGATAGGCTTACTTGCTGTGGGTATACCGGTGGCGGTGCATCTGTTTAATTTCAGACGTTACCGCAAAGTCTATTTCAGCAATGTCGAAATGCTGGAACAGCTGCAGTCGGAGACCCGCAGTCAGTCTACATTGAGGAGACTGCTGGTTCTGATAGCCCGAATACTGGCTATAGTCTTTCTGGTTCTTGCATTCGCCCGTCCTGTACTGCCGGGCAGTGGCGGCTATACCAAGACGGGCAGCAACGATGTGAGCATCTATATCGACAACTCATACAGTATGGAGAACACTGACGGCAACATGGCATTGCTCGACAAAGCGAAGGCAAAGGCTCGTGAGATTGTCGCCGCCTATGGACCTTCGGACCGTTTTCAACTGTTGACTAACGATATGGAAGGTCGCCATTTCCACTGGCTCTCGAAAGACGAGATGCTGCTTATGATTGACGAGGTGGAGTCGGGTGGTGCCGCCGCGACGGTGTCGTCGATGACAGATAAGATGTCCTCTTTTCTTCATGGGGGCACAGGCGACAACAAGTATGCCTATCTTATCTCCGACTTCCAGGTGTCGGCGGCGGATTTCAGCGAGGTGACGGTCGACAGTTCCGTTGTTTTCACCTTGGTGCCGTTGGAGTCTGTGGATTGCGACAATATCTTTGTCGATTCCATTGCGTTCAATGCCCCAGTCTATTACCGTGGCGGTTCCGTCACCGTGAAGGCGTGGATACGCAACGAGGGAGACGAGGATATGGAGAAGGTGCCCGTTAGTCTGTTTGTCAACGACCGCCAGCGAGCAATGGCTACTGTAGATATCGCCGCCCGCAGCGCTTCGATAGCCGACCTTCATTTTGTGATTGACGAGTCGGGATCTCTCGCATGCAGGATAGAGACCAGCGATTACCCCATTACTTTCGACGACAAGTATTATTTTACTCTGAATGTCAGGGATCGTATTCATGGTCTGATTGTCGAGGGCGGTGCCGGCAACGAGTATCTGGCTCGACTATTTGAGGGCGATTCCACCGTGGCGGTTGAGACTATGGATCTGAAACGCATGGATTTCAGTCGCATCGGCGATGCTGACTTCATTATCCTTGACGAGCTGTCGACGATAACGACAGGTATGGTACAAACCATGAAGGGTTTTGTGGAGGCTGGAGGCACTCTGGTGATAGTCCCCTCGGCAGGTGGCGATGTGGCGGGTTATAATGCGGCGCTGAGTCTGTTCTCGGCTCCACGACTTGGCAACGTACATCAAGGGAGAGTAAGCGGTGGCAGGGTCGATTTCGACAACCCGCTATACCTCAATGTCTTCAAAGACAGAGACAGTGAAATGGAACTGCCGACAGTGTCGGGCTACTACCGCCTTGAGTCGGCGGGCGCCACCCTGCGTCAGTCGGTTATAACCTTGGCAAACGGAGATGACTATCTTACGATTACTCCCTGCGGTCTGGGGTCTTTGTATCTCTTTGCCTCACCACTGCGTGATGCCTATACCGACTTTGTCAGACAGGCATTGTTTGTCCCTACGCTCTACAACATGGCGCTGTACAGCATACCGATGACAACCACTTCGGCGACGTTGGGAAGTGAAACCCCGCTGCCCTTGTCGGGTCTCTATGATCAGGATGCTGT
>DBXB01000021.1 GCA_002309155.1 Bacteroidales bacterium UBA1223 | reverse complement strand
AGACTCACTACGCCATGTCGTATGACTAAGTACCTTCAGATGGTTCACCCACTGATAAGGTAGATCGATATCCCGACGATGACGGTCGTAGTCGATATCACTTAACCGTACTTCCAGTCCATGAGCATTGGCGAAGAAGCCACTCTTCGAATATGAGTCGGATACGCGTAAGTCGGTATGGAAATTATAACCAGCATAGCCCAGCATCACGCTCCCATCACGCTCCAGACCAGCGGTGTTACGCAACCGTCTATCCTTCAGCTTAATATAATAGGAGTAATACTGGATACTATCCGTCGGCACCTGATAGTCGGCATAGTCGATGAGTGTCATGATGGCACGGTAGAACCAGTTGCCGGACCGTCCACCAACCTTCGCCGACATCCCTAACTGTTCGTTATTNNGAACAGTTGGACAGCCCCTTCCGTCTTCTTTGTCGGGATATGATTAGCATAGAGGTTCAACACGCCACCGATGGCATCACTACCATAGAGCAGTGCTGCCGGTCCTTTGATGACCTCTGCACGATCCACGGCAAACTGGTCGATCTCCAGTCCGTGGTCGTCGCCCCATTGTTGTCCCTCGTGCTTGATACCGTCCTCGGTAACAGCCAACCGATTGAAGCCCAAGCCACGAATCGTTGGCTTCGACTGTCCGGAACCTATGGCCATCGCCTTGATGCCTGGGACACCCTCAAGTGTCTGCATCAGGCTTCCCGCAAAATTCTGCTGCAGATAATCATGGCTGATCTGCACAGCCGACTGCGACGTACGCATCTGGAAGTCACGCTGCCGTTGACCAGTCACAGTCACCCCGTCAAGGGCGATTGTGCTGTCGGCCGGTGCACAGGTCCACATCGCCGCAGCCAATAAAGCTATGATCATATTGGTTGTTTATTTGAAAAAATGAGATTGTACCTTATTCTTTCAAACAAACGGAGGAGCACGGAGGCTGACCACACCGTACACCCGAGGGGTATATCGGCATATGAAACTGGCAAACGCCTGTTCGCCATACTTATTAATAAACAGCACGACCACCGTTGCAGCAGCCAGCATAGACAATGTCAAGAACTGACAGAGTACGCACTGGTGCATCTGCCCATCATACTGCGTCATGTGTCCGCCGCAGTGATGATGCACGCAAGCAGCACATTTCGTATCTGTGGTCTGAGTGGTCTCGTGAATATGGAGAGACGACAAAACAACCATTGGCAGGAACGCTGCCAACAGTATCCAAGATGCAATATATCGCTTCATCCTTAGATTCACGCTTGCAAAGGTACAAAGAAGCAAGAGAAAAACCAAATTTATTTGTGTTTTTCCGAGCAGGCGTACTTCAAGCGAAGTCCTAAATAACAAAAAGTTGAGCTAAAACAAAGAAACACGTTTCTTTTTTTGCCGAGACGGAGTATTTATTAATTAATATTACTACCTTTGCAGAAAAATAATGAAATATGCGTAAATGTCTATTTATATTGTTCGGCCCATGCCTCTTCACTGCCTGTCATCATCACGACGACCATCCGGTCGATGAACAGTCAGAGCGTACTGTTCTTGTATATATGGCGGCAGAGAATAATCTCAACTCGTTTGCCGCAAGTGATCTGGAAGAAATGAAAACCGGCTCAAAATCGCTTGACAAACGTCAGAATCTTATCGTCTATGTCGATCAGGCCGAAACAACCCCTCCATATATCGCAAGAATCAAGAATGGTGTTCTAGTCGACTCCGTCAGCATGGAAGAGAGTATCACAGCCGATCCTGCCGTAATGGAGAAAGTTCTGTCTTATACCAGACAAAACTATCCGGCTGCCTCCTACGGACTGGTGCTCTGGGGACATGCATCGGGTTGGCTTGTCAGCAACGACTCCATCCCCTATGCCGCCAGTCGTGCCTACGGCGGAGACACGGGCAGAAATACCTCATCAAGTTCCGGCAAATATTGGATGAATATTCCGTCGATGAGTCGGGCTATTGCCAGAGCCATGGGCGACAAGGCCCTAAAGTTCGTGTTTGCCGACTGTTGTAATTTCAGTTGTGTGGAAGTGGCCTATGAGTTGCGTCACGTGACGGACTATGTGATCGGTTCGCCGGCAGAAATTCCCGATAAAGGGGCTCCGTATGACATAATCGTACCCGATCTGTTCAATTCCAACGAGCTATTCTACCGCACTTTGACAGACCATTATTATAACTATTATCTGGAAGAATACAAGAGCAATTCCAATAAGTATTACAACTATATCCCTGGCGACCTGAAAGGTTATAGTGTCCCGCTGTCAACCTTTAAAACGTCCGAGTTGGAAGAGTTGGCACAGGCTACAGCAACCATCCTTCATACAATAGCAGACAGACTGGATGTGCAAGAACAGAGCCCTCTTGACTTTGATGCTATGACCTATTATGGCGTCTACAGTAACAACCGCTATGCGTATGACATGCGACAGATGCTGTTAGAGAATACAGCGGATAAAGACTTTAACGTGTGGAAAAAAGTCTTCGAGAAGGCCGTTCCCTACGCCATTTTCTCTGCACGTTGGATGACAAACAGTTCCTTGCTAAGTGCGAACATGGAACAATTCGATATAAAAGCATCTGAGAATGGATGCGTCAGCATGTTCTTCCCAAGAAACACCTACCGATTGACCTCTCCTATATGGAACACCACCATCCAGAGCTATCAATGGAACAATGTCATCAGGTGGCAACAGTACGGATGGTAGACTATAGAAAGACTACGCTTCTGCTGAATCGTGGATAATGACTTTCACCTTTGAGATACGATGACCATC
>DBXB01000045.1:10794-12493 GCA_002309155.1 Bacteroidales bacterium UBA1223 | reverse complement strand
GACGAGCAACTTGAGACAGCCTTAAGACAGTTTGCCGTCACCTTCAACAGCCCGCTGCTTCATAATTACCCCGACGACGAGGAATTCATGTCCATGCTCTACGGGTTCAAATCCGACAGCATGGTCTGCAACATATACAGGATTACCAAGAATCGCTACAACGACCTCAGCTGGCTGGAAAAAGAGCTAACCTCAGCACTTGAGGCCGCAAAGGAAGAGGACGACGAGATAGAGTTCAACCAATTCGCCACATTCGTATCGTGCTCGTTCGACTACACACAGCGTGTCAACGTCGACCGAGAGAGTGGCAGCGTGCTTATCAGCATCGACCAGTATGCGCTGAAAGAGATGGTGAGCTACTCCTATTTCGGACTGCCACAATTCATCGTGGAGCGTTGCGACAGCATTTTTCTCATCTCCGACATCATGGCGGAAATCGCCCGACAATACATAGCGATACCCGACGAGAAAAACGTCACCATGCTCGACTTGATGATTTCCGAAGGTAAGGTGCTATACTTCCTCGACAAGGTGTTGCCCGACGTTGACGACAATATAAAGATACGCTACAGCAAGGAACAGATGAAGTGGGCAGAGGAGAACGAAGGCAACATCTGGACTTACTTCATCCAAAACAACCTGCTTTACGAGAAAGACTTAAACCGCTTCCACAACTTCGTCGACGAGGCTCCGAAGACCAACGCCTTCAAAGACTCTGCGCCACGCACCACCGAATTCATCGGATGGCAGATTGTCCGCAAATACATGGAGAACAACAACTGCAGCATGAAAGAGCTCTTCGCCAACACCGACTCACAGTCCATCCTTCAGGCATCCAAATACAAGCCACAAAAATGAAGAAGAATCTATACTTTATTGTCAACCCCGTCTCAGGAATAGGCAAACAGAGGAAGATCGAGGAACTGCTGGAGAAGCATCTGGACCACACACTCATAGACTATACCGTCGCCTATACCGAGCATATCCACCATGGCACCGAACTTGCCAAAAACGCCGTGGAACAAGGGTGCTATGACGCCCTGGTCGCCGTGGGTGGCGACGGAAGTGTCAACGACGTGGTTAGTGGCATAGCAGGATGCGACATAACACTGGGAATCATACCCTGTGGCAGTGGAAACGGCCTGGCCCGCAACCTGAAAATACCGCTCACGCCTATCCACGCCATCGAAGTACTCAACCATTACAAGATGGCAGAGATAGACACAATAGTTCTCAACGACCGTATCGTCACCAGCATAGCAGGCATAGGATTTGACGCCCGTGTCGCCAGAAGGATGAAAATTGCAAAAGTAAGAGGATTACAGGCTTACGCAAAGATAATCATCTCAGAATATCCATCCTATAAGGAGCACACCTACAGACTATGTATTGACGGAAAAGAGTTGGAGAGAAAAGCCTGGTTCATAAGTTTCGCCAATTCCAATCAATTCGGATTCAACACCGCCATAGCACCACTGGCGAAACTCGACGACGGACTCATCGATGTCTGCATCGTCGACCGCATCCCCCTGTCACATCTGCCGTTGACCGCCCCCCTACTCTATCTCAACCACTTTGAGCTTTCGCAACATGTAGAGATTTTCAAGGCAAGCGAGGTGACCGTATACAACAACGAAGAGGAATGGGTAAATATTGACGGAGAAGGGGAACGTATTGGTGAGGAACTGCATTTCCACAA
>DBXB01000045.1:10362-10685 GCA_002309155.1 Bacteroidales bacterium UBA1223 | reverse complement strand
TATCAACATATCAACAAACCATCATGTCCAAGAACAAAAACCGCATCGGGGTTGTCTATTCGACAAATCCGGACTTCGAATACCAATATGAAGACGAGCAGGAAGAACAAGTGACCCTGCCGCCACAGCAACAGAAGCTACATGTAACACTCGACCGCAAACAGCGAGGCGGAAAGCAGGTGACACTGGTCAGCGGATTCGTCGGTAGCGAGACAGACCTCGCCGCCCTTGGCAAGATGCTGAAAACAAAATGCGGTGTCGGAGGAAACACCAAAGACGGCGAGATTCTAATACAAGGAGACCACCGTGAAAAGGTTGTCGCC
>DBXB01000045.1:1161-10253 GCA_002309155.1 Bacteroidales bacterium UBA1223 | reverse complement strand
TATCAACATATCAACATATCAACGATTAAACACCTTAACATCTTAACACCTTATCAACAACTCACATATAGTTAAGGTTAATAATTTGTAGTTACAGCCTTGTGTCGTCCACCCTTATAGAAATGTTTCTTCCAGTAGTTGTTTTCCAGCGAACTGACAGTAACGCCGTTTGAGGTTGAGGAATGGACGAATAGGTCGTCTTTGAGATAGATTCCCACATGCGACACTTTGCCATTCGAATTGGTGAAGAACACCACATCGCCTTCACGGAGGGAATTGCGACCTATCATCTTGTCCATATCCTGTTGTATGTCATTCGCCACACGATGCAGTTTAACGCCATAAACTGAAGAGAATATCTTACCCACAAAACAAGAGCAGTCTATTCCGCTGGTGCTGCAACCTCCGTATTGGTAAGGAGTACCATACCAGCTGTCGATGGCTGAATAGAGTTTGCGGTTGTCTTTGTCGTTGAGCTCGATGCCACATCGTGAGACATTACCGCTAACGGATTCCGAACCCGTTCTGCCTGAAGACGGCAGCGTGACGGGAGTCTCACTCACATACTCGTCGGCATATAATTGTCCGACGATATAGTCTTCGTCCTCAAGTTGTGTGTTCAAGAACTTCTTTATAGCATTGCACGAGCCCATCAGCATTGTTAGTGACAGCGATATGGCAACAAGAGTGAAATAGTGTCTTTTCATACAGCGGGAGATATTACTTTTCCGAACGACTCACG
The DNA here is from genome assembly GCA_002309155.1 of Bacteroidales bacterium UBA1223. GTDB lineage: Bacteria > Bacteroidota > Bacteroidia > Bacteroidales > P3 > Colimorpha. Next base: position 9,511 of record DBXB01000045.1, on the reverse strand, counting down.
ACAAAAACATCCTCGTTCTTCCTCTTCATAAAATATTGTTCACGGCCGTATCGTTCGATTGAATCCAAATCATATTTCAGACGTACCGACTTCAGGCTGTCCTTGACAGCCCCCTCACGCATGGTGTCCATAGCATACGTCAGTTCTTTCACCTCCTTACGCAGAGAGCGACGGACAAAGAAATTATTCTCATCGAGGAAGAAATATATCAGGGCAAAGATAAAGAAAGTGATGAAATATTTATTTTTAATCACTTTCCAAAACAATGTCTCTTTGAATTTTCTCATAGTCTTTGGACTGGCTTTTAGATAAAAGTTTAAGGGTTTAAAAGTTTAAGAGTTTAGTTTAGTTTATTCGATTAATCGATTATTCCATATCAACACATCAACATATCAACAACTATCTGATTCTGAGACGCTGACCAATACGGACAACATCACTCTTCATATTGTTCAGCTGTTTGATTTTCTGAATAGTGGTGTTGTTTTTCTTAGCAATAATTGAGAGGTTGTCACCTTTCACTACAGTATAGTATACATTCTCCTGCTTAGGTTTCCGCGTCTTTTGAGGAACTTTAGTGGCAACCGTGTCTGTCTTTATAGTGTCGACGACTGCCACGGTATCATTTTTATCCGTTTGCTTGGATTGATCTGAAGATGCCACTGATGGAGGAAGATATATTTTCAGTTGCTGTCCAACCTTCAAGGTACTCTTCTTGCTCTTGCCGTTCCAGCGACGCAAGTTGCCAGGGGTCACGCCGTATTTTTTAGCCACAGAAGTAAAGGTGTCGCCCTTCTTCACCTTGTGATAGACGATAGTTCCCGAAGTCAGTGGCACTACAGCGTTCTTACCTATAGTATCTTTCGAGACTTTGTATATAGTGTCTTCGTATTTGATAAAGAGGCTGGCTTTATCTGACGGTATACTCAATGCGTAGGGGCGTGAGGATGCGGGAATCACCTGGGTGCGGAACTGGGGGTTGAGTTGCTGGAGCTGAAGCGATGGAATACCCGTAAACTGCTCCACCACCGCCATGTGAACATCAGAATGGAGATGAACGGTGTCGACCTTAATAGGAATCTCAATCTTTCCAGCGCTCAGTCCATGCTCATGGTAATAGTTCATCACATAAGCCGCACCGATGTATTTAGGGATATATCCACGTGTCTCTCGAGGCAGGTATGGATAGATTTGCCAGAAACCTTTTTTACCGCCAGCCCTTGCTATAGCCTTGTTGACATTGCCCGGACCACAATTGTAGGCCGCCATAGCCAACTGCCAGTCACCATACATTTCATAGAGCCGTTTCAAGTAACGGGCGGCAGCCACGGTAGACTTGAACGGATCTCGTCGCTCATCGACCAACGAATTGACCTCCAGATCATATATCTTACCTGTAGCATACATGAACTGCCAGAGTCCGGCGGCACCCGCACGCGACGTCGCCTGAGGGTTGAGAGCGGACTCAACAATGGTGAGGTATTTAAGTTCCTCAGGGACATTGTAACTGTCGAGAGTCTGCTCGAACATGGGGAAATAATACTCAGACAAAGAGAGCATAGCATCAAGCCTACGACTCATGATACGGACATAAAGTTTGATAAAGGCACGGACTTCGGAGTTATAGGTCAGAGGCACCACAGTATGCATCCGCTGCAGGCGATTGACAAAGACAGAGTCCGGGATATTGTCAAACTCCGCATAGAGCTGAGAGACCTTGCGGTTAAGGTGGCGGTTGGCTGACTTTTGAAATTGCTGCATATAAAAATAATGCAGAAGACTGTCGTAGTTAGCCTCATCAATAGCAAAGAAATAGTTAGTATCCACCGGATTGTCAACCTGTTGAGCATGAAGATTGGTCGGCAACAACGGCAACGACAAACAGAACAAAAAGAGAATAATATGTCTGCTATTCAGAAAGGACATTCGGCATATTTTAAAAAGGTAACTCAAAAAAATGTTATTTATTATATAATCCAATACTCTTAAAAGGGAGGAAGTGGGGTTTGTGAAAAAAAAATTACTTTTTTTTCATCATCTAACAGACTATGTCACAAGACATTCAAGAAAGTTATCAACATTCTGACATGTAAAAAATGTTTTCATTCCCACTTCTATTAAGTTTCATTTGCAAAAAAAATCATAATTTTGCAGAAAATTATTATACGGAATAAAAACATAAAATATACCTTTTCAAAATGAACGCAAAAAAATACACCTTAGTAATCAACCCTGGCGCGACATCCACAAAAGCCGCCATCTACGAGGGAGAGACTGAAGTATTTACCGAAAATCTGAGTCACCCCATTGAAGAAATCCAGAAATTCAAGGAGGTCGCCGACCAGTTTGACTACCGCAAGGGTGCAATACTTGACATGTTGAAACGCCACAATGTTGGCACCGACGAGATCGCCATCGTCATGGGCCGTGGCGGTTTGACCCGTCCTTGCGAGTCAGGCACTTACGAAGTCAATGACTTGATGAAACAGGAATGCCACGACGGTATCCAAGGCAAGCATGCTTGCAACCTCGGAGCCCTCATCGCCGACAGCATCTCTCGTGAGATTGGTCTGGCTCATGCCTATATCTCAGACCCTGGCATCGTCGACGAACGTCCTGATTTCGCTAAGATAAGCGGTCATCCCATCTTCGACTTAGACCCCTCAAGAGAAGGCGTCATCTGGCATTGCCTCAACCAGAAAATGACTGCGAAGTTGTATGCCCGCGAGCTTGGCAAGCACTACGAAGACCTCAACCTTATCATCGCCCATATGGGTGGTGGTGTAAGTGTCGGTATCCACAATCACGGCAAAGTCGTCGAAGTGAACAGAGCCCTCTGCGGACTTGGCGCATTCTCCCCCACCCGTTGTGGAAGCATCAACGCCTCCAAACTCATCGAGGTGGCATGCAGTGGCAAATACACCGAAGCCCAGTTGAAGAAGATGGTAACCGCTGAAGGTGGCTTCGTGGCTTACCTTGGCACCAACGACGCCTATGAGGTGGAGAAGAAAGCTCTTGCCGGCGACGAGAAATGCAAGCTCCTTGTCGACGCTTTCTGCTATCAGGTCTCCATGGAGATCAGCCGTCTCGCCGCTGTAGTCTGCGGCAAGGTCGATGCCATCCTGCTCACCGGAGGCATCGCTTACAGCAAGCCCTGGATGGCAGAGATCACCAAGCGTATTGACTGGATAGCCCCCGTGAAAGTATACAAGGGCGAGAACGAGATGCTTGCACTCGCCATGTGCGGTAAAGAGGTGCTCGACGGCGTCAAAGCCAAAATATACAAGTAATACAATCATTACAAACAATAAAACGAATGTTGAGTGGCGACACGAACCGATGTTCCACTCAACATTCTACATGAATACACAACAGTCATGAAGAAACTATTTTCTATAGTATTAGCCTTGGGATGCTTCGCCTTCACGATGGCGCAAGCCCCTGAAGTTGTCATAAAAAAAGGCAAAGCCACCCTTGACGAAGCCTATTATTATCAGCTCAAACTCAAAGCCGACGCTTTCGACAAACTCTCTGAGCAGAACGACAAACTCAAAGAGGAGCTCAACAAGGCCAATAACGAGATTGCCAAGAACAAGCCCCGCGACATTCGCAGTTTCAACGATTCGGCATCCTACGCCATAGGCAAAGACATCGCCACAAGCTGGGAACAACAACAGCTGGGCATCAACCTTGAGATTGTCGCCCAGTCGCTCTCCGATGTCGCCAAAGGAATAAATGAATGGACCCGCAACACTATGACCCCCATACTGCAGCGTTTCCAGAAGAATTTCGAGCAACGCCAGCAGAAGAAACAACAGGACATGATGGCATCTCTCGACAAAAACAAGAAAGACGGCGCAGAGTTCCTTGAGAAAAACGCACTTAACAAGTCTGTAAAAACCACCAAGAGCGGTCTTCAATACAAGAAAATTAAAGACGGCAACGGAAAACGGCCTAACATCAACAATGTCGTGAAAGTTCATTATACCGGAACACTTCTCGACGGCACCAAATTCGACAGCAGCTACGACCGTGGCGAGCCTATAGAGTTTCCTCTTGGCCAGGTGATTCCCGGATGGACAGAGGGATTGCAGCTGATGGATGAAGGTTCGAAGTATATGCTCTATATACCTCACAACCTCGGTTATGGTGAAAATCCCGTTGGAGACATTCCTCCCGGATCCACACTCATCTTCGAAGTCGAATTGTTGGAGATTGTAAAATAATCGTGTCAAACACTTTCGGTAATATATTCCGTATCACCACCTTCGGCGAGTCTCACGGGGCCGCCGTAGGTGGTGTTATTGATGGTTGCCCATCCAAGCTGGCCATTGACTACAAACTGCTGGAAGAGGAGATGCGTCGTCGTCATGTAGGCGACGGTGCCACACAACGCAACGAACCCGACCGTGTGGAATTCCTGTCTGGCATTCTTGATGGAGAGACCCTTGGAACACCGATAGCGTTCCTTATCCGCAACACTGACCCACGGAGCAACGACTACAATGAGACGGACCGCCTTTACCGTCCCGGTCATGCCGACTACACATACATGCGCCGTTACGGCATACGGGACTGGCGAGGAGGAGGCCGAGCATCGGGCAGAGAGACTGCCTGTCGGGTTGTTGGCGGAGCCATCGCCAAGATGTTGCTCGCCAGACTTGGAATAAGTATCTCCTCGACAATAATCCACAATCCCGAACCAAAACCAGGCGACAGCAGTGGTGGCGTAATAGAATGTGTCGTCAACGGTCTCCCTGCCGGTATCGGCGACCCCGTATTCGACAAGCTGAACGCTCGTCTGGCGGCGGCGATGATGAGCATACCGTCGGCGACGGCATTCGCCATGGGGTGTGGAGAGAAAGCGGCTTGGATGACCGGAAAAGAATACCGTGACGAATGGAATCAAGACTTCACCACCAAGACCAATCACTGCGGTGGCGTACAAGGTGGCATCAGTAATGGTATGCCCGTTGTTTTCCGCACCACTTTCCATCCTGCGGTAACCATTAATTCAGACATCACCAATTATATTGACGAAAATGGCATGATCCACCCCGTCACCGTCACAGGACGTTTCGACAGCAACCACATTCCCCGCACCGCCGTCGTAGTGGAAGCCATGGCGGCGATGACCATCGTTGACTTGGGGTATAGAAAGGTGATTCGTGAATTGTGAATGGTGAAGTTGTGAAATCGTTTAATCTAAATCATTTGTCCCTTAACTTCCCTTAACTTCCCTTTAAACTCTTAAACTCTTTAACTCTTTAACCTTTAACCTTTATCTCCATGATCTCACGCAAGGCATTGACAGTATTAGCGACAGTGATTCTGCTATTGGCATCATGCGGTGGCGACAAACAGAAAAAAGAATTGTCGTTCACCATCCAAGGAACATTAGTGAATGCCGAAAACAAAATGCTCTACATTGAAGAGATGACCCCTGACAACGGGCCTCGTTTCCTCGACTCCATAAAATGCGACAAAGAGGGAAAATTCAAGTACAAAGGCAGCATGGACTACCAGACATTCTTCAACCTCCACTGCGGAGAGTACAACTATATAGTCATACTTCCCTCCGACGGTGAGGTGATACGAGTGGCTGGTGACGCCAACATGCTTGACAAATCATACCGTATCGAAGGTTCTCCCGAGTCTCAGCTCATGTGGCAGATTCAGAATTATATCAACGACGCCAACAGCGTCATTGCCGACCTCGCCCAACAGGACAATCTCAACCGCGAGACTCTTAATGAGAATGACTACGCCATAGCGCACCAAAAGACCGACTCACTCTTTCTCGCCGAGCGTAGCACCACATATATGATGTTCTACAATTTCATTGAAGACCACCTCGGGTCACTCACTACACTCTACGCCATCGACGCACCGTTCAACCACACAAACCGTGTGTTCTACCCTCAGATAGATCTCCCAGTATTCTCCATGGTGCTTGACGGTCTGCTTGAGAAAGAGCCCAACAACCCCCACACCCAGTTCTACCAAGCCTACGTCGAGAGACTGCGTAGCGCTCAGATGCTGCAGCAGACTGCCGAATTGAATAATTGAAAATTGTGACCTGTGACCTGTGACCTGTGACCTGTGACCTGATTAATCGTTTTATCGTTTAATCGTTTTCTCGTTTTCTCGTTTAATCGAAATCATTTGTCCCTTAACTCCCTTTAACTCCCCTTAACTCCCCTTAACTCCCTTTAACTCCTCTTAACTCCCCTTAACTCCCCTTAACTTCCCTTAACTTCCCTTAACTTCCATATCAACATATCACCATATCAACATCTTTTACCAGCGAAGAATCCTGAAGATGAAAGACAAGACCTTCTTCATCACCGACGCCCATCTTGGATGTGGAACCGACAGCGCCCAACGGGAAGCCGACATGGTCAAATGGCTTGACAGTATAGCTGACGAGGCCCGTCGGCTAATAATGCTCGGAGACATCTTTGATTTTTGGTTCACCTACAAGCATGCCGTGCCTAGAGGATATGTTCGACTGCTCGGCAAACTGGCCGAGTTGTCGGACAACGGCACCGAGATACATTTCTTTATTGGTAACCACGACATGTGGATGTTCGACTACCTGGAGAAAGAGATTGGAGCCATCATGCACTCCGAGCCTGAGAACATGGAAATCGACGGCAAATTATTCCTAATTGGTCACGGCGACGGACTGTGGGACAAAGATCACAAATACAACATCCTGAAACGCATATTCCGGTGTCGTCTCAACCAATGGCTGTTTGCCGGCGTACACCCAAATGTTAGTTTCCCCATAGCCAGAAAGTGGTCGAATTCCAGCAGGAAAAAGCACAGTTTGAAAGAGTTAGGCTATCTTGGCGACGACAAGGAGGCGATTTACCTTCACTGCAAGAAAATGCAACAGAAGAGACTAGACGCAGGCGTACAACCTTATGACTTTTTCGTCTTTGGTCATCGTCATACCGCCATAAACAGACCTCTCGGCGACGCCACCTACATCAACGTAGGCAACTGGATTGAGAAGCGCGACTATGCCGTCTTAGACGGAGAAAGCGTTACGCTGAAATCCTTCAGCAAATAACCATTTATTCCCTATCCTAATAATTTACCTCAGCCAACTGCGGGGGTTCTGACTTTCACGTCCATTCCAGAGTTGGAAGCTGAACTCGCCGTGACCCGCATCATCGCTCGCCACTATGCCAATGACAGCACGGGTGGTAACCGACTGTCCCTGCTTCACGCTAACAGAAGCCAGGTTGCAATACACGGTCATATAATCTCCATGACGGATGATGACGCCTGTAGTGCCATTGGGACAGGTGAAGACTCTCGACACGGTGCCTTTAAAGACGGCATAGACATTAGTTCCCTGAACGGTGAGCATATCAATGCCGTTGTTCATGTTCTGTCCACCGCTTTCATGAGTATAAAGACCGTAGTTACGAGTGATGGAGGTATATGCGACAGGCCATGCCAGCTTACCCTTATTCGAAGCGAAATCATTGGAGAGGGCATCCTCTGCCGCCGAGGTCTTGTCGGTGACGGTGGTCGTTGTGGATTTGCTTCCAGTGGAAGTCTTTGATGACGCTGTGCTCTTGGCACCACCCTTTGAGGCTGTCTTGCTGGCGGCGGCCTTACGGACCTCCTCGTCGATGAGTTTCTGAATCTGTTTCTGCAACTTGCGACGCTGTTCTTCCTTCTTGCTCAACTGCTGAGACAGCTGCTTCTCGTTAGCTTTAGACTGTTTGACTGAAGCCTCTTTCTGCCGTTGTTCCTTAGTCAGCTGGTCACGCTGACGGGTTTCTTGGGTCAGCAACGAACTCTGTTCAGACTTCTGTCTCTGCAGTTCGTCGTTCACACTCTGCAATTGTTTCTCACAGTCACGGATGGCAGACGACTGACGAAGCCGGTAACTGTTATATTTTTTGAAATATTTTGTCCTCAGCAGAGCTTTGTTATAGGATGGCGAGTCGAACAGCAACACCCATTTGTCAACATTATTGTATTCACGATATAGCGATCTGACTGTGGCGGCATAGTCATCCTGCAGGGAGCGACGACGTGTCTGAATACGTGAAATGCTGTCATTCATCAACGATATCTGACTGTCGAGTTGCGACAGTTGTCCGTTGATATTATCTATCAACCTGTTGCGTTCCTTGATTTTTTTGTTGAGCGTCGCCAGCTGATTGCTGTTAAGCTTGGTGTTTTTCTTAGCCTTTGCCAAATCGGAGTTCAGTTTCTTAATTTCTGCCTCCAGTTGAGTCTTCTCCTTTTCAAGTTGTTTTTTGGACTTTGACTGGGCTAGTGCCGGTGATGCGAGAGCAACAGCGACGACAAGAAAGAGAGGAAA
>DBXB01000045.1:0-1045 GCA_002309155.1 Bacteroidales bacterium UBA1223 | reverse complement strand
ATTTTTAATTTGTATAACGCAAGTATTGGAACCTTATTGCATTGAGTCAAAGAATATTTGTTTAGAAAGAGTATCATGTATGGAAAATACGTAAAAAAAGTGTATATTTGCAATTTACATCAAAGACTGTTTCCGCCATAAACAAACGAATATCAAAACAATAACAGAAGAAAGACAAATTATAATATATATTAATCATGGAAAAACTCATTATCACCGCGGCAATATGCGGAGCTGAAGTAACAAAAGAACAAAACCCCAATGTACCTTACACTGTAGAAGAGATAGTTCGTGAGGCAAAATCAGCAGTCGATGCTGGTGCCGCTATAGTACATCTTCATGTGCGTGAAGATGACGGCACTCCCACACAGAGTCACGTCCGCTTCCAGGAATGTACCGAGGCCATCCTCAAAGCCTGCCCCAACGTCATCCTCATCCCTTCCACCGGTGGTGCTGTGGGTATGACTCCCGACGAGCGTCTTGACTCGACAAACACCACTCCCATTCCCGAGATGGCGACTCTCGACTGTGGCACTTGCAACTTCGGAGACGAGATTTTCGACAACACCATGCCGACTATGCGTGCTTTCGGCAAACGCATGATTGAAAAAGGCATCAAACCCGAATACGAATGCTTCGAAATGGGCCACCTCGACACCATCCTGACAATGGCTCGCAAAGGTGAGGTACCGGGAAACCCAATGCAATTCAACTTCGTCCTCGGCGTACCTGGCTGTACTCCAGCGACAGTCGACAACCTCTGCTGGCTGGTAAAGAACATACCGGCAGGAAGCACATGGACAGCCACCGGCATCGGCCGTCACGCCTTCACGCTGGCAGCCCCCGCCATAGTCATGGGTGGCAACGTACGTGTTGGTTTCGAGGACAACCTCTACCTGGAACGTGGCGTTCTTGCCAAGAGCAATGGTGAGTTGGTCGACAAGGTTGTACGCATGGCCAAACTATTGGGCCGCCAGGTTGCCACCAGCGACGAGGCAAGAGAAATCCTCAGTCTGAATAAGAGATAGTGAATTGAAAATCTAGA
>DBXB01000022.1:27612-45298 GCA_002309155.1 Bacteroidales bacterium UBA1223 | reverse complement strand
GCCGATGATACTGCACTAGTTTGTGGAAAAGTAGGTCGCCGCCATCCTTCCAAGGAGCATCACCAAAAAAGCGATGCTCCTTTCTTTTTTGTCTCACCGGTACCTCTTGGGTACTTTTATCCGACCCGGTGCTGACTTATGTGGAACAATTATTTTGCCGTTCCATATTTTATTTGTAAGTTTGCATATATTTTATTTGAACGAATAACAGATACGAAACATGGCTACCAGTAAGAAGATAGATGTGGCTTTGATATACGATTTCGACGGGACTCTCTCGCCAGGCAACATGCAGGAATTCGGCTTTGTGCAGGCGATTGGCAAGAACCCCGACGATTTTTGGCAGAAGACCGTTGAGATGGCTACGACCAACGATGCCAGTGGGATACTATGTTATATGTATCTGATGTTGCAAGAGGCGAAGGCTTGCGGTATCTCGCTTAAACGCGACTCGTTCCAAAAGTTTGGCTCAATGGTCAAACTTTTCAAAGGCGTCGAGGAGTGGTTTGAACTCATCAACCAATACGGCAAAGCTCGTGGGATAAACATCAAGCACTACATCAACTCCTCGGGATTGAAAGAGATGATAGAGGGTACGTCTATAGCCAAACGTTTCGATAACATCTATGCCTGCTCGTTCCTCTACGACGTTGATGGAGTTGCCGTTTGGCCTGCAGTGGCTGTGGATTACACCACAAAGACGCAGTTTCTCTTCAAGATTAGTAAAGGGATACAGGAAATAAGTGACAATAAGAAGATCAACGAGTTTGTGGCCAAAGAAGACCGCCCCATCCCCTTCGAGCGGATTATATACATGGGCGATGGGGAGACCGACGTCCCATGCATGAGCGTTGTCAGGGAGCAGGGCGGCCACTCAATCGCCGTCTATGGTAACCGCAAGAAGAAGGTGGTTGCCGAGCGCTTGATAAAGGAGAACCGCGTCAACTTCGTCTGCAAGGCCGACTACACGGAGAACTCCGAAATACATATCATTGTGAAACTCATCCTCGACAAGATACGCGCTGACTATGACCTAAAAGGAGTCGCTGATTGCCGATGATACTGCACTTGTATGTGAGAAAGTATGTCGTAGCCACCCTTCTAAAGTGCATCACCAACTTCGGTAGTGCGTTTTTTATAAGTCTTGTTCTATTCTGCGATGTTTGTGTTTCCGGGTGTATAGTTTCCTGCTCTTCTTCACTCGGGTGCGAGCATGAAAACCGTCGCCATGAATCATTTTGTCAATCTCTCGGTCGGCACGACGCACAGCGATCAATTCTATAGGGACTTTGGACCTCTTTTTTCGCAATTTCATAATACAGACCGGACTCTATTGGTTTTTGAGGTGTTGCAGGGCTTTTTGGATGAGGGACTCATCGCAGCGGAGGAGGGTGGCGATACGGAGAGCTTCCTGGGGGACGGTGTCGGAGTTGTCTTCGACGAGGGAATAATCCATGAAGAGGTTGATGTTCTCTGGCGAGAGGGTGGCGTTTGCGAGGTCTTCGCGGAAGCCAGCAATACGTAGACGACGGCAGGGGACACCAAGCTGGGAATAGTGAGTGGTGATGAGAGAGAAGGAGTCGCGGGAGATAAGTATGTCGGAGAGAGCCTGCACGATGGCCTTGCCCTCGACGGGGTTGGTGGTGCGAGCCGGCTCGTCGATAAGGATGAGGAGACGCTGAGAGGCGCTGAGCTGCACCACCTCGGAGATTTTTATTATTTCAGATGCGAAAGAAGAGAGGCCGTTCATCTCGTTCTGCTCGTCGCCTATGCAGAAGATGACGTCATCCACAAGGGTTACGGTGGCGGACTCGGCAGGGACATACATGCCGAACTGGGTTAGTAGCTGCGCTATGCCGAGGGTTTTCAAGAGAACGGTCTTACCCGCCATATTGGCGCCAGTGATGAGGCAGAGGCCAGGATGGACGATGATGTCGATGGGCTGGTAGCGCAGACGATGCTCCTGATTGCGATGGAGAAGACGCGGATTGAAGAGTCCTTTGTACTGGGTGAATGCTTGATTGTCTGCTTGCTTGATTGCTTGGGGGTCTTCTGCTTGCTGCTGGTTGCTGGGGGTTATCTGGGGACGGGTGAAATTCCAGGCGGAGGCGAGGCCGGCTTTGGCGAAGAGGAGGTCGATATAGGCCAAACGTTTCACCGCGAGGGCGAGGCGGTCGGCGGAAGCCCAGAGCTGTTGCGAGAGCTTGGCCTCGACAGAATGCTGTATGTCGTTATGCTGAGCGAAGAGGTCGGCATAAAGGGTGGCGGCTTCTGGGTCGTCGGTGCGAGCCTGCAGCTGCTTGAGACGCTTACGTATATCGGGGAGGTCGGGATGGTAAGAGTCGTATATATAGAAATGAGGAAGACCTGTGTTGTCGGGGTCGAGCAGAGAAAAGACATCGGAGAGGTCGGGCAGAGAGAAAATCTCTTTCAGGCCGAGCGGCTCAGCAGAGCGGGAGACCGCAGCGGCGGTATAGGCTATATTCTTCACCTCGAAGAGCTCCACCTCGTTGATGACAGAATGCTGAGAGAGGTTGGCGACGGTGCCCTGGGAGTCGTGGAGGCACATGAGATGGTGCTTGATTTCGGAGACGGTGTGGAGGTTCTCCATTACGGAGACGACACCTATGACGGTCTTGAGGTTGTCGAGTTCGGCGTTGACGGTCTCAGGAGTGGTGAGGAACGGGAAGTCGAGGAGAGCACGACGGCCGGCAGCGGAGATAAGGTTGAGGGCGTCGATGATGTACTGGAAACCAGGATCGGATTGGAGTTTATCGCGGAGGAGCATGATGTTGGTGAATAGTGATTAGTGATTAGTGAATTGACAATAGAGGCTTGTCGAGGAGGAGCATTCTTTTTAGTGATTGGTGAATTGACAAATGCAGTTATTGCTCTATTTTCATTACGTCGTAGACGGGGAGGTTGAGGGCGTCGGAGAGGGCTTGGGTAGCGGTGTGGGAGTCGAGGGCGTAGCCGTGGGGCGAGGTGGGGTTGAGGGTTACGGCGGCGAGGTGGGATTTGCGCAACGCCATAAGGGAGCCACCACGACGGACGAAGTCGTTATAGACCTCGGGGGTGACGAAGAGCTTGGTGAAGTCACGGATGATAAGGGTGATCTGCTTTATCTCCTCCTTGGCTGCGAGGATCTTTAGTAATCTGTCAGATACTGCTCCGGAGGCGAAGAGTGTGGTGCCGTAACGGAAGAGGTCGGAGTTGGCAGAAGAGAGCATGAAGACAGACGGGATATTGAGGTCGTGAGCGAGGCCGTCGGAGTCGAGAGCCCAGAGGCCAGAAGTGGCCTGAGAAAGGGCGGTGCGTATGGCTGGCTCCACCTCGGGGAGGTCGATAAGGCGGCAGACGAAACGAGTCTTGGAGATTAGTTGCTGGAGGTTGGGCGAGACGGCAGCGCCGGTGGCGAGAATCATGGAGTCGGTGACGGTGGGGGAAGCAAGGGAAAGGCGAGAGAGAGCGCCGTCGATGACGGTGAGCTGGATACCCTGCTGCTTGAAGCGGCTTATCTGGTCGGCGAGGATGGCGGTAGCGGCGGCGCCGGATATGAGAGCCTTGCCGGAAGAGAGTATGCGAGCGGTGAGGAGTCGGCCGAGGGCGGTGCGCTGGTTGGAGAGGTCGAGGATCTCGGAGACGCAGCGACGCTGGAGATAGTGGCGCTCGGAGGTGATGAGATACATGCCCTCGTACATCGTCACCTCGGGTTTGGCGGTAGCATAGACGCTGTCGGTCTGTTCGCCATCGACGCCGATGGATGTGACAGCGGTGGAGACGCCCAACTCGTGGAGACGACGGAGGACGTAGTTGAGACAGACGGTCTTGCCGGTATTCTTTTCAAGGCCGACGATGGAGAGGCTGCGGGAGGAGAGTATGTTCTTTAGGAAGGGCAAGGGGTAAGGAGGTTAAAAAGGTTCGCTACGCTTAAATGTTTAAAAGGAAATGGGTAGAATTGAAGTGCAAAGATACGAAATATTGGCGGAAGAGAGGAAATGAGATATTTATATAACGAAAGAACGCGGGACTTGCAGGTCCCGCGTGTCAATGTCCGGATAGGACGAATTGGTCAATATACTATGGAATATTTGATTATGTGGCTGAGTTGCTGTTCTTTTTCTTTTTTTCAGGTATACTACAAGCTATAAGCGTCAAACCTCCTATAAGCAAAATAGAGCCAAAACCTTCCTTGTTTATTTCTGCAAGTGCTCTGATATTATTTCCTGTTTCAGCAGCTGTCTGCTGAATTTTAGACGTATAATCGGTATTTATAAATTGTCCAGAAATAGCATAGAAACATCTTACCGATAGAAAAATAGAGATTACTCCCGTAACAATTAAAATTACTCTTTTCATTTGTGTTTATGCCCTGTTATACTGTTGGCCTATCAGTTATATTTAACGTGAATATGTATGCTTATCTGATTGTTTTCTCTTAATTAGTTTATCTCCTTAAGCATCATTCAATTTATCATCATTGCATAACGCTTCGCGGTTTCCTTTTGAAACCGAGGGCAAAGATACACAATTATTTTAAACCGAGGTTGGATGTTGGTGAAATGGTTGATTGCCAGTGCGTGGGGAATAAATGGTGGAAAAGAAGGATGAAAGTCTGCGATTGATTTGCTATTAGTGAATTGACAGATGTGGCTGGTGTGATAGAAGATGTTGATAATCATTTAATTACAAGGATTGATAATTGATAAGTAGCGGAGAATTAGGATATTGTATTTGGGTTGTAGGTCTATTCTAAGACTGTTGTATGTGTTTTGTTGGACCTTTGTAGGACCTTTGTAGGAGGTTTGTAGGTACTTGGTAGGTACTATCTAAGTACGAATGAGGTGGTGGGGATAATGAAAATCGAAGGGTTTGAGAAGTTTAAAGAGTGCGGGGCAAATGGGTCAACGGCTACATAGCTGGAATGGCGTTTGTGATGTGGTGTTGCTATGAAGAAATTATTTCGTATATTTGCAGTCCTTGACGGATAGAAAATAGAATCACATAACATCAATAAAAACATATAAAACAATGATTACAAAACTTGACGATTTGCTGGAATTGGTTAAGACCAAAGGCAAGAAAAGACTTATAGCGGCTTACGCTAACGACTCACACACTATCGGAGCTGTGAGTATGGCTGTGGATCGTGGAATCGTGGACGCCACGCTGGTGGGCGACATCGAGACGATAAAGAAAGTGTGCGCCGAAGAGGGCATAGACGTGAATAAGTTCGAGCTGGTGCAGGAAGCCGACGAGACGAAGGCCGGCGTGAAGGCAGTGGAGCTGGTGAACGAAGGCGGCTGCGACGGCAAGTTCCTGATGAAGGGTCTGCTGAGCACAGACAAATATATGCGCGCCATCCTGAACAAGGAGAAAGGCCTGATGCCAGGCAAGAAGACCGACATGCTGACGCATATGGCGGTGTTTGAGGTGCCGAAATACCACAAGCTGCTGGTGTGCTCGGATGTGGCTATCGTGCCGGCTCCGGACATGAAGCAGAAGCAGGCTATCCTGGGTTATCTTATCAGCACGGCTAAGAGCCTCGAGATAGCAAAGCCGAAGGTGGCTGTGCTGGCTGCCACAGAGCAGGTTTCGACTGGTATGCCCGCCTGCGTGGAGGCCGCGATCATCAGCAAGATGGGCGAGAGAGGCCAGATAAAGGGCGCCATCATCGACGGACCTCTGGCTTTGGATGTGGCAATAGACAAGGAGAGCGCGCAGACGAAGAAAGTGGGCGGCGAGGTAGCCGGCGACGCCGACTGCATACTGTTCCCGAACATCGAGAGCGGCAACGTGTTCTACAAGACCTGCACGAAATTCGGCGGAGCCGAGTTGGCCTGCATGGTGGTTGGAGCGAAGGTGCCGTGCGTGCTGACCAGCCGTGGAGACAGCATCAACACGAAGCTGTACAGCATCGCTTTGGCTGCGTTGAATGCTAGGTAGTGATTAGTGAATAGTGATTAGTGAATAGACAATAGATTGGTCTATATAAGGGCGGTCGGCTGGCTTAGGCTGGCCGACCGCTTATTTTGTAGAACAAATTAAAACGAAAGAATATGGACAAATACTTTGAAGGGCTGAAGAAGGTGGCTATCACCGTCTGCGACAAAGAGGGCAACATCTTGGACATGAACCAGACTTCGGCAGATGTGAACAGCCACGGACATAAGATTGTGGGCAACAACCTGTTCGACTGTCACCCCGAGCGGGCAGCTAAGATACTGAGAGAGCTGCTCGACGAAGAGAAACTGAATGCCTACACGATAGAGAAGAACGGAGTGAAGAAGCTGATCTATCAAGTGCCTTGGTATGACGGAGAGGAGTTTGGTGGTCTTATAGAACTGTCGCTGCCGATACCATTTGAGATGCCACACAAGGTGAGGTCCGTGCCCGGACAGAGCAATTGATTGTCCGAGCCCGGACAGGGCTATCGTTTGAAGAGGTTGAATGTGGATGGGTTGAGGGGTATTGCTAGGTGTTGAAGTGCTGGATGGAGGGAGAGGAAGAGGCGGTTTAGGGAAAATATGTTTTTTCTGGGGGAAAACCCTGAAAAATTGAAAGTACTTTTGCAGGTGATAAAGAATGCAAAAATTTTAGCATTATGAAGTACTTGAGATATATAACTTTATTGCTGATGATAGCCTTCTGTGGGCAGGTGTCGGCTCAAGGCAAGCTGACCGGAAAGGTAATTGAGAAGTCGGGAGGGGCGGCTATAGAATATGCCACCATAGCGGTGTTGAAGACAACGGACTCGAGTTTGGTGGCCGGGAACGTGTCGCTGGAGGGTGGTACGTTTGAGGTGGAGAAGATACCGTACGGGACATATATAGTGAGAATCACGCTGATGGGGTTCAAACCATACTACCATCCTACAGAAGTGACATTCACGACAGGGAAGGCGACAGTGAATCTGGGCACTGTGAAGCTTTCGCCGTCGGCGACGGTGCTGAAGGCAGCAGAGGTGACAGCAGAGCGATCGATGATGGAATACCAGCTGGACAAGCGAGTCATCAACGTGGACAAGAACATAGTGACAGGAGGCGGCACGGCGACGGATGTGCTGGACAATGTGCCAAGTGTGTCGGTGGATAACGACGGAGAGGTGTCGCTGAGAGGATCGTCGAACGTGAAGGTGCTTATCAACGGACGGCCCTACGAGCTGATGGGGAGCGAGTTGGACGTGCTACTGGAGCAGATACCGGCGAGCTCGATAGAGAACGTAGAGGTGATAACCAACCCGTCGGCAAAGTATGACCCCGAAGGAATGTCAGGCATCATTAACATCAAACTGAAAGAGCAGACGAGCGGCTCGCTGGGACTGACTGGAACGGTGAATGCGAATTTCGGAGCCCCCCTACCCTTCCAGATACCGAACCTGGCGGGATATAACGACGGAACGATGAACCCGCAGATAAACTACACCAAGTTCATCCCCACAGCGATGGGAACCATAAACCTGAACTATGCGACACACCGGTGGAATTTCTTCCTGAATGTGGACGGCGGCATGCGAGGACGCGGCAACAGAAGCAAGACGGACATCTGGCGTTACAGCAACGGGGCAACAATATCGCACGACAGCCTGTTTGAATATAACCGTCACCAGAATACGATGACGAGCGTAAAGGTAGGGGCGGAATACTATTTCAGGAACAACGCCTCGTTGATGCTGTCGTACACTTTTAATGGAGGCAAGCGGACACGGTTCAGCTATATAGATGCCGACGACATACTGAACAGCGGACAATATGACTACCGACAGACTGACACTAACTTCACCAAGAGGATGAACCAGACGGCGTATCTTCTGTTTATCAAGAAATTTGAAAAGAAAGACCAGCAGTTGACCTTAGACCTTACATACACCCACAGACACGGCACAGGCGGTGGCGGGCAGTGTATGAGGTATGACGTGGACAGCATAGACCAAGACAACTACTACTGGAGAGTGACCGACAACCTGAGAGGCGGAAACTCGCTGAACGCTAAGTTGGACTACACACATCCTTTTGCGGACCGATTCAAACTGGAGGTCGGTTATGAAGGATTGCTGAACCAAGGGCTGCTTAAGTCGGACTACTATTTAAACACCCACGACACGACGAACGCCCTCGACGCGCAATCGTCGGTGAACGAGGACTACAGGCAGCAGATACATGCCATATATGCCACCTTCGGAGGGACGATAGTGAAAAAC
This sequence comes from Bacteroidales bacterium UBA1223, assembly GCA_002309155.1. Classification (GTDB taxonomy): domain Bacteria; phylum Bacteroidota; class Bacteroidia; order Bacteroidales; family P3; genus Colimorpha. The sequence continues at coordinate 37,098 of DBXB01000022.1, read as the reverse complement.
CTCTCGGCACAGGTGGGATTGAGAGGAGAATACTCGAGCGTGAAAGGAGTGGACTACTACCACAACAACCACGTGATGGTTGATACATTCTACATGCAGCTGTACCCAACGGTACACTTGTCGTATAACATCACCGACAAGCAGAGCATACAGCTGAGCTACAGCAAGAGAGTGAGGAGACCGAGAATGCAATCACTGGACGCCTACATCAACATAAGGCAAGGCAAGGAGATGAGCTTCGGAAACCCCCAACTCAACCCCGAATACACGCATGCGCTGGAGCTTTCATATAACGTAGGGTTCAAGCAGACCAACATCTTCACTTCACTCTATTTCCGTCAGACCGACCACAAGATGACAATGTACGGCTTCGTTTGGGATTCGGCATCGGCAGCATATTATGCACCATGGATGTTATACAACTCAGACTACGACGGCTATTGGGCCTCGACGTGGCAGAACCTGGGAAAGGGCATCAACTACGGAATGGAAATAATATGGGACCAGCAGATACTGAAATGGTGGAAGATGAACCTGAGCGTAAACCTGTATGGCGAATATATCGAAGGAACATCACTGCTGGACAACAAGAGCGACAACTCGTTCAGGGTGAGCGGCAAGCTGAGTTCGTACATGAATCTGCCAAAAGACTGGGCGATACAGTTTTCGGGGCAGTTCAGACCAGGATTCCACGACCTACAGACCACGATGATAGGGTCGGTGTGGTTTGACTTGGCGGTGAAGAAAGACGTGCTGAAACGCCAAGGAACCATCAACCTGAGGGTGAGCGATGTGTTCTGTACCGGACGTTATGGACACACCACGGTGAACGACCAGATGAACAGAGTGTTCAGAGGCAACCGCATAGCACCCACCATCACGCTGGGATTCTCCTACAAGATAAACAACGGACTTAAACAAGAGAAGAAGCAGGCCACTCAGGATACGGATGCCTACGATATGGAATAATGATTAATCGTCAAAATGCCAGAATGCTTGAATCATAGTGGAGAGGTTTTCGACCCAGTGAGGCGGAAGTGGGTGGCACAGACCCCCGAAGAGGAGGTGCGGCAAGCGGTGATAAAGTATCTGCACGAGAAGAAAGGATTTCCACTGGAACTGATGCAGGTGGAAGGTGCTATCACACTGAACGGGATGGTCAGACGCTGCGACATAGTGGTTTACAATGGCGAAATGACACCGAAGATGATAGTTGAGTGTAAGCGACCGGACGTAGCGATAACACAAAAGGTGGCCGACCAAGCCTGCCGGTACAACACGGTGCTGCAAGTGCCATGGCTGCTATTGACCAACGGGAAGCAGAGCCTTGTGTTGAAGGTGACGGAGGAAAGCACTCTGCAGCAAGTTGCGGAAGTACCCAAGTGGGGAGAGTTATAAAAAACAAAAAGAAGATTATGCAAAAGACTCTGACTATAAACTATCAAGAATATGAATCGGAACAAGAGCTGAACGCAACTGACCGTGAGTTGATAGCGGCAGCACGGAAAGCCACAGAAGGCTCGTACTCGCCATATTCGCATTTCAGTGTAGGAGCAGCCGTGAAACTAGGAAGTGGAGACATTGTGACAGGTAGCAACCAAGAGAATCTTGCATACCCTTCGGGACTATGTGCGGAAAGGGTGGCACTGTTCACTGCGTCGGCACAAACGGGAAAAGGATGTGAGGTAGTGGCGTTGGCTATCGCAGCGGTGGACAGCAACGGCAAAGCAGCGGAAGCTTCGCCCTGTGGAGCCTGCCGACAGGTAATGATTGAACAAGAGCAACGACAGGGAAAGCCATTGAGGACTTTGGTGGCATTGGATGACGGAAGAGTGCGTGAATACAACAGTGCAGTTGACCTGCTACCGTTTGTGTTTGATGCCGAGCTGTAAGCGTAGAATACAATATCACAGCATTTTACAACTTGACTGACACTTTTTTTGGGTAAAAAGAGTGTCAGTCAAGTTTTTATTAGTACTTTTGCACGCTTAAATAAGAATATTAACAAGTAACAAACTCTATAACATGGGAGCAATTGGAAGTATCAGAAAACATTCAGGAATTGCCGTGGCAATCGTTGGTATAGCCATAGTAGCCTTCATCATAGGCGACTTGCAGAAGAACCGCGGAGCAGGTCAATTTGAAGTGGCCAAAATCGGCAAGGCAACATTCACCATCCAAGACTTCAACGAGCGCTATGACGAGCTTAAGGCCAACTATATGCGCAACCAGGGTGTTGACCAGGTGTCTAACGACATAGAATACCGTCTGCGCGAACAGGTGTGGCAGAGCATGGTGGAGGACACCCTCATGGGAGTGCAGTACAAGAAACTGGGTCTGATGATCACAGAAGACGAGGCCAGCTCGATGATGTATGAGGATGGAACATACACTCACCCGTATATGCGCCAGTGGTTCACCGACCCGAGCACTGGTCAGTACAATGCACAGGCAGCGGCCCGATATTTCCGCGACCAATATGACCAGCTTGAACCTGCGATGCAGCACGACATACAGGCAATGCGCCACGAAGTGGAGAGCAACCGCCTGCAGGAGAAATACAACAACCTTATCAGCAAAGCATTCTATGTGCCCACAGCACTGGCTGAAAACGAGGCAAAACTGGCAGCCAATCGCTCCGATGTGGTAGTGGCAATGGCCTCATATCAGAATGTTAGCGAGGAGAACTCAACCCCTACAGAGGAAGACTACAAGAACTACTTTAACGAACATCGTGCTGAGATAGAGAACGGAATGGGTCTCAGAGTGTATGACGAAATCCGCAAGATAGAGTTTATCACCTATCCTATCGTTCCGTCAGCAGAAGACCTTGCAAAGATCGCAGAAGAGGTTGACACTATCTGGAAAGAGTTCCAGACCGTTGAAGATGTCAATGTATCGGAGTTTGTCTATGGCAATTCGAAGCCAGCTCAGAGTTACGACACCACCTATGTAAAAGCGTCGCAAGTAAGAGGGTTGGACACCCTTATCGAGAAGACCCCAGTGGGTGGCTTCATTGCACCTCGCCAGGTGGGTACCGAATGGGTGATGGCCAAAGTGATGGGATCGGCAATGCGTCCTGACAGCGTCCGTGCCAGCGTGGTGCTGATACTCAACAGCACCGCCGGCCTTGAAAGTGTAACTCGCACTGATGAAGAGGCCAAATTGGTGGCTGATTCCGTAGAGATGTTCCTTAAGGCGAAAGATGCCAATGTGGAAGACATCGTGGCTCGCTATTCAGACGATCCGCAGAAAAACAGCAACAAAGGAGACATGGGCTGGGCACTTGACGGCACAACCTACGGTTTCCTCAACGACGACATAGTGAATACCCCCGAAGGCGGAGTGTTCACCTACAAACGCCCTGACAATATGGGATACGTGGTAGTGAAAGTGACTGGTAAGACCACGCCGAACCGGAAATATCGTGTAGCAAAGGTGGTTCGCGAGATAGCCCCCAGCAATAATACCAGCACCCAGATATTCAACAAAGCCAGCTGGTTTGTGGGGCAGAATCGCACTGAAGAGGAGCTGATTGCATCGGCAGCCAAGGATAACTTGTCGGTAAGAGAGGCCATGACCACCCCTATGATGGACCAACTGCCCGGACTTGAGAACTGTCGAAGCATCATGCAGTGGACCTTCGATAAGAAGCGTAAAGTGGGCGATGTGTCGGAAGAGGTTTACTCATGTGGTGACAACTACGTGGTTGTGGCCCTGAAGGAGGTTTATAACAAGAAGAACCTGACCGTTGACAAGGTGCGTACCGACATCGAGCAGCAGGTGCGTTTGGAGAAACGTTCCGAATATCTGATGGCCCAGGCGGGCGAGGCTGCGAAGTCGACCAAAGACATTGCCGCACTGGCTGCAAAGCTCAATACAACAGTCGATACGCTGACTAACGTCGGACTGAGAGACTACTATCTCGGTCGTTTTGGTATGGAGCCCAAGGTGCAGGCACACGTGGCCATGGCCAAGGAAAACGAAGTGTCAGGCCCGATAAAAGGAGCTCAGGGAACGTACTTCATCAAAGTCATCGGCCGTCAAGCAGACGAACGCAGTGATGTGGAGAGTTTGAAGACCATGATGATACGGGATTACGGCCGCAAACAATCCAGTGCCATCCAGGTGCTGCAGAATGCTACCAAGATAAAAGACAACCGCAGCCGTTTCTTCTAACAGTTTCAATACCACAGGAAACTAATAGAATGGCATTCAAGAAAATAAAGCAGTTTACAAAGGGCGTGACCGAATGGTTGCGCCTTTTGTTTTCGGCGAAGCCTGGCGACGGAACACCACATAAATGGAAAAGTCCATTCATGCGAAAGTTGCACATCTTGTATGTCAAAATGAAGCGGAAGCAGCGCTTGGTGGTTATGGACGCCGAAAACTACCGCGAGCATTGGTCGTTCCGCCTATCGGCACTCAATCTCTTTGTCGGAGTTGGCATTGTAGGCATAGTGCTTATGATAATCACATTTCTGCTTATCGCTTTTACACCGCTGCATAACATAATACCGGGATATACCAATAGCGAAATGGTTGACCAGACTTACCGCAATGTGCTCCTGCTTGACTCACTCAATATGAAAGTACAGCATCAAGAAGAGATGATGGCAGTGCTGAGTTCAATTGTGGCGGGTGCAGAAATAACCGACACAGCAGAAAACGAGAGCCGACCCAAGGTGCAGGGAGAAGAGGACAAACGCAGCAAGGCCGACAGCTTGCTACGCGAAGATATGGCGAAGGCTAAAAAGGCTGAAAGTGGACAGCAAGCAATAGGCAGCTGGCAGCAAACAACGACTAACGGCCAGCCGACGACCAGCGGCGGGCAACTGTTCTTCCCTCCAATCAAGGGGAAAGTCATCACGGCATATAACAGCAAGGAAGGTCATAACGGAGTTGATATAGCTGGCAACATGAACGATATAATCAAATCGGCTGCGAACGGCACGGTGTTCTACGCGGGTTTCACAGCCGACGACGGATATGTGATTGCCGTGCAACATCCTGGCAATATCATCACAGTGTATAAACATAGCAGCGCACTGCTGAAACACAACGGCGATATGGTGAGAGCAGGAGAGCCGATAGCATATATGGGACATTCTGCAGGTTCAGGGACTCCACACCTGCACTTCGAACTATGGATTAACGGCAAGACTGTTGATCCACTCACGTATGTATCGTTTTAGTGATTAAAGGTCAGCAGCTAATAATTAGTTTAAGTTATCCTACAGTGAAGCATATTGCCATATTAGGTTCCACCGGCTCGATCGGAACACAGGCTCTGGATGTCATACGATGGCATCCCGATGAGTATATTGCGGAGGTGCTGTGTGCTGGAACGAACGACAAACTGCTCATAGAGCAAGCTCTGGAATTCAAACCCAACGCAGTGGTGATAGCCGACGAGAGCAAATACGACAACGTGCGCAAGGCACTCGCAGGTGAGCTAGTGAAGGTATATGCCGGGGATCAGGCAATAGAGGAAACCATGGAGATGGAAAGTATCGACATGGTGCTTGCGTCTATAGTAGGGTTTGCCGGACTAAAACCCACACTGAAAGCCATAGAAGCTGGAAAAACAGTGGCTCTAGCCAACAAGGAAACCATGGTGGTAGCGGGGGAAATTGTTACCGACACAGCGACACGCTGCCACACACCAATATTACCAGTAGATTCGGAACACTCGGCAATATTCCAAAGCCTTGTAGGCGAACTATCGCCTGTGGAGAAGATACTACTCACCGCCTCGGGCGGACCGTTCTACGGACGCAGCAGAGAGAGTCTGAAAAGTGTAACGCTGGAAGAGGCTCTGAATCACCCGAACTGGTCGATGGGGCGCAAAGTGACAATAGATTCGGCGACGCTGATGAACAAAGGTTTGGAAGTAATAGAAGCTCGTTGGCTATTCGACGTTCCGGCTGAGAAGATAGAGGTGGTAGTACATCCGCAATCGGTGGTACACTCGATGGTGCAGTTTGAAGACGGTAGTGTGAAAGCACAACTGGGCATACCCTCAATGAAGACACCGATACAGTACGCTTTCAGTTTCCCACGGCGGAACAGCAGCCCGCTGCAACGTCTGGACTTTGAAAAATATGGACAGCTTACATTCGGAAAACCCGACAGAGAAACATTCCGCTGCCTGAATCTGGCCTACTGGGCTATAGAGAAGGGCGGCAATATGCCGTGTATCATGAATGCGGCAAACGAAGTGGCAGTGCAACGCTTCATAGAAGGTCGCATACGATTTCTGGAGATTGCAGACTTTGTTGAAAGGAAAATGCAGACGGCCTCATTCATAGCCAATCCGACCCTTGACGATCTTTTTGAGACGGACCGGCAGGTAAGGATCAGCGAATAGACGATAGTAATCATTCTATACTTTATAAACCTCTTTAACTCAATATGAAAGTACTTGCTTTATTTCTCAGTCTCTCGTTGCTTATCATAACTCACGAGTTCGGACACCTGGGTTTTGCAAAATTATTCAAGACACGGGTACGAAGGTTCTACATGTTCTTTAACTGGAAGTTCTCTATACTGAAAGCCAAGAAATTCGACGGGAAATGGCATTTTCTGTTCTTCAATGCCACAACACCGAAAGAGTGGGAAGAGAAAGAACCAGACAACACGCTATGGGGTCTAGGCTGGATACCGCTGGGCGGCTATTGTGACATAGCTGGGATGATTGATGAGACAAAAAAAGCCGAAGACCTGGAGAGTAAGCCGCAACCATGGGAATATCGCACCAAACCAGCATGGCAGCGACTGCTGATAATCTCGGGCGGTGTGCTGGTGAATTTCGTATCGGCACTACTACTCTACACGCTCATCTTTGCACACTGGGGCAAAGACGAGTTACCGTTGAGAAACGCCAAGCTTGGTTATGAATACCATCAGATACTGCTTGACGAAGGATTACGCAACGGAGATATCATCTATGCCGTTGACGGAGAGGAGATGTACGATTATGCCGTGTTGCAGAAGCGCCTGCTGCTCAAGACAACACCTGAACTAACGGTGAAAAGAGGTGACAGCCTTTTCTCAGTGAAACTGTCGGACGATTTCATAGACCGAGTGCTTAAAGAGCATCCGAAAGCACTAATAACAAACATCTGTAGTCCGTTTGTGGTAAAAGACTTTGTGCCGGGTTCGATAGCAAGTAAGGCAGGCATGGAAATAGGCGACAGCGTGGTGAGCGTCAATGGTGAAGAACTTTATACATTCAGCATGGTCAGTGCAGCGTTGAGCGAAAACGCCGGAGACTCAATAACGCTCGGGCTGTTCAGAAACGGAGTGTACAAGGCGTTGACGATGAAAGTGCCATCGACAGGGAAAATCGGTGTGCAATTAAAGACACCGCTTGAAGTATTCCCGGTTGAACACAAGTCATACAATGTGCTACAAGCCATCCCGGCAGGTATTAAGCACGGATGGGAAACGCTGGCCACCTACGTAACAAGTTTGAAGCTACTGTTTACCAAAAACGGCGTGCAGAGTCTCGGCGGCTTCATATCTATAGGGAGCATCTTTCCCGACCATTGGAGTTGGCTGGCATTCTGGGATGTCACGGCACTGCTGGCAGTGATACTGGCCTTCATGAACATCATACCGATACCAGGCCTTGACGGAGGGCATATATTGTTCACACTGTGGGAGATGGTGACGCGTAAGAAACCTAGCGACAAGTTTCTGAACATCGCTCAGAATGTAGGTATGGCACTTCTGCTGGCGCTCTTGGTGCTAGCCAATGGGAACGACATCTGGCGACTGATACAGGGTTTCTTTTAAACTTTAAGTACCATGTCTTGAGGCTTAAGCCTTTATGGACATTGTGACCGACACCGACAAGACTTTAATGAAACAGATAGACCGACACATACTGCGTTCGTTCATCGGACCGTTACTGCTGACGTTCAGCATAGCGGTGTTCGTACTGTTGATGCAGTTTGTATGGAAGTATATCGATGACATGGTGGGGAAAGGACTAAGTGTTGGAGTTATTGCGGAGCTACTGTTCTATGCGTCGGCAACCTTTGTACCAATGGCATTGCCGATAGCAGTGCTTTTCGCCTCCATCATGACTATGGGAAATTTTGGAGAGAAGTACGAGTTGATAGCAATGAAAGCGGGTGGCATCTCGCTGAGGCGAGCCATGATGCCGATGGCGGTGGTGGTGACGTTGCTCACGCTGGTGGCGTTCTTCTTTGCCAACAACGTGCTTCCAGCAGCAACGCTACGATACAGAATGACGCTTTACGATGTGACGAGAAAAAAACCAGCGGTGAACATAAGGCCGAGCGAGTACTACAGCGAGATAGAGGGCTACGTGATACGCATAAACGAAAAAGACCCCGAAACGGGAGTGTTGAAGGACATTATCATATACGACCACACGCAAAGTCCATCGCAATCGTCAATAATACTTGCCGAGAAAGGTACGATGCAGACAAGCGCGGACGGACAATATCTAGTGTTTACGTTGCATGACGGACACTCCTATACTGAAGAAACCGACGGGGATAACCGCGAGTCGAGACCTTTCACAGCAGTAGATTTCAAGGAGCAGACGCTGACATTCGACCTGTCGTCGTTTGCCTTTGACAAGTCGGACAAGGAAAGTTTCCGCTCAAACTGCCAAATGATGAACGTGAAGCAGTTGGACTCGACAACACGGCAGATAAAAACAGACGCGGTGAAAAGATATGCTGATTTTACGGCTTCGACGATGTCTAAAATGTCGATATACAACCGCTATGCCCATTTAAAAGATAAAAAAGGGAGTGCTATGTCGAAAGCGGCGCCCTTCAACTACGAAAAGTCAATCGCATCGCTGAAGCAAGAAAAACGACTCAGGGTACTGAATCGCGCACGTGCAATAAGCGACCAAATCATGAGCGACTACAAGGTGTACTCGCAGGTGATGAAGTCGGACAAAGAATACCTTGCGCGGCACTACGTGGTTTGGTATCGCAAATATACCTTCTCCATAGCATGCATAGTATTATTTCTAGTAGGAGCACCATTCGGATCGATAGTTCGCAAAGGAGGTCTGGGCATGCCACTGGTGGCCTCGGTGCTGTTCTTCGTGCTGTATTATGTGATAGACATGATAGATGAAAAGTCGGTGCGCGGCGGGGCCATGGACGAATGGGGAATGTGGGTGGCGACACTAGTGTTCATACCCATAGGTATATTCCTCACGGTGTATGCGACTACAGACTCGTCGCCGAGCAACATGCGATGGTATATCAAGTTGCGAGAACGGATCAGCGTGCGGTTTCATAGACGCAAGAAAGGTGAAAACGCAGAAAAATGATACCATAAGTACAGTTTGACACATACATACATCTAGTGGATTATGTGTGTGTTATGTGATATTATGGGAATATTTTGAACGTTTTTTCCTATAGAGTGGAAAAAAGTTTGTACCTTTGCAAACTCAAATTGGGGCGACTAAGTAGCTCAGCAGGTAGA
>DBXB01000022.1:0-27496 GCA_002309155.1 Bacteroidales bacterium UBA1223 | reverse complement strand
TCGAATCCCAGCTTAGTCACAAAACAGAGGAACCGGAGGCAAAAGCGTCCGGTTTTTTTTATGGCGTATAGATTCTATAGAAACAATAAAACCTGTAAGCTGATGTCGCGGTTGTGCGGCATTGCCCTTGTTGCAATAGCAGTATTGGTGCCGGTTGTCGTCAACGGGCAGGGTTCAAAAGAGCAGTTGGCGCAATATCATTTCAATAACGGCGAGTTCCGTCAGGCTATCGAGATAGCAGAGCCGTTGTACAAAAAGACAAACAACAAATACTACTACCAGATGCTGTACAGGTCGTATATGGCGCTAGAAAACTACAAAGAAGCGGAGCGACTGGTGGAAGGGCGTATGAAGAAAGCGCCATCAGAGCTGTACCTATATGTTGACTTAGGCAAGATAGCAGCAGTGAAGAAGGACGCCAAGAAGAAACAGAAAGCTTACGACGAGGCACTTGGCAAGATGAAATACGACCAGCGACAAATTACGGAGTTGGTCGATGCATTTGTGGCAGCCAACGAATATGATTATGCAGCAAGATGCTACCTGAAAGCTCGCGAACTAACAAAAAACAAATTCCTTTATTTCAACGAACTTGCCTCGATATACGGCGCCACAGGCAACTACGAGGCAATGACTAAGGAATATCTGGATTTGCTTGAAGGTTCACCGGGATCGATGAACTCAGTGCAAGTGTCATTGCAGCGTAACTTGAGTCAAGCTACTGGTACCGAGTTGGCCGACGGCCTTCGGAGGGCTTTGGTATCTAAAATACAAAAAGAACCCTCCAATCAGACGTGGCTTCAGATGATGATATGGTTCTCTCTGCAGGAAAAGGACTTCGAGTTCGCGATGACACAGGCGAAGGCTGTGGACGCACGCTTCCCGGAAAACGGTGGAGAGCTGGTTCTAAAAGTGTCGGACATAGCGAAAGCCAACGAAAACTATGAGGTGGCTGAGCAAGGATACAACCACCTGCTGAAAAAAGGCACAGAAGGACCTCTCTACCCTACGGCGCTGGTATGCCTTCTGAACGTAAAGTGGCTCAAAGTCGATAGGAACTACTCGATGACTCCCAAAGAATACAAATCTCTTAAGGCCGACTACGAGAAAGCGATAACGAGTCTTGGAAAAACAGTGGAAACCGTGCAGTTGATGCGGAACTATGCACAGCTCACGGCTTACTACGGCAACGAAGTGCAGACAGCAGCCGACATTCTGTATGACGCACTGGAGATACCAAAGTTGCCGGCGAGCCAGGCAAGCGAGGTAAAGCTCGAACTCGGAGACCTAATGCTCTTTGCAGGCGAGATTTGGGACGCATCGCTACTCTATATGCAGGTGGAGAAGGCTAACAAGAACGACATGATAGGGGCGCAGGCAAAACTACGGAACGCACGACTCTCCTACTTCACCAACGAATTTGAATGGGCCAAGTCGCAACTGGAAGTATTGCGAAGCGCTACAAGCAAGCTGATAGCCAACGATGCGATGGAACTCTCGCTACTGATAAGCGATAATCTGGAAGACGACAGCACATACACAATGCTGGAACTCTATGCAGCAGCCGACCTGCTCCTGTACCGCAACATGCTGGATTCTGCGTGGAATGCCTTCGACAACATAGAGCACCGAACCCTCTCTCATCCCATCCTGGATGATGTGCTGATGCAGAAGGCAAAGATACGACTGAAACAAGGGCGATACAGCGAGGCAGACGAACTTCTTCAGAAACTCATCAACTTCTACGGAGACGGCCTGTTAGGCGACGACGCCCTGATGATGTCGGCCGAGCTAAACGAAAACCATCTGGGAAACAAAAAACGAGCAAAAGAACAGTACGAGAAGATACTGCTGGAACACCCCACAAGCCTATACACCGAACAATCCCGAAAGCGCTACGACAAACTGAAAAAAGAATAGTCAAAGAATCGTAAACAAGAATATCAATGTGCATCATCGGTCATTACTACAGAACTGTTAAGGCAATGATATAGATGTTGATACGATTTCTCAACGATTAAACATTAAAACCAAAGCGAGGAAGATGGGAGTTAGGTGGGAGTTGAGTGAGAGTTAAGTGAGAGTTGGGGTGAATATGCTACAAAGCCATACTCCGAAACCTGTTTTCTCTTTTCTTGAATAATCGCTCTTATATAACAAATGACTGATTTTTCGAAAGTCTCGAAGAAACAGAATTGTTTGTTTATAATCTCTATGAATTCAACATTTTTACATACAGCCATACTACTTCAGCATAGCGTACAAGATTTCTATCGGGTGCACCGCTTTTACGCCTGTGCCGTCTAATATCTGCTGTCGGCAGGAGGTGCCCGGAGCAGCAACAAACATTGCTTGACTGGTTGAATGATTAACGAGTGAACAATCCCCCTTGCTATCAGCCACCTGCTGCTTGGCAACCGCTGACCTGATTGTTGGGAAGAGTATCATCTCACCAATAGCGAGCGATGTCTTGTAGTGTTCTTTCTCGTAGCCGAACGAGCCGGCCATGCCGCAGCAACCGCTAGCTATGCGGTGGACGGTGCCACCGCGTAACAATGAGAACATCTCAACGGTCTTCTCTATACCGACAAGGGCTTTTTGGTGACAGTGGCCGTGAAGCCATATCTCTACGGAGGTATCTTTAAAGTTTTCGGCTGTGATATTGCCTTTCTTCATCTCCCGCACAACGAATTCATCAAAAAGCAATGCATTGTTTCCAAGTCGTTTTGCCATTTGACGCAGGGATTCCGGTACAAGGTCGGGATATTCGTCGCGGAAACTCAGTATGCAAGAGGGTTCAATGCCGACGAGAGGACATTCTTCGGTAACGCGGTCGGCAAGCATCTTTACATTGCGGATGGCGTATTTCTTTGCTAATTTCAAGCACCCTTTCGATATGGCTGCACGTCCGCTTTCGACATGCTGTGGTATTATGACATTGTATCCCAGACGTATAAGCAGTTTGGCAAAGGTGATTCCAAGATCCGCCTCCATGTAGTTTGTGAACTCGTCGGCAAAAAGATAGACGGAGCCTTTTGATACCTTGATTGTTGGTGCCATACCAACTGACCGCTTGCCGCTATACGAAACCCATTGGCTTCTCATCGTCTTGTTGCTAAGTGTGGGGATGCTGCGTTCCGCAGCGAAACCGACCAAGTGTTTGATGACGGACGAGGATAGACTCCATCTTGCCATCAGATTGTATATAGGAGCGACCAGATGTCCCAAGCGCTGTACATAAGCCATGCGAGCCACCATCCACGAACGCAGCGGTGTGCCTTTCTTGTCGTGTATCTGCTGCAGCAATTCGGCGCGAATTCGAGTCATATCAACATTTGATGGACACTCAGAGCGGCATCCTTTACAAGCAAGGCAACTGTCTAACACCTCTTTGACCTCGGGTGCGGTGATTGTTAAACCGTTGATACCATGCATAAGAGCCTCGCGGATGATGTTGGCGCGGGCACGTGTGCTCATGGTTTCGTTGTGAGACACCTTGAAGGCAGGACATAGCGTGCCACCCATAAGAGTGCTTTTGCGGCAGTCACCAGCTCCGTTGCACTGCTCGATGGAGCACATCAGAGCGCGATGGTTGTCAAATGTCGAATGCTGAATATTGAAAGTCGAAGATGTTTCGCATGACTTTTCTATGCTTTCGTTGAAATCTGATTTCCAGTTAAAGTACGTTTTTATGTCATTTAATAGATAAGCTTGGTCGATATCGTAGCGCAGACAGGTGTCCATGGGCGGAGTGTCAATAATCTTGCCTCGATTGAAGAGACCGTCTGGATCCCAACATTGTTTAACCTGCCGCATAAGGTTATAGCATTCAGTGCCGTAAACCAACGGTATGAACTCGCCTCGCAGTCGACCGTCACCATGTTCTCCGCTGAGGCTTCCGTGATGTTTCTTGACAAGCTCAGCTGTTTCGTATGCAACTTGACGAAAGAGTTCGCGGTCGTGACGGTTCTTGATGTTCAAGATTGGGCGCAGATGCAGTTCGCCAGTACCTATATGGCCATAATATACACAGTTTAGATTCAGGCGGTTAAGCATTGTTTGAAAATCTGCCATATATGCCGGCAGGCGTTCGGGCGAGACAGCAGTGTCTTCGATAACCCCTATCGGTTTAGCATCGCCTTTCATGCCGCTCAACACCCCGAGTCCCGCCTTACGCAATGCCCATACACGCTGAATGTCGCAGCCATATACACGAGTGTTGCAATAGGCCAAACCTCTCTCTATAACTTCTTTCTCGAATGCTGCCGCTTGTTCTTCCATTTTGTCACCGTTAAACTCAGCGATGATGATGGCGGCTGGATTGCCGTTGACAAAGAAACGGTTGCGCTCTTGTTCTTTGTTGTGGCTACAGAGTTCGAGTATCCGCCCATCCATCAATTCCACTGCAACCGGGTTGTGCCGCAGTGCCACGAGGTTAGATTGGAAACTGTCTTCAAGGGAATTGCAGTGTGCGCATACAACCATTGTCTTGTCAGATGGCAGCGGGTCGAGCGACAGTTTCAGCTCGGTGATGAAGGCGAGCGTGCCTTCTGAACCTGCGAGGAGCTTGCAGATATCAATATCATTGCTTGATTGCCCGATTGCTTGATTGCCCGATTTTAAGGGGAGTATCGCCTCGTCGATGGCGTAACCACAACTACGGCGGCGAAGGCTGCGGTCAGGGTAGTTTGCAAGGAGCAATTGGCAGATTTTATTATCTGATTGCCATGTTTCTAGCTGGTTATAGACTTGTTTCCATAGGCCGCTTCCGTCGCGTTTGGATGAGTCGAATTCAGAACCGTCGGAGAGAACACCTTTTACCGCAATAACGTGATCACGAGTACCGCCATAAATCAATGAATGTGAGCCGCAGGAATTATTGCCAAACATGCCGCCTATACAGCAGCGGTTGCTAGTAGAGGTCTCGGGGCTGAAAAAAAGTCCGTGAGGCTTTAGTGTCAAGTTCAGTTCGTCACGGATAACACCAGGTTGCACTCGCACCCAACGTTCTTCGGTGTTGATTTCAAGAACCTTGTTCATGTGGCGACTGATGTCGGCCACTATGCCGTCGCCTACCACCTGTCCAGCAATGGATGTTCCAGCCGCACGCGGAATAATACATGTTTTTCGCTCCCGTGCCAACCGTAACAAATCCTTGACGTCCTCCACCGACTCTGGATACGCCACTCCCATTGGCATTTCCCGATAGGCACTTGCATCGGTGGCGTAGGCAATACGGTGTAGCTTGTCGGTAAAGAGTTGCATCACTTGATATTTTGGAGGAATTGCTTGGCAAGAGTTGCATACTCCAGATGCTTGACAGCATAATCATAGCCTTTGCGACCCATTGATGTCCGTTCTTCTTCTGAAAGACTAGCAATATCCAGAATGGCTTTTGCTACTTGTTCGACATTCTCAGCTTCAACTTGGATACCACAACCACAGCGTTGCACCACGCTGTCAGGTTCATCGACGGACATGACGATGGGCTTTTGCGACAGCATATAGTCGGTCATCTTGTTGAAAGATGTCCCATATTTATGCAGTATGGAATGTACTCCACCCATATAACAAATATCAAAGTATTCTATTGCTCTTGGAATAAGTGGTTTGGGGATGGGAGGGAAAAAATGTATATTGGTCAGGTTCTTGCTGCTTGCCAACTGTATCAGTTCCTCTTTCTGGGGACCTTGACCGATGGTGACAAATGCAAGATTCACGTAGTTGCGTAGTTTTTCAGCGGCCTCAATAAATATTTGCATTGCTGTCGATTGGGTATGACCTCCGGCAAATCCTACGATGGTCTTGCCTTCTGAACGCAGAGAGTGAAGCAGTTCCTTGTGTTGTTGTGGAAGTTGCTGAGAGTCTGTGTTTTCCCATTCTTCTGCCAGGTATCCGTTGGGGACACAGACAAAGCGCTTTTCGTCAAGTCCATGCCGCTGCATGTGTGGAAAGGCCTTGTCCAGCATAGAGACAACCAAATCAACATGTCTATAGGCATAGTCTTCGCCACGCTGCAAAAGCCATATAAAGGGATGGTATTTTGAGTATCCTCCAATCACCATTGGCGATAGGGGCCAGAGGTCGTGGACTTCGTATATCAGTTTTGCACCACATTTCTTTGCGAAATAATGCGCAGGGTATATGTCGAAGGTGTAAACAGAGGAGGCAATCACCACATCGGGCTTGAAATCAATAAAAAGACGTTTGTTGCGATAACATTCAAGGACGAACTGTACCATGGTAAGAACGCGAGCTATGCCATTCCCCTCGTAGCTTCGTGTTTTTAGCCATACATACCCAATGCCGTCGATATTCTCCCTTCCCAGGGGTGGCTGTTGTTTGCGAAGATGCGAAAACGAGGCTCCTGCAATCATGACACTGTGTCCAGCTTTTACCCATTCGCGTGCCATGTAATATGAGCGGTACTCCATGCCATATTGTGGTGCACCTGCATAATGACTGAGCATTAAGATGTTCATGACGAAGGGATTTATTGGAGTGTGTTAAGGAATGATTTCAAAGCGTTTATCACAGAGTCTTGAATGTCGCTTGTCAACTCGGTGTGCATAGGTAAAGACAGTACGCTGCATGCACATTGCTTGGATACCGATAGCGACCCCTTGTAGTAAGTGATATCTTTAAATGCTTCTTGATCCTGCAATGGCAGTGGATAGTAGATCATGCTGGGCACTCCTCTTTCAGCAAGAAAAGATTTTAATTCATCGCGACGTCCATCCCTTATTTTCATTGTGTATTGGTGATAGACGTGCGTGCTATATGGAGCTTCGACAGGTGTGATAAACAACTGTTCCCTGAGGTCTATCTGTCTGATTGCATGGGTATAGTATTGTGCTGCGGTATATCTTGCTGCACAATATTCATCAAGATGTTTCAGCTTGACATCTAAAACGGCAGCTTGAATTGTGTCTAATCGGCTGTTGCAGCCAATAACCGAGTGATGGTACTTTACCTTTTGTCCATGGTTGGCAATCATACGGATACGTTCGGCAAGGGTGTCGTCATTGGTAAATAAAGCCCCACCGTCGCCATAGCATCCAAGGTTTTTTGAGGGGAAAAACGACGTGCAGCCTATAGTACCCATCGTGCCGGTCTTGGCACGATGCCCATCACTGAATGTGTATTCTGCTCCTATGGCTTGTGCGTTGTCTTCGATAACATACAACCCGTGCTCACTTGCAAATTCAAGGATGGGTTCCATATTGCAACTTTGGCCGAAGAGATGTACTGGTATAATAGCTTTTGTCTTGGTGGTCAAGGCGTTCTTCATTGCCTCAATAGAGATGTTGAAGGTGTCATAGTCAACATCCACCATCACCGGGGTGAGCTGCAGCAGGCCTATCACCTCTGCCGATGCCACGTATGTAAAGGCTGGCACTATCACTTCGTCGCCGGGCTTCAACCCGAGCGCCATTAGTGCGATTTGTAATGCGTCGGTTCCGTTGGCACAGGTGATTACGTGACAGCCTCCCATATACTCACTTAAATGTGTGGCAAAATCCTTCACCTGGGGGCCATTGATAAAAGCGCAGCTGTCTATTACCGAACGGATTCCGCTGTCTATTTCGTCTTTTATTTTAAGATATTGACCATGTAGGTCAACCATTTGAAGCATAGGCATAATATTGAGTTAGAATTTCATATCGTCCCATCCGAAGGGGTGCTTCGAGAGTGGCATTTTTGCCAATGGGTGGTAGTCGCCTTTCAGCCCTACCGGTGTTGCGTTGCGGATGTCGTGGACTATCTGTATGCATGGTTTTGCCTCACTGATTCTGAAACCGCGACCGGCAAGTATCTCTTCATAGCTCTTGGTATGCAGTTCTGTGAATCCTTGGCTGAATTCGAACTCTTCGCCATCAATATTCAGTGTTCGGTAGGTACGTTTCTCGCCTTGGACAGCGTTTTCGGGCAGACAGTCAGCGTTGATACTCAGAAAATAACGAACTCGTGCCTGTTTAAGTCCTAGATATCCGGCCACACGGTCAAAATCCATCACATGTACGATATTTTCCTGCACTGGACCGAATATCCACTGCAACATGTCGTAGAAGTGCACGCCTATGTTGGTGGCAACCCCTCCGCTTTTGTGCACATCGCCCTTCCATGATGTGTAGTACCAGTTGCCACGCGAGGTAATATATGTGAGGTCTATGTCATAGACTTTGTCTTTGGGGCCGGCAGCCACTTTTTCTTTCAGCGCCACAATGCGGTCATGGAGACGCAGCTGCAAGATATTGTATGCCTTGTGTCCGGTCTCTGCTTCCACTTTCTCGAGCGCATCGACATTCCATGGGTTCAGCACAACCGGTTTCTCACAGATAACGTCGGCACCGAGGCGCAGGCCGTAACGGATGAAAGCGTCGTGGGTGTAGTTTGGGGTGCAGACCGAAAGCCAGTCGATATTTCGGTCTGTCCCTTTCACCTTGTTGCAGAAGCGGTCAAAGAGCTCTTGTTCGGTGAAAAATGCACATTTTGGGAATGAACTGTCCAACCGTCCTACGCTGTCGAATTTGTCGTAAGCGGCTATAAGGTTGTTGCCTGTGTCGGCGATGGCTTTGAGGTGTCGTGGTGCGATGTATCCAGCGGCTCCGATAAGTGCGAAGTTAAGCATGTATCTATTTTGTTATATTCTTTGTTTTCAACAATAAAGAGGCAATAGAAAAAGCAGAAGAAATTGATTCCCATCTGTCGTTCAAGAATTGACTCGAAGAGCGCAGACGTGGCAATAACAAGCAGAAAAAACGCAAAAAGGTGGTTTTTGGAGAGGATGCAGTCAACGAGTGGAACGATGAATACAGCCAGTAGAACTAACAAACCTACTATGCCCGTCGTCATAAGCGTATCAACAAATTGGTTATGGGGGTTGTATCGTCGCCAATATTGTTTTTCCGCACCAATACGATGGTATTCGTCCACCAGTTCGTCTATTCGGTCGCCAGCTCCAACACCCCATGGTAAATTTGCCTTAACGACATTGAGGGAGGCTCTGGAAATGATGTATCGTTCATCTGATTTGTCCTGGGTGATGACCTTTGCAAGTGTGTCTGCCAGCCGGTGATGTGACATTGGTGTCAACAATGCCGCAAACACAACAGCTACAGCAATACACGATAAAAAAACACCAAGTCTATAGCGCTTTAATTCGAGGAATATCAGCAGTATAAAACCAATGGCAATTATTGATAAGCCCAACAATCCTGACCGTGATTGTAGGATAAACAGATAAGCCGTCAGGGCAAGTATGGAAACAGTTGCTGAAATATATAAGAAAATCTTATTAGTGTTTTCTTGATACAATGCGATATAAGCCAAGTAGCTGATTGCAAGAAGTATGTACATGGAAAGGTAGCCGTGATGCATAGGATCGAAGAAGAATCCCACGCATTGTGACAGTGGCATCCCACCAGACGCTATTGTGTGCGCTGAAATCCCAAGGCGGATAACAAAGCGAACCAGCAAAGCCGCCGTCATGAATTGTAGAATACCAAGTATATGCTTGCGGGAGAGAAACGACCAGTCGAACAACAGAAAAGTTATTGCGTATGCTAACAGCAGCATCTTTCTGGCAACCTCCGCCTTGCCTTCTGCCATATTAGTGGTATAAATCAACGAGACGAGATAAACCAACGGGAGAATCCCCATGGCAACAAGGGAAATCCAACCAAGTCTTCTTAAGTTCCGTATTCCCAGCCGTTTTGTCACTATGGCAGAAATGATGGCATTTATAACCAGTAGTGTGAGAAGATAGAAGGATATATGCCAGGAGAACGGCAACACCGCAGCCACAGCAATCAGCAAGGCGTATTCAAAGGCCTGCAAGGGAT
The DNA here is from genome assembly GCA_002309155.1 of Bacteroidales bacterium UBA1223. Lineage (GTDB taxonomy): Bacteria > Bacteroidota > Bacteroidia > Bacteroidales > P3 > Colimorpha. Next base: position 17,651 of record DBXB01000022.1, on the reverse strand, counting down.
GAATGTTCTTGAATAAACTGCCGAAACTCCTCATAACCGACCTCTCATTTTTGTGGCAAATGATGCTTTATGTAATAGAAAAAGGCGCTGTAGCAGAGAAGCAGCACTACGGCGACACATACGGCATACAGTGTATGGTCGGGGAATACAAAGAACAAGGCGTTGATAACCAGTTGTGCCAAAGCATAACCCAACGAAACATACAGGTGCGGTATCTTGCACTCGTTGCAAAGCGTTTCGTATAGATGTTCTCTATGCGGCAGCAGTACGTTCTCTCCGCGCAGCATGCGCTTCAGGATGGTGAAGCCTCCGTCGGCAAGATATACGCCGATAAACACCAGGTATCCCAGTTCCACCTTTCCGGTTGGTGTGGCTTGGACAAGCCTACCCAGCAAAAACAGCACCAGTGCGCCCATCACCACACTGCCCACGTCGCCCGAAAAACAGTAAGCCTTTTTGCGGAAATTGAAAAATCCAAAGACCACCACCGCCATGATTGCAAACCAGATAATATCTTGATCAACAAATGGCGACACGCTAATGTTGACAAACGCCAATGTTGAGAGAACTACAAGCGAATAGGCTGCAAGCATCCCGTTCACCCCGTCCATGAAGTTGTATATATTGACCGTGCCGACGGCTATAATCATCACCACAACGATTTTCCACACAGCAAGGTCGAACACCTGAAACTGGAAGAGCACCAGCAGTGTGGCAGCAAATTGCACCGCCATTCGCAGCAAGCTGGGCAACGGATGAAGGTCGTCAACAAAACATATCACCGCCAGCATGGCCGTCGCAACAAGAAACCACGGGTATGCCAGATGATGAAATAGTGAATAGCATAGGATTGAGATAAAAAACACCACACCGCCACCCAGCAACGTGGGACGTGTGTGCGAACTCCGTTCGTTCGGGCAGTCCATTATGCCAAAATGTTTGGCTATGGCGAAATAAATAAGCTCGGCTGCGATAATTACAGCGGCGGCTATTGCGTACATCATGTTTGCAAAAGTACGAATTAATTTTCTAAAATCGTATTATGTTGTTCTTCCTTGTCCGTGCCCGGTTCCTATATGCTTATTCCTAACGGCATCCGTATGCCCTCAACGCATCCACAATTCAAGGCCGTTGGCACGTTGCATCCTCGGTTTCTCGTTGGCCCTGCGTTGGCGATAATATAGCCTCACACAAAAGGGGATGAAAAGGGGACCAAAAGGGGACCAAAACCAATAACCTACATCCTTTTGTATAACAGACGGTTACCAAAGCCTGAAAAACATGAAAAAATCAATCATTAGACAACGTTATTGATAAAATTAGTATCTTTGCAAAACGTTAACAATAATAATGATGACCAAAATCGAATACGTAGCGAGAGACATCAGTAGGTCGTAATTCATGTGTGCAAAATATTACCTTTTCTAAAAATGACCGACGCAGGATATTCCATACTGTCCGTTTTCAAGTCAAAGTTGTTTTTCATCATTGGTTTTTGCTTGGCCGCGATTGTTTTTGTTACAAGGATTCTCACTGTCCCGACCTATCTGCATAGCGACATTGTCTCTGAGGTTTATCCTGTACAGATGGTTTCAACCGAAACATCGCAGTCGTCAATAAATCCGTGCTATAAGATGCGTCGGATACTTGGAAGCGAGGATTTCAAAAGAAAAATGACGGCAGCCTCGCAGAATATGTTGTCCGAGGACAATTTTAACCGCTGTTATAAGTTCTACGAGACTCCTCAACACACAATGTTTCTGCATTTATATGTCGATGATACTGTCGCAGGGCTTCGTCTGATGTCCTATGCGGTGGCCTTGCTGAAAAGAACTTATGACGAGTATCCCTCATCCATCTTGGAGAGGGCTTCTAGGGGAAGCTTGACTGAAGCTAAAGTGCCTGATTATCATTGGGATGAAATAAATACTGTCTTCGTCACAGACATCGTTGACCAGCCCTATGTGGCCTCGTCTCCCAAGGCTCATCGTTTTGCTGTCACTCTGTTGCTATCCATAGTATTCTCATTTTGTATTGCAGCCGCTTTCTGTCTGTTGATATCGAATCTCAAAAACCGTAAAGATGAATTTTGCCGAGAGTAGATATCGCACCATTGTCTTGAATATTCTTTTGACATTGCTGTGCTTGTCTGCGTGGGGCGCTGGCTATTTGTTTTTGTTCTCGCACAAGCTGGTGTTGATACGGGTGATGTCTCTCTTTGCTGTCGGTATCCTGCTTTTTATACACCATTCCCGGCAGTCAAAGGTTTACTATTTCACTTTGCTTTATTTCCTGGTTTACTCCGTCCTGACTTTTGTCATGACGTTTCCTTACACGACGTTCGCATCCGACAGTGGTTTCGTCGACTTCATGATTATAGGCCTGTTTGTCTATAGTTTGTTGACATTTGCATTATTTGACACTGTGCAGTCGTTGCGGCTGTTCTACCTTTTGAATACAGCATACATTGCAGCCATGTGTGTTTTAGGCTGCATCGAATTCGCTATGGGATGGCACTTGCCAGCATCTGCAGCTTTGTCTATTCCTGTTCGGACGGCAAGCGGGTTAAGCTACAATCCCAACGATTATGCTGTTCTGGTTGCGTTGTCATTGCTTTATTGTCTTTCTTATCGCAGGAATATGGTGTCCAGCGCTAAGGTATGGGTTGACATTGTGCTTATCGTCATGGCGACGGTGGTATTTGTTCTGTCTGCTTGCCGCACAGCCATTGTCGTCGAGGCATTGTTTCTGCTTTTTATGTTCCGTGGTTGGGTGAAGCGGTATTGGAAAGTAATGTCTGTAGTTGCAGTACTCGTAGTTGCATTAGGAATATATCTGCTCGTTTCTGACAACACGCTCGCATATCGTTTTCATCTCTATGCCGGAGCTTTTGAGTCGTTATTCGACTCCTACGGACTTGGCTTTGGCATTTGGGGCGACCGTTACTACTTCTCGCTACAAGACAACCGTGACCTCTTCCATGGTCTCACAAACACCCATTCGTATCTTTTTCAGATACTTCTTACATCTGGTCTTGTTCCATTCCTGGCCTACATCCTCTTGATAGCCTATATTATGCGTACAATGGCCCGTGCCGGACGCAATGAGTTCTGGATTCTCCCTGTGTTCTATCTTTTCCTTCTTTTTTCCCCCAGTTCGTCGCTGTTTCTCTGGGGGCAGTATCTGTCGTTTGTGTTCATTGTCTGCTACGCCTGTCATGTGGACAACAATAGGAAAGGAGCCCCCCTATGTCGCTGAAAGAGCAAGCCGTAGGAGGCGTGAAATGGAACGGTGTGGGAACTGCCACCGTGGCTCTCCTCCAGATGTTGAAGCTATTCATTGTCGCTCGTTTCATCTCAAAGAGCGATTTCGGACTTCTGGCTCTTGCAACCATGGTGCTTGGCTTCACCGAGATATTCGCCAACATGGGCCTGGCCACCGGGCTCATCCACAAGCAGGACATATCGCGCAAGCAGTATTCCTCTGTCTTCTGGCTCAATCTCATTCTCAGTTGCACTGTATATGCCATCTTGTGTGCCGCTACACCGTTGGTTGCCAATTATTACCACGAATCGGAACTGAACAAGATTATCCCTCTTATAGGCCTTCAGCTGATCATCTCTTCTTTTGGCAAGATGTTCTACACATTCAAGTCGAAAGAGCTTGATTTCAAGTTCATATCCATTGTCAGCATCGTCAGCACTCTCCTTGGTGCTATACTCACTGTGTTGCTGGCCGTCAAAGGTTTAGGAGTTTACAGCATTGTCTATGGCACACTCCTGCAGGTTGTTGTCATGCAGGGCACCTATGCCGTTTCCGGTTTGCGGACATACCGCATAATGTTCCATTTCAAGCCCTCCGAAATCACCGACCTCTTCAAGATTGGTGGCTATCAGCTCGGCATGCAGGTGATTGATTATATGGCAGCAAAGGCCGACATCTTCCTTATCGGCCGCTTCTTCGGCCAAGAGCTTCTCGGTGTCTATAACCTTGCCAAAGAGCTGGTGATGAAGGTTGTCCAGGTCATAAACCCCATGATCACCTCTGTTGCAGCTCCCGCTTTCGCCAAGTTCCAGGACGACAAGGAACGCATGCGGATTTCCTATAAAAAGATTCTCAGCATCCTCTCCTTCTTGAATGTGCCCGTCTTTGCCATCCTGTTCGTATTTGCCGACCCTCTGACGTTATTGTGTTATGGTCAGGACAAGATAGCGGTGGCGTGGTTCGTCCGTGTCCTCTCTCTCTGGGGCTTCTTTCAGTCGATTGGCAATCCCGCTTCCATTCTTATGGTTTCGCTGGGACGCACAGATTTGGGCTTCTATTGGACCCTTATTCGTGTCGTCTTCACGTTTGCAGCCACATACGTTGCCTGCCTATACAATATTCAAGTGCTATCCTATGTTCAGGTTGCCCTCGCTGCGGTCTTCATGGTCGCTTATTGGCGCATGATGGTTTACAAGATGATACAGTTGCCTATGAGACAGTATCTCGGTGCCATAGCCTTTTCCTTCGTGGCTGCAATTCTGGCTGCCGGCCTGTCTGCTTTTCCCTTGCTTTTCCTGGACAACTTCTACCTACGCCTTGCCTTGATTGCTCTGTTTGGTATTGTTTATCTCGCCATCTATTGGTTCTTCAACCGTCCATTCATCATGGAATTAAAGGGTTATATCTTTCAACAACACATAAAATGACCGAATCGAACGCCAGCGCTTCTGCGCGAATGATATTCCATGTCCCTCTGCAGCTCGACCCATCGTTGCATTCTGCCAGTCAGATACGTCCGATGAAGTTGCAGCAGGCATTCCGCGACATAGGCTATTCTGTTAACGTTGTCGAAGGCTGTGCCGCCGAGCGCAAGCGCTGTATTACCGCCATCAAACGCAATATCCGTAATGGAGTAAAGTACGATTTCCTTTACAGCGAATCATCTACGATGCCAACGTTGCTTACGGAGAGCCACCACATGCCTACCCATCCATGTCTCGACTTCCCTTTCTTCTCATTCTGCAAGCGCAATGGCATACCCATCGGACTTTTTTATCGCGACATCCATTGGTGTTTCATCAACAAAAACAAAGACTTCAAGCAGCGAGTTGCCAAATATTTCTACCGCTACGACCTTTCCCAATACGCCAAGTTGCTCGACATGCTCTTTCTTCCTTCGTTAGAGATGTTGCAGCACATACCTTTCTCTTTCCCTCGCAAGGTGGAGGAACTGCCAGCGGGTTGTGATATTCATCCAATAAATCCCCATGTTTTCGACGGACGATTGAGACTGCTTTACATCGGTGGTATCGGTGGTATCTACGACATGCGCACCCTTTTCAGAGCCGTGTCGCAGACTCCAAATGTGTCGCTCACTGTGTGCTGCCGCCCCGACGACTGGAAAGCTGTTTCCAGCGACTACACCCCACTTATGGCTGACAATATCAACATAGTGCACAAATATGGCGCGGACCTTGACGGACTCTATGCTCAGGCCGATTTGTTCGCCATGTTTTTCACCAACGACTATACCCAGTTTGCAGTGCCCTACAAGCTTTTCGACACGATGGGCTACGCCATGCCCGTATTCGCTCCATCGTGTACTTGGACTGGTTCGTTCATAGAACGCAACAGAGTAGGGGTTGTGTGCGACGACTCTGTGGACTCTGTGCGAGCCTCCCTGACCACCTTGACGGCCCGGCCCGAATTGCTTGCATCCTGCCGCGAAAAGATGCAAGCTATCGCATCCTCTAACACATGGCAGGCTCGTGCCAGACAAGTTGCAGACTCTTTGACCAGAATAAACAAATAACCATAGGTATGCGCATATTCATTCTTTCCGAAATCATCAGCATCCACACACGGCGCTGGGTCACATCCCTTTGCCAGCGCGGACATACTGTGTTTCTCTTCGGCCTCCTCAAAAGCGATGTCACCCCCTATGACGGCATACCCAACCTCACCATCTACAGTTGCGGATATTCCCTTGACGAGATTTCTCGCCGTCGTCAGTGGATTAACGGCAAAATCCAGTACCTTGGCGGTCTCTCCGCAGCAAAGCGCAAAATCAAGGAATTTAAACCGGACATACTACATGCCCACTACGCCTCGAGTTATGGGCTTATAGGCGCTTTGGCTGGCTTCCACCCTTTCATTGTGTCTGTCTGGGGCAGCGATGTTTACGAATATCCTAACGCAGGCACCGTTTACCGTAGGTTGCTCCAATACACTTTCAAAAAAGCCGACACCATACTCTCCACCAGCCACTGCATGGCCGCTGAGACTCGAAAATACACCGACAAAGATATCTCCATTACCCCATTCGGTGTTGATACCAAGCGCTTTGCCCCTCAACCGGTATCCAAATCCGACCAGTTCGTCATCGGCAACGTCAAGACCCTTCGTCATGTCTATGGCATCGACCTCTTGATAAAGGCTTTTGCCGAGCTCTGCAGCATGGCTCCAGACCGAAACCTACTGTTGAAGATAGCCGGCACCGGACCGCAGTGGCAAGAACTGCAGACTTTGTGCAACACCCTTGGAATCAGCAACAAGGTTCAATTCCTCGGTTACATTCCCAACGAGCAGTTGCCCACACTCTATTCCTCCTTCGATGTGTCAGTCTCTTTGTCGCGTCGGGAGAGTTTCGGAGTCGTCGCCGTCGAGGCAATGGCCTGTGAGTGCCCGGTGGTTGCTTCCGCTGCCGATGGTTTCAAGGAGGTCGTCGCTGACGGCGAGACGGGTTTCATCGTTCCTGTAGAAGACAGCCATTCGGCCGCCCTGGCCCTCCAAAAACTCGTTTCCGACGAGTCGCTGCGTATCTCTATGGGCCGCGCGGGCAGACAGCGTGTACTGCGCCTCTACGACTGGGAGCGTAACGTTGACACAATGGAGGGTATCTATTCCCGCTACGCCAAGTAGTACATCTTTCTTAGTCTCCTTTCTCATATTTTTCCTGCCACCTTTTTAGGAACTGCCTATAGGCCACGAAAAAACAGGTTGGAGACCACGTCAGGAGTACTTTTGACTACAGGGGAACCACCTATGGATACATACAACCAGCTGAGAAGCCTGTCGTTCTTAAGTAAGGTTTTGACTATCGCTCCAAAGGCACAGCCTGCTTTATTGTCGCTGTGGTGTCGGCGTCGCCGAACTTGAACTGCCAGTCTGTCTCGTTGTCCTGCTTGCTTTCGTCGTAGATTTCCTCGCGTTCCTCGCGGTCGCGCACGCGGAAGAGGCGTCCGAGCCAGTCGTCTTTCTTCGACTTTACCTGCGTAGTGCGCTGCTTGTCGTCTTCTATGATTTTCTCTATTTGCTGGATATAATTTTCCACGTAGTTCTTTGGCGAGTCGGGATTACTGTTCAGCCTTGCGCCTGAATAATAATGCCTGATGATACTGTCATAGGCGATGCCAAGCTGTGCCATACGTATGGTGCCCTCCTGACTGAGGCCGACACCGTGTCCATAGCCATGTCCTCGGAGGGTAACCTTGCCACTGACGGTGTCGTAAACCACGCTGAAGAAAGTGGATTTGAGCTGAAAATCGGTGCGGATACGCGTAAGGGGCACTCCCATTATGCGAGCTTTGCGACGGACCTGAGTAAACGATAGCAACGAGTCGCGCACAGCGGCGTCCTCCGTGTTGATTTTATGTTTCTTTGCAAAATAGCCGAGCCACTGGTCTTTGCTGAGGACCTTGGTCCAGTCAGACTGACGCATGCGGAAGGAGAAGGTGTCCTCGACCGAACGCAGATAGGGCAAAGCGTTGCGCCACACATCCTCTGAGTTTGCAGTCTGACCGCCGCTGTTGGAGTGGAACGGTGTCTCGATAAGATGCCCTTCGGTATCTACTATGGTGACTCCACTACTCTGCATGGTGCCTAGCATTATGTCGGGACGGACGCAGCGGTTATGATAAGCTTGGCAGTGGACGTGGTCGCAGAAGTTGTAGCCGTCCTTCTGGTGTTTGTTGATGTTTTTGAGCGCCCATGTGCGCGAGATGATGGCCTGCACTCGGAATATGTCGGTAAGGTCGCCATATATTTCCGACTGCACCACGCCTGCAATGTATGTCTCAAATTCCACCTCGTTGATAAGTAGTAGCGAGTTCTGCTTCGTGGCAGTGACTATCAGATTACCCTCGTAGGTGCGCTGCTTGACGTTGGAGGGGTTTATGCATAGAATACAAGCGGTGTCTGTTGCCTGAAAACGTATCTTCTCGAAGATGCCGTAGTTGTAACCGTCAGAGGCAATAGACACTTTTCCACTAGAAGGCTTGAGTGTGAGCGAGGCGCCTTCGCCGAGAGTCGATTCCAACAACACAGAGTCGTTGGCATAGACGTTATATTGGCCGAGGTCGAACGACACGGTAACCGACGTAATGGTGTTTGTCGAGAAAATACGCACCTTCACTTTGTCGGCCATGGCGGTCATGGCAGTAAAGAAGAACAGAGATATGAGCAATCTGTATTTCACCTTTCAATCGAACTGATAACAGCAGAAGCCACTCTGTCAGACGCACCACAGCCGCCAAGAATATGACGCACTTCGGCATATCCTTTTAGCATCTTTGAACGGTAGGCTTCGTCACTTGTAATTCTCACGAACTCTTCCTCAAGCATAGTTTGGTTAAAATCTTGTTGCAGCAGCTCCTTCACTATCGGGCGGTCGGCTATTAGGTTGACCAAGGAGATGAACCGCACCCGCTTGCCCACGAACCAACGCGCTATGGCGATTGAAACAGGGTTAGCCTTGTAGCATACCACCTGAGGCACGTTGAACAGCGCGGTTTCGAGTGTGGCGGTGCCTGAACACACAACGGCGGCATGGGACTCAGAAAGAATCCGGTAGGTCTGATTGTAGAGTATGCTGACGTTGGAGGGCAGCGCTCCATAACGAGAGTACTGCTCGTGGCCGAGTATGTCCATGCCCGCAATGACGAAATCATATTCAGGATGACTGGCAGCCAAGGCGAGCATGTCAGGCATGGTGTTGCAGAGTTCCTGCCGACGACTGCCCGGCAAGAGGGAAATAAGAGGTCTATCGTTGGTCGGACTAATCGGGTCAGTCTGACTATTATGACAATCTATTGCGTCAAGGAGAGGGTGCCCGACATACTTGGCTTGCGGGAAGTTGTTGTGCTTGTAGAAATCCTCTTCAAAGGGGAGTATGCAGAAAAGTCGCTCTATTATCTTACGCATCTTGCGGATGCGACCTTTCTTCCAGGCCCACAGTTGGGGAGAGATATAGTAAAAGTTCTTGAAGCCATGCCTGTGTGCGAAATCGGCAACACGTAGGTTGAATCCCGGGAAATCAATATATATTATGGCGTCGGGATGGAACTGAAGTATATCTTTCTTGCAGAAGGCTATATTGCCCAGCACCTGACGCAGATGCTTCACCACCTCTACAAATCCCATGAAAGAGAGTTCTCGTATGTGTTTGACACAGGTGCCTCCCACCGCAGCCATTCTGTCGCCTCCCCAGAAACGAATCTCGGCATGCGCATCATACTTGAAGATCGCCTTCATGAGGTTTGAGCCGTGAAGGTCGCCTGATGATTCGCCTGCTATGATGTAGTACTTCAAGAGATTAGTTTTTTGATGTTAAATTTGCAGTGGTCAATAGTTGACAGTTAGTAGAAATCACAGCAGCTGCCTTGTCATTCCAAGATAAACCATAAAACCAATGAAGCAGACAAAGAAGGTAACGACAGAGGCCTTTGTAGCCTTGGGAAATTCTTTCTTCTTGGCATAGGCCCGCACAACCAATATGCCCGGGATGAAGACCCCTGCAAACCAGCGAATGCGCGACATCGGCGTAATATTGAGCAAAAGCAGCACCACATAAAGCAGCACTGCAGGGACCACGATAGAAAGCAATTCGGCAAGCATGCCGATATACACACTGTTTTGTTGGAATAGTTTTTTCATGGTTTCAGTTGCACAGCATGTTTTCCACCTCCGAAATGGCATCGTGCCGCGTATAGTCGGGGTGAATCGGCACGACTGATACATATCCGTTGGCCAAAGCCCACTCGTCGGTGCCTTCCACCGCATCGTCACATTCGAACTTGCCAGTAAGCCACCAATAAGGCCTACCGTTCGGGTCAGTGCGTTTCTCGAAACTGTCGGCCCATCTGGCTTGAGCCTCACGGCATACACGCAGTCCTTTCAACTCTCCAACTTTCAACTTAGGGAAATTAACGTTAAGAGAGACATTGGTGGGCAAACCATCCTCCAGCACCTTACCGATTATATGTCGGATGTATGGCACACAAGGCGAGAAGTCAGCATCGTCGTTGTGGTCGAGGTAGGAGAAGCCGACAGCATCGAAACCGTTGATGGTTGACTCGACGACAGCACCCATCGTGCCGCTGTAAATGACGTTGACAGACGAGTTGCTGCCGTGGTTGATACCTGAAAGCACAAGGTCAGGTTGGCGCGGACAGAAATATTCAGTTGCGAGTTTTACACAGTCAACCGGCGTTCCGTCACAAGCATACACCTGCAACCCGTCGGAGAGTTTTATGGTGCGCACACGCAAAGGACGGTTGGTGGTTATGGAGTGGCCCATACCGGAAGAATTACGTTCCGGAGCCATCACCACAACATCGCCGAACTCCTGCGCAACTTCATCCAGTACACGAAGACCTTTCGACGCAAAACCGTCGTCGTTGGTGATAAGTATAAGAGGCTTGTTCAAGATTGAGTGATTCGTTATTGTTGAATAGACAGTTGACAACGGGTAAGTGGCAGCTATAATGCCACATGGTAGCGTTCGTTGCCCAGGAAGAACGAAGCAGGTTGGAGTATGTTGTCGAATACAAAATACTGAATCAGCACCGTGTCTTTCGAGTCAATGATAGCATACAGACGGTTGATGTCGAACACTTGGTACATCGCCGTGTCAGGCATAGCCTTGAGGTCGTCAGGATTAGTGTATTTCACGTAGGTCTTGACCTCGCGACGGTTGCCAGCACGGTCGGTCACCGTGAGCACCGTCTTCGGCGCTTTCGAGAAGACGCTGTCAATCTCCACCTTTGGCACCGCCATAGCATATTCGTCAAAGTTGAGGTTGGTGAACGATGAGAGCATCTGAGCCACCCGTGCGGTGTCGAACGACTCAGCCCTCATACGAGGCTCACCACATTCGAAATAGAATCCCTCGCCCTCACGCACCACAGAATAGGACTGGTCGGGAGCGGCAGCGATGTCGAGTTCGACACGCTCTATGTTCTTAACGTCAAGTTTCATTATCCGATGGCTGCGCCATGGTATTGGGTCGGCAATAAACCTTGTGTTAATCATACCGCGCAGCCCAGGCATGTAAATAACGTAAGGCTCTTTGTCGCCGTCACGCAGTATGTACGAACCCATCATATCCCTCGTCTCATGCCCCACATAATACGTCACGGTCTTCTTCTCGTGCGGGAAAAGTTTCAACTTGCCCTTGAACCAGTCGATGCGATAGACCATCTGATAGACTTCCACCTTGACGTTGTTGGCAGAGAGGTCCTTGACCACGTTGGGCAATGCGGCTCGGTTTATTTTCTCTCTGATACGCATGCTTGCCATTGTGTTGACAAGCATCTCGATCATAGGCTGACTTGCATAGTACTTTTCATCAACCATCCATGCCGAATCACTGGTATTCTCCAGATCGTGAGTCAACAACACACGGTGACCTCTGTTGTTTGCCATGAAAATACGAGTGATGGTCTCTGGATTCTTGACGGCGAAGTCGTCAAGGGTTGACCGGTGGTTCAGCAACAGAACCAAAAGCGCAGCCACAATACCAAGTACACATGTGACCACTAATATAATGACGTTGCGTTTCTTCTTCATATACTTTTATGGATTTTCCTGGACTTTAAAAGTCTCACTTACGTTTGATATACCTCGCCCTCCGCACAAAATAGATTATCACTCCCGCCAGCGCCAGAAGCGCTACCGGCACCACGATATTGACAATCTTAACCGTCACAGCCGAATTCTTCGACTTCACCACATCAAGTTTCCTCAGCTGCACACTCTTGCCACGAGACGCCATCGCGTCGTCATTGCCAGCGAGATAGTTGATGGCGTTGAGCAGGAACTCCTTGTTGGCATACATTGTATTGGTATAGCTGTCGTAGCCAAGCGGATAGGTGGTGCCGTCGTTGCGGTTGTAGCGGTTCTTGATGATGTCGCCGTCCGAAACCACAATCATCTTGGTAGGCAGACTTGTGTCGCGGTAGCCAATCTCCGGCAGTTTGGTGAAACCCGAAGGCAGACGATGCACCCACATGGAGCGGAAGGTGCCCTGCAGCAGGACGGCCACCGGCAGGTTCTTGCGGTTGTAAAGCCTCTGGTCAGGCTCCTGACGTGTTTCGTTGAGGTCTATAATGACAGGAGCATTCTTCACCCTCGAGTATTCAGATGTCGAAAGCAACACCGTCTTTGAAATATCGTCGGAATTGTCAAGCAACTGTATCGAACTCACGAAGTCGCTCTTTATGATGTCCAGATTGCGCACAATCGGATGGTCAGACACAGGGATAAGGTCCGGGAAGTAGTACCATGGGGTGAAGTTGTACTGAGGACGGTCGCCCACCTGCCCGACAACCATCGGAATGGGTCGGCAACGAATGTCCATAACCAGGTCGGTGTTTATCCTGACACCGTAGGCATAGAACAGTTCGTCCATACCCAAAGGCAGACGTACCGACACTGCTTGCGGATTCACAGCAAGGCTGTCCATGTCGGCATCCATCGCATCGATAAGCCACAGCACCCTGCCACCCATCATCACAAACTGGTCAAGAACGAACAGATCCTTGTCAGAGAAAGTCTTGGTCGGCTTGGCCACTACCAGCACATCGTACTTTGGCAGGAAGGTGTATGACGAATCAGAACCCCTCACCACCTTGCGCAATGCGTTGACGTTCTCGTTCAATGTAACAGTGTCGAGAGTGTAGTTCTCATACAGCGAACGCTGAATTTCATAGAGGTTTGCCATAGGCAGCTCGCCGTGCCCCATAGAGAAGGCCACTACCGGCTTCATCGAGCGCGAGAGCGTGCGGACTGCGTTAGAGAGCTGGTATTCGAGGTTCTGGATTGAGTTGTTCACCTCGTCCGACTCCGAAACATACTGCTGGCTTTGCAGCAGTTGAACGTATGCCTTGTTGCCCTTATACGTAATCTCCGCCGCTGGAATCAAAACCATCTGCGACACACCGTTGCTGCTGCGCTGGCTGACCGAAGAAGGCTGTATGTCGTGCGAGATAAGGTCCTTGTAGAGTTCGTTGCGCTCCTTGTCGCTCGGCAGATTGCCCGGATTAACAAACTCGTAATCGACATTACGGTTGTAAGCCCTGAACTGGTTGAGAATCTCCTTGGTCTCGTTGCGCAGGCGTTTGAAGTCGGCCGGCAGGTCATTACCATCGAGATATACCCTGAACAATATAGGCTCATCGACACCCTTCAACAGTTCTTTGGTCGATTTCGACAGCGAGTAGCGGTGGTCGTCTGTAAGGTCGAGTCGGCCGAAAAGGAACGCACTTATCACGTTCACAAACACCACAACCAGCAAAGCAATCCCGAATTCGAACCAACTCTGCCGTTTGCGGCTGTCGTTATTCTTGTTTTCTTTAAGTTTATTTTTATCGAGAGACATCAGATACCGGAATTATCAAATTACTTACCACTGACAACTTATCGCCCACCTCCAACTACTTCTTCCATTTGCGGCTCTGGAGAACCATGCGAGTTGCCATTATCGCAATGGCGATGACGCTGAGATAGTAGATGAGGTCGCGAGTGTCGATCACACCGCGGCTGATGGACTCGTAGTGGTGACGCATGCCCAACGACTTGATGAACAAGTCGGCCTTGCCGAGGAAGCCCATCTGGTAGATTCCCTCAAACCCCAGGTACATGAACACCGAAAGCACCACCGCCACGATGAAGGCGACAATCTGGTTGTTTGTGATAGCGCTTGCGAACAGGCCTATTCCCACAAAGGCCCCGCCAAGGAACAAAAGGCCGATGTATGAGCCGCAGACGCTGCCCGTGTCGATATTGCCAACGGGGTCGCCTAAGGCATAGATGGTGAAATAAACCACCAGGGTGGGCAGTAGCGAGATGAACACCAGAGTCAACCCCGCCAGGAATTTTGAAAACACTATAGCCGTGTCGCCGAGCGGCTTGGTCAGCAGGAATTCCATGGTGCCGCCACGCTTCTCTTCGGCAAACATACGCATCGTTATGGCAGGGATAAGGAAGAGGTAGAGCAGCGGAGCTATGAAAAAGAAGCCGTCCATAGCCGAGAAACCGTCATCCAGCACATTGAACGGGGTGCTGAACACCCAAAGCATAAGCCCTATCAGCACCAGAAAAACAACTATGGCCAAATAGCCCACAATCGACGAAAAGAAACCCGAAAGTTCTTTCTTATATAACGTCCACATCGGAGAAGTTGAAAAGTTTTAAGTTCTATGTTTTGAGTATTCTGACTACCGAGGCATCAGCACATCAATCATCAATCAGAGGTCCATAGACCTGCAGCTTCGACTCGTAGGTGCGACCGCGGTAGTAGCCTCTAGTCAAATCCCAGAGCGTGTGATACACCAACGATGCAGCCTTGGTAAGCGTCGCCCGGTTGATATTCTCCGCAATATCGTAAGTCGTATGCGTATGCTGCTTTCCGTTGAAGGTTGTGAACACCAGCGACGGGATCTCCAGCGGCTGGAACGCAAGCGCGTCGCCCGAAGGCATCGTCTGGAAACCTTCCACCACCTGCTCTGAGAACTTCTCGTTGCCGGTCGGTTTCTTTTTCTTCAAAGCCTTCATCTTCTTGGGATCTTTGGCAGCTTCCTTCTCTTCGAGCTTTTTCTGCTTTGCACGCTCGGCCAGCTCCTCTTCGGTGGCATAGACCTTTATAGTCTTCTTGGCACGACCCATCGCATGGGTGTAGAGCGAGTCGTTGTGGCAAGCCACGCCCCACAGGTTCGGGTAGCGGGCGTTTCCGCGCACATCAATGCTATCGCCGGAACCTATGCAGTCGATGCTCAAGAAAGCCTCGATGCGGCCTTGATAGCGGAAGTGGTCGATGAACTCGTATGTGCCCTTGTCCAGTTGCTCGGAACCCGAGAAAATCACAAACACCACGCTGCGTGAAGGTTTCTTGTCAACAGGCAGTTCCGACAGAATACGAGCCGTCTCAAGCAACGCCGCCACCGACGAGGCATCGTCGTCGGCACCAGGATATAAGCAGGTCTCACCCTGACGACCCACATGATCCAGATGTGCACCGAGGACTATATACTCACGCTTCACCTTCTTGCTTGCGCCATGCATTATACCAACGATGTTGTAGGTCGGGGCGCTGGCACGATATCTTGTGTTCGTCTCTATCTCAAATTTCTTGTTGAAAGCAAAGGAATGAGGTTTGTGATCCTCCTGTATTTTAGCAATGGCTTCGTCCAACGGCATCTCCTCACCACGGAAGAGCGACTCGGCGCAGTATTTCGTAGGTTGTATGATGGGGAAGGTAGCCAGATGAGGCAGCTTGCCGTTATATCCCCTGCATTGCACCTCGATGTCGCCACAGGTCTTCGACATGTTGATTGACACCAGAGCCACCGCACCGTGCATCTTGGCCACGCGAGCCTTGTCGCGCAAGGTAGCATAGCGGTCGGTTATGTCGCTGGGCAGGAAATTCGGCACACCGCTCGCAACAATCACAATCTTGCCACGCGCATCGACGTTGGCGTACTCGTCGTAAGCAGAAGCGTCCAAACCGTAGCCGCAGAACACCACGTTGGCGTCAGCATATCCACGACCCGTCATAGCGGCGCACGAGAAGTCACGACCCAGCGAGTAGGTGTCGTGATTTTTAGCACCAGGCAGGTAGGTGTGGAATGTGCAGTTGTCAATCTCGTTGCACTCCACGTCGAACTCCTGCAGCCATCCGCCGTCCTCGCCGGCAGGTTCCACTCCATACGATTCCAGTACCTCGACGCAGTATTTCACCGCAGCATTATAGCCGTAGGTTCCGGCTTGACGGCCCTCATAGCGTTCCGACGAGAGCTCTATGATGTGCTTCATGATAGTGTCGATGTTCACCTCCTGCGCCATCGTCTTAACGGGAATCGAAATGGCAACAAACGCCAGAGACAACACCGCCAGCGCTTTTTTACAATGATATAAATTATACATATTAGTATTTATTTTGCTAACAATAAACAATTTACACAATCGCACATTCCTATGCGACTATGCAAATATACTATTTTTTTGTAACAGTTTGAAAATTAAATTTTCCGTTACCTCAAACTTGACAACAGAAAAAACAGATAGCCGCTACCCGTGTTGCCAGGCAGCGGCCAATCTGCTATGAAAAATTACCGTCTTATTCTTTCACGGCGTTGAGGAGTTCCATCATCTTGATGGCGCTTTCGGCTACCGGGGTGCCGGGACCAAAGACGGCGGCTACTCCGGCGTCGAAGAGGCACTGGTAGTCCTGCGGGGGTATGACGCCTCCGGCTACGACCATGATGTCCTCACGACCGAGTTTCTTGAGTTCCTCGATGAGCTGCGGGAGGAGGGTCTTGTGACCTGCGGCGAGGGAGCTGGCGCCAACGATGTGGACGTCGTTCTCGACGGCTTGCTTGGCTGCTTCGGCGGGAGTTTGGAAGAGAGGTCCCATATCGACGTCGAATCCCATGTCGGCATAGCCGGTGGCGACGACTTTGGCGCCGCGGTCNNTGTCCCATCTTGGCCACCATGATACGCGGGCGGCGGCCTTCGCGCTTGGCGAACTCGTCGGTCATCTGCTGAGCGAGCTTGAAGCGGTCGTTGGATTTGGTCTGTGAGCTGTACACGTTGCTTATAAGATTGATTTTAGCTTTGTAACGTCCATAAACTTTTTCGAGGGCGTAGGAAATCTCGCCCAAAGAGGCACGCTTGCGAGCGGCATCAATACTGAGGGCAAGGAGGTTGCCCTGGCCGGTACGAGCGCACTCGGTGAGAGCGTCGAGAGCCGCGTTGACGGCGTCGCTGTCGCGCTCGGCACGGAGTTTCTTCAGACGCTCGATCTGAGCGTTGCGCACGGCGGTGTTGTCGATTTCGAGTGTCTCGATGGGGTCTTCGTGGTCGAGGCGGTATTTGTTGATACCAACAATAGTATCGATATTGCTGTCGATGCGGCCTTGCTTACGTGCTGAGGCCTCTTCGATACGCATCTTGGGCACGCCGCTCTCGATAGCCTTGGCCATACCGCCGAGCTTCTCGACCTCCTGGATGTGAGCCCAAGCTTTATGAGCTAGCTCGTGGGTGAGGGTCTCGACATAATAGCTGCCGGCCCACGGGTCAACGACGCGGCAGACGTTGGTTTCTTCCTGGATGTAGATCTGAGTGTTACGGGCGATACGGGCGGAGAAGTCGGTAGGCAGNNATGGCCTCGTCGAGTGCGTTGGTGTGAAGGCTCTGGGTGTGACCGAGAGCGGCACCCATAGCCTCGATGCATGTGCGTCCGACGTTGTTGAATGGGTCTTGCTCGGTGAGCGACCAGCCGGAAGTCTGGCTGTGGGTACGCAGAGCGAGAGACTTGGGGTTCTGGGGGTTGAACTGTTTGACTATCTTGGCCCAGAGCATACGTGCGGCACGCATCTTGGCGATTTCCA